>NZ_JBJODA010000009.1:0-198812 GCF_045899875.1 Clostridioides sp. GD02377
AATGAGGAAGTTAAGAATTTAAATATAAGAGAATGGATTTGTCCTTGTTGTAATGTAACTCACGATAGAGACACAAATGCGAGTATAAATATACTAAAAGAAGGACTAAGACTAATAACAGTTTAAAATAAATAACTTATGTAAGAACCGTAGGAACTACGGGGATAGCCTGTGGAGAATTGGTAAGACATATTTTAGTATGCGAAATTCTGTGAAACAGGAACCCTGTGACTCTAGTCATGGGAGGTTCAGTATTGATAGAATGATACAGGATGCTTTAATAGAAGATGTTCCAAGTGAAGATATAACAACTAATTCTATTGTGGATGAAAATTCTAAGTCTACTGTAGATTTAATTTGTAAGCAAGATGGTATAATAGCTGGATTAGGTGTATTTAAGAGGGTTTTTGAGATACTTGGAAATGTAGATGTAGAGTTATATAAAAATGATGGTGATAAAGTAGAAAATCGTGAAAAGATAGCTGTATTAACTGGGAATACTAGAAATTTACTTGTAGGAGAACGTGTAGCATTAAATTATTTACAAAGAATGAGTGGTATAGCCACTACTACTAGTAAATATGTTGAAAAGCTTGAAGGTACAAATACAAAATTGTTAGATAGTAGAAAAACAATACCTAATCTTAGAATATTAGATAAATATTCTGTAAAAGTAGGTGGAGGATGTAATCATAGATTTAATTTATCTGATGGAATTTTGCTTAAAGACAATCACATTGGAGCCGCTGGTGGTGTCAAAAATGCAGTTGAACTAGCTAGAAAAAACACTTCTTTTGTTAGAAAAATAGAAGTAGAAGTGGAAACCTTAGATATGGTAAAAGAAGCTTTAGAAGCAAAAGCAGATATAATAATGTTGGATAATATGAGCTTAGAAATGGCAAAACAAGCTATAGATATTATAAATGGAAGAGCAATTGTAGAATTTTCTGGAAATGTGAATTTAGATACTATAGAATCTATAGGAAAAATTGGAGTGGATGTTGTTTCTGTAGGAGCACTTACACACTCTGTCAAAGCTCTCGATATAAGTATGAAAAATCTGAGAAATATATAAATTTGATATTGATATAAATTTAATTAAGATAGACTCCATAAATTTACTATGTAAATTTATGGAGTCTATCTTTTATTTATTAAAATTAATAAAAATATAGAAAAATTTAATTAATAATTTAATTTATATAGAAAAATACTATATACACTTTTGATGATATAGTTATTAACTATTTTACAGATAAATACAAAAGAACTTATAATGTAATTGTATATGTAAAAATTTGTATAAAATTTAGGGAAAAATTGGATGGAGGAATAAAAATGAAAGTAGCATATATCTTCAATAGTACTAATGTACATAAAATTTTAGACAAAATGATAATACCACAATTAGAACAAGGAACTCATGGAGTAGATGTTCTAGGGATGTTTTTCTTTATGGATAATACATTATTCTTATCTAAAGGGAATCCAATAGGAGAAAAACTAAGTGAATTACATAAAAAAACGGATATGATAATAATGGCTTGTGACCAATGTGCTATAGAGAGAGGGATAGAGAATAACTTGGTTGATGGGGCTACGATTGGATGTTTTCCAAACTTATATGCTTGTTTAGGTAGTGCAGGTATAGACCAAGTCATAACATTATAAAACAGTTTGGTATACAATCCATGGGAAAACTTATTTTCTGTGGATTATTTTAAGTCAAGGATAAATTGTTTGAGTAGGGGATGAACAAATGTCTAAAGTTTTAGTTGAATTTATAAATACTTGACCATCTTGTGATGAGCATGGAGTGTTTATAAAAAAAATGTCAGAAAAGTATACTGATAAATTGGAAGTGAAACTGTATCAGGCAGGTAAAGATTTTTCATATGTAAAAAAATATGGAATTATAACAAAAGGAACTTTAATAATAAATCAGAAAAAAAAATATGACAGATTAAATAAAGATACAATTGAAAAGGCGATAGTAGAAGCTATAAATAATAGTTAAAAGTTTAAAATTAGGAGTATCAAAAATGAATATATTAGAAATTGTTTTAAATGGAATTAAAGAGACTATAGTAGCTTCTATAGTTACATTGAATGGAGCATCAGGATGGCTTATGATAAGTTTTATATTAGCAGGTGTACTTCACAATGTTTTAACTCCAAAAAGGTTTCAAAAACAACTTGGAAATAAGAAGTTTTCTTCTTTGATTAAAAGCACTATCTCAGGAATGTTTTTACCAATATGTAGCTGTGGAGTAATCCCACTTGGTATAAGTATGTATTATTCTGGAGCATACCTAGGACCAGTGCTTGCTTTTATGACATCAACTCCAATAATAAATCCAATAGCTGTAGTTCTTTGTCTAGGTCTTTTGGGGCCTAAAGTTACAATTATTTATCTAATAGCTGGTTTTTTAGTGCCATTTTTAGTAGGATTTTTAGGGAATTGTTTTGGAAAAGAAGAATTATCTTTGCATAATGATTCAGATGAAGATGTAATAGAATTAGAAGAAGAAAAGAGAAGTTTTATAGAAAATCTGATTGATGGTCTTAAATGGTCTTTTGGAGAGTTAGCTCTTACTATTAGTAAATATGTAGTAATGGGAATGCTTTTTGCAGGTTTTATAACAACAATTTTTCCAAATAGCATAATTCAAAAATATCTAGGTAATCCAGGATTGATATCTCTTGGAAGTATAGCAATACTTGCATGTGTCATGTATGTGTGTGCAGTAGGACATATTCCATTTATAGCTGCCCTTGTTGCAAGTGGAGCTTCTCCTGGGATAGCGATAACGTTTTTAATAGCTGGAGCAGCTACAAACTTACCAGAACTTATAAGTATGTTTAAACTTATTGGGAAAAGAACTGTTATTATATATTCAGTAACTTTGACACTATCCTCAATAATAATTGGATACATAACAAATTTACTTTTAGTAAATGACAATTCAGTAAATTTAGATACAACAAATTCTTCAATACAGTTGGCAAATAAACTAATGTTAAATATACCAGATAGTTTTGAATATGTGTGTACGATTGTAATTATTTTATTTGCATTTAAATCAATAATACCAAAAATGAAAGAGGTCATAGGAAATCATGCTTAAAAAGATAGTTATAATATCCTGTATAGTAGTAGCATTAATAGTTTTATCAAAGATAGTGGATGATAACCTTGAAGAAGATGCCTCTATTCCAAATGTGAATAAAGAAACATTGGAATATTTTAGAAAAAATCATAAAGAAAATATAATAACTTGTGCTGAAGAAGATTTAAATAATGATGGGAAAAAAGATTTAGTAGTTATATATAAAAAAGGTAATAATTCAAATGAAATGGTAGTGGTAGTTTCTGACAAAAACAGTCATTACATAACAAAACCAATACCAGCACCTATAGAGAATCAAACTATAAATTTTAAAAATATTGATGATGAACCACCAATAGAAGTAATTGTGTCAGGTTCTAAGAATGGTAATGTAGGGTATGCAATTTATAGGGTAGAAGGCAACAAGTTTGTTGATTTATTTGGAGAAGATATGGACAAATGTTGCTAAAAATAAAAATAATACACAAAGGTGGGAAATTTAGATGAGAGTATCTAAGAAGATTCAAGCATTAATCTTAGTTAGTGTAATGGGGGCATCTATACTAACAGGCTGTAGTAGTAAACCAAAAGAGAAAGAAGAAGCAAAAGCTGGGAAGGATGATTATACAATAACAGTAGGGTATTATAACTGTGACCATATGACTGCTGGACCAGTAGCAGAAGCAGCTGGAATATATAAAGATTTAGGTCTTAATGTAAAAACTGTTGGAAATGGTAAAGTTCCTGAAGCTATGGCAGCAGGGAAAATGGATGCCGGTTATATAGGAACAAAAGGTCTTGTGGGGGCTATACCTAAAGGTTCACCAATAACAATAGCAGCTAATAATCATACAGGTGGTTCTGAATATTTAATAGTTTCAAAAGATATAAAAGAACCTAAAGATTTACTAGGTAAAAAAATTGCAACAGATATGAGTGATTTCTTATGGACAAGTGATTATGGACCAGAAACAGGTCTACCAACTGACCCGTCAAAATATGAAATTGTAAATATGGATTCAGATAAAGATAAATACTTAGCTCTTAAGACTGGAAAAATACAAGCATTTACATCTTGTGACCCTTGGGGTTCTGTAGCTGAAAATGATGGTGCAGGAAAAATAATAGCATCTACTCAATATAAAGAAAAAGCTAATGGTAAAGAATATAACTGTTGCTCATTCTCATTAAACAAAAACTTTATAAAAGAACATCCAGATTTAGCAAAAAAATTGGTTCTAGCCCATACAAAAGCAATAGAATACATATATACAAATCCAGCTGAAGCTGCTAAGATATTTGCAAAATATTATAATGTAGAAGAAGAAGTTGCACTTAGAACTATTTATAAAAAGACAGTTGGAGAAGGTAGAACACTTACTTGGAAAGTTACAGGAGAAGAATATAAAAACAATTTACAAATGTATAAAGATTTAAAAGCACTAGATGATATACCTAAATATGAAGATACAATTGATACAAGTTTATTGGATTCTTGTGGAGCAGATGATTTTGATAAATTTATAAAAGAAAAAGTTAATCCAGAGTTCCCTGAAGGTTTGAGTTATGAAGATTGGAAAGCAAAGGTATTATAAATAAATGGAGAATATAAAAAATATAATAATACTTTTTATTATTGTTTTGGGAAGTATATTTATAATATTTTTTAATTTTGAAGATAAAGAAGAAATAGAAGGAAAACTAAGAATAGGGGTATCTGATGATACCTCTGGTTTTGTAATAAATTATATGGTAAATAGAGACTACTTTGAAAATATAAAAGTAAGTGATGTAATGGATACTTTTACAATTAATGATTGCTGAGCAAGTACAATGCAATGGGCTCTGAGTTCAGAGGAAATAGATATAGCAATTATATGTAAAGATGCCGCAAAACAGTATGTAAATGCAACTAGTGGATTTGAAATTGTTGGCACAGTAGTTCAAAATTCAGATGTATTCTTATTAAGTAATAGCAATCCTAAAAAAATTGGAATCATTCAAAACAGAAATTATCAGTCAGAATTAGTGAAGAAATATTATGAAAATGTAGAAATATCTCCTTTATTAGGGACTGCATTAGCATATGGATTAGAAAGCAATCTAGTAGATGGTGTTGTAATAGACTGTATAAAATCAATCGGATTAGAAGGTACAAGAAAATCTACAACTGAATTGGGAGATTATGATACTTATGTTTTAGTTGTAAGCAAAAAATTTAAAAAAAGTAAAGCATATAGTGATTTTATAAAACTTTACAATAAAAGTGTTGATGCTTTAAATAATGAATCTACATTTAAGAATACACTGAAAGAGTACAAGAATATAAGAAATATAGATATGGAGGAAATAAGAAATTGGAAATTAAAGTTTCTAAAGATAAAAGAGATAGATTAACTAAGAAAAAATCTGATAGTAGTATGGATATTCTATACAAGATAATACTCTTAGTCATTATATTTTCAGTTTGGCATTTTGCGGCAAAAGATATAGGAAGCTCTTTATTACTTCCAATGCCAGTAGATGTAATAAAAGGTTTCTTTTATTGTGTAACAGATGTAGAGACAGTTACTAATCTTTTTATAACATTACAGAGAGTACTCAAAGGTTTTATGTATGCGCTATTATTTGGGCTTCCAATAGGGTTTATCATGGGATTTTCTAAAACTTTTGAAAAAGTTTTATCTCCAGTCGTAGATTCTGTAAGACAGGTTCCTATAATGGCATGGGTGCCTCTTACTATAGTATGGTTTGGTATAGGAGATGGTCCAACAATATTTTTAATAGCTTTTTCAGGAGTTTTTCCTATAATCTTAAATACTATTCAAGGTGTAAGAGCAATATCAAAAGATTATTATAATGCAGCTAGAAGTATGGGGGCATCGCCATTTGTAATATTTACAAATGTAATAGTGCCAGCGTCTCTTCCTGATATACTAACTGGTTCAAGAATAGCTATAAGTACAGGATGGATGTCTGTTATCTGAGCGGAGTTTATAGCTACGAGTGCCGGTCTCGGTTACTCAATGGTACAAGCTCAAACATTAATGCATACAGATGTATTAATTGGGCTTATGATATTTGCAGCTTTAATAGGATTTATAATAGATAGAGTATTAAAGTTTATAAATAAAATCCTTTGTAGATGGAGGTTTGCAGATTAATGAAGTTAAGTGTAAGAGATATAAATAAAACATTTGTAAATAATAAAGTACATACAAAGGTTTTAGAAGATATAAGTATGGATATAGAAAATGGTCAATTTGTTTGTCTTTTAGGGCCATCAGGGTGTGGAAAAACGACGCTACTTACTATAATAGGTGGATTTCAAAAATCAGAAAGTGGAGATGTTTTTATAAATGATAAAAAAGTTAAAAAACCAGGTATAGATAGAGCTTTCATATTTCAAAATTATGCTTTATTTCCTTGGAAAACTATAAGAGGAAATGTTCTATTTCCTATGAAACAACAGAAAATACCAAAGGAAAAAAGAGAAGAAATGTTAGAAGAACTTTTAGTTATGTCAGATTTAAAAGGGAAAGAAAAGTTGTTTCCTCATCAATTATCTGGAGGGATGAAACAAAGGGTTGCTATGATAAGAGCCTTAGCATGCAATCCAGAAGTATTATTAATGGATGAACCATTGGGAGCAGTTGACTTTCAAATGAGACAAAACTTACAAGAAGAGCTAGAAAGAATATGGACAAAAAAGAAAATAACTGCATTAATGGTAACTCATGATGTTGACGAAGCTGTATATATGAGTGATAGAGTTATTGTAATGTCAAGAGATAAAGGAAGAGTTATTGACGATATAAACATAGATATTCCAAGACCTAGAGTTAGAGGAAGTAAAAAATATGAAGAATATAAGAATAGATTAACTGATACTTTATCGAAGTGTTATGAAGTTTAAAGAGGAGTAGATATGAGTCAGATAGAAAAATACAATAGTTTGGATGACGTACAACAAAAAATAAGACTATCTATTATGGATGTAATAATAGAAAAAGGTTCTAGTGTTACACTTCAAGAAGTGACTGAATATATAAGTGAAAACTTGAAGTTAGAAAAGGAATATATAGAAAATACATTACAATATTTTATTGATAAAAATATAATGGTTGTTGATGAAGATAGTATAAATTTTATATATCCTGTATCAGCATTACCAACTAATCATAAAGTAACTTTGAGCGATGGGCGAAGTTTTAGTGCAATGTGTGCTATAGATGCTATAGGAACTTCTTGCACATTTAATCAAGATGTAAGAATAAATTCTATGTGTAGTGTTACAGGGAAAGAAATAGAAATATTTATAAAAAACGAAAAAATTGAATACGTCAATAACCCACATTTAAGAGTGCTTCATATAAATCTTGATAAATATTCAAACTGGGCAGCAAGTTGCTGAAATATAATGAATTTCTTCTGGACGAAGAATGATTTTGATGCTTGGATAAAAGAATCTGGTTTATCAGATGACGATGATGTATATTGTTTAGATATTAATGAAGCAATAGTAGAATCATATAAAATATTTAAATTGAAACAAAAAGTATTATTCTAGATATACATATATGAAAAACTAAAACAACCTTTAGCTAAAAATATTAGATAATATTTAATCTATATACTTTTATTATCAAGTATATAGATTAAATAGAATTTAAAGCTAAAGATGTATTTTTAGTTTTTTATATGTTTAAATAGCTCTATTAAGTATATATTTATTTATAACCTTTGCAACTCCATTTTCGTTATTGGTATCTGTAACATAATCAGCAATTTCTTTTATACTATCACGTGCATTTCCCATAGCTACACCAAGACCTGCATACTTTATCATATGTTGGTCATTTTCTTCATCACCAACAGCAATAGCTTCTTCTATAGGAATATCTAAATTAGTACACAATGTCTTAAGGGCAGTTCCTTTATTAGTAGTTTTACCTAAAAACTCTAGATAAAAAGGAGCAGACCTTACTATAGTATATTTATTGAATAAATTTTTAGGTAGCTGTTGTATAATTTCTTCTAATCTTTCTGGTTCATCAACTATCATAATTTTACAGATTTTAATAGATTCATCAATTTTATCTTTTTGTATATATTTAACATCTATATCATTTAATTTAGCTTCATGAAGAGTATACTTACCAGGAATTTCGTTTGGTGTAATTAAATTGGTCATTGTATTTATGTGTATTTTGGTATTATATTTTTTACAAACGTTATTATATATAAAATCAAAGTCATCTAAAGTCATTTCCACATCATGTATAATTTCTTCACTCTTGACTTCTTGAATAATGGCTCCATTAAAACATATAACATAATCACCTTCATCTGTTAAGTTTAATTGGTTTAGAAGTGCTTTTACACCAGGAAGAGGTCTGCCTGTTGTTATAACAACTTTGGCACCAGCCTTTTTTGCTTCTTGAATAGAATCAAAGACCTCAGGAGTAATCCTTTTTTGTGTGTTTAATATTGTTCCATCAATATCTAATGCGATTAATTTGTACATATCAACCTCCAGTAAATTATATACTCAATTTTCCTGTGAAAACGTTGACACAACTAGCGTTGAACAAAATTTCAGTGGAAAATATGATTAGTTTTGTATACTATTATACCAAGAGATAAGCAATTTAGAAAGTTTAATAATATTAATTTTTTGATAAAAATATTATCTATATAATATGTATATTTAAAAAGTAGATTTTTAATTGTTTTGTAAGTATCAATTATAAAAATGCTATCGTTTGCATTATTATATAAATAGAAGTATTTGTTATAAAAGCTACGGTTTTTATATGAATGTTTTTCCAATAATATACATGGTAGTTGATTTTATATCACAAAATATTGTAATTATATCAATCATATGTTATTATTCAACATGATTACAATGTAAAGAATATTTAATATATATAATAATTTATAAATTAGACTTAGGCAGTATATAAAACTATGTATATCGAAGATATAAAAGTATGATATAAAGATATAAAATAAAGTTGCAAAGGAGCGTTTTAAATGAAGTTTTCACAATTTAAGTATGAAAGACCCAATTATGATAGTATAAAAAAAGAATTTTTGGAGTGTGTAGAAGATATAAAAAAATCCTGTACCTATGAAGAACAACAAGAAAATATACATAAGATTAATTTATTGAGAAATAAAATAGAAACGTTGTCAAATATAGCATCAATAAGATACAGTATAGATACACTTAATAAATTCTATCAAGAGGAAAAAAATTACTGGGATGAATATTTGCCTTTGTATGAAGAGTTAAATTCTTATTTTTATGATGTTGTAATAAATTCAAAGTTTAAATGTGATTTAATAAAAAAATTTGGAAAACAATTTTTCACAATAATAGACTATTCTCTGAAAAGTTTTTCTAAAGATATAATAAGTGAATTGCAAGAAGAAAATAAATTGTGTTCAGAGTATACTAAACTTTTAGCATCAGCACAAATAATGTTCGATGGAGAAGAAAGAAATTTATCTAGCATGGGAAAGTTTATGTACTCTAATTGTAGGAAGACAAGAGAATTGGCCAACAAAGCATATTATAATTTTTTTGAAGAAAATGAATCAAAATTTGATGACATATTTGATAAATTAGTTAAACTTAGAGATAAGATATCTAAAAAATTAGGCTTTGAAGATTTTGTAGAGCTTGGATATATCAGAATGATGAGAAGTGACTATAGAGAAGATATGGTAGAAAATATTAGAAAGCAAGTATTAAAATATGTTGTTCCAATGGCCAATGAGCTTTATAAAAAACAAGCTAAAAGACTTGGTCTAGAAAACTTAAGTTACATAGATGAAGACGTGGAATTTTTAACAGGAAATGCAAGATTAAAAGGTGATTCAAAATACATAATTCAGAATGGGCAAAGGATGTATAGTGAACTTTCAAAAGAAACAGAGGAATTTTTTAATTTTATGCTAGAAAATGAACTTATGGATTTAGAAACAAAGAAAGGAAAAGGAGCAGGAGGTTATTGTACATACATACCAGACTACAAGTCACCATTCATTTTTTCTAACTTCAACCAAACTTATGATGACATAGATGTATTAACACATGAAGCAGGACATGCGTTCCAGTTATACATGTCTAGATGGATTGATATGCCAGAGATTAATTTTCCAACACTTGACAGCTGTGAAATTCATTCAATGAGTATGGAATTTATAACATGGCCATGGATGAATCTGTTTTTTAAAGAAGATACAGATAAATATAAATTTACTCACTTGTCGACAGCCATCAAATTTATACCTTATGGAATAATTGTTGATGAATTTCAGCATTATGTTTATAAAAATCCTAATGAGGATAAAGCAAAAAGAAAAGAAAAATGGAGATATTTAGAGAAAAAATACTTACCTCATAGGAACTATGACAATAATTCTTTTTTAGATAGAGGGTGTTGGTGGTTTAAGCAAGGTCATATATTTAAAAATCCATTTTATTATATAGACTATGTACTAGCTCAACTTTGTGCATTACAATTTTGGAAAAAAATGATTCAAGATAGAGATGCAGGATGGCAAGATTATATAAATATTTGTAGAGTTGGAGGAACAAAATCATTTTTAGATATTGTAAGTGTGGGAAATCTACATTCACCATTTGATAATGACTGTGTTAAGTCTATCATAGGGGAGGTTAAATCTTGGTTTGATGAAGTAAATGATAGCAAATTATAAAAAATTATGAGAATTTTACCATATAAAAAAGAAAAATTAAAGAATATGTAAAAATCAAAGGGATGATACACAAATAGTTATATTTTTAATCAGTTTGAGAAAGTAAACCAAAAAAGGTTTGCACTTAAAAAAAAAAGAAAATACAGGAAATATGCAATATCAACACTTGGAAAAAAAAGTAAAAATGTATACAAAATACATATAAAAAAACTATTGCAAATTTTATAGAATGTTTATATACTTAAGTCAACAGAGATAGAAAAAAGCTATTTATAGAAAACAAAGGATAAATTGCTTAATTTTCAATTTTCTGATAACTTAATAATCCGGATGAAGAGTATGGGAGACTGCTTTATAAAAAGCGACCGAAGGGACAAATTTAATCCTATTTACCCAAAAGATTAGATGAAATTCTCAGGTAAAAATGACTGTACTTGGACGGGGCTCTGAAAATGATTTTAACAGGGAAGACAAATTGGGAGATTTGTTTTTCCTGTTTTTTATTTATCAAGTAATAAATAAAAGATTGAAAGAGAGTAAAAAAATGATAATAATTACAAATAATCCAAAAGTAAGAGAAGAAGTTCAAGAAAGAGAAGTTTTGTTTAAATACACAACTTATATTGGTATCTTAGAAGCAAGTAGAGATTTGATACATGAAGGGTATGAACTTTTATCTCATCCACTCTATGGGAGTGTAAAACCAAATGAAACACCTTATAGAACTATTATACTAAAGAGAGGAAATCGTTTGGATATAAACTCTTTAACCTTAATTGAAGAAGCAATCATCACTGCAAGTAAATTTCAGAATAATAAAAAGACTCCAAAATGGACAGAAAGTGTTCAAGACGACTTTAGAGTAATTGATTATGATATATTTTATAATACAATACAAAGAATGCAGTATGAATAAAAAAATTTGTTAAAAAGTTATTAAAGCAGCCTAAATATTAAATCTAATTTAATATTAAATAAAATGAGAAATCTAATTGGGGAGGATAAGTCAAAATGGAAAATGTATATGACTTAGTAATAATTGGTTCAGGACCAGCAGGGCTTGCAGCAGGGCTTTATGGGGCAAGAGCAAAGTTGAATACTCTAATCCTAGAAAAAGACAAAACTGGTGGGCAAATTGTAATAACACATGAAATTGCAAATTATCCAGGGTCAGTTCCAAATGCAACAGGACCAAGTTTAATAGCTAGAATGGTTGAACAATGCAAAGAGTTTGGAGCAGAAATTCTAAGAGATAACATTGTAGATACTGAGCTAGATGGAGATATAAAAGTTTTAAAAGGCCAAAAAGCAGAGTATAGAGCTAAAGCAGTAATAATAGGAACAGGAGCAACTCCAAGAAAAATTGGTTGCCCAGGGGAAAAAGAACTTACTGGTAAAGGTGTTTCATATTGTGCAACTTGCGATGCAGATTTCTTTGAAGATTTTGAAGTGTTTGTTGTAGGTGGAGGAGATAGTGCATTAGAAGAAGCAATGTATTTAACTAAATTTGCTAGAAAAGTAACAATTGTACATAGAAGACAAGGATTTAGATGTGCTAAGAGTGTTGAAGAAAAAGCAAAAGCTAATCCAAAGATAGAATTCTTATTAGATACAGTAATAGAAGAAATCAAAGGTGATGGAATATTAGAGTCAGTAGTATTTAAAAACAAGATTACTGGAGAAACTCATGAATATTTTGCAGATGAAGAAGATGGAACAATGGGAGTATTTGTTTTCGTTGGATTAGATGCTCAAACTGATTTATTCAAAGGTAAAGTTGATATGGACGAAAAAGGTTATATAATAACTGATGAAGACATGAAAACTAACATACCAGGTGTATTTGCAGCAGGAGATTGTAGATCTAAAACTCTAAGACAGGTTGTAACTGCAACTAATGATGGAGCAATTGCATCTATAGTAGCTGAGAAATACATTGATGAAAAGTTTGGAAACTAAAAGTCTGTAAATTCAATTTAATAAATAATATTTAAAATAAAATAAAAATTTCAAGGGGGAAAAATAAAATGTTAGATTTAGATAAGGCTACATTTGAAGAAGAAGTTTTAAACGCAGAAGGTTTTGTATTTGTTGATTTCTGGAGTGAAGGTTGTGAGCCTTGTAAAGCTTTAATGCCAGATGTTCATAAATTAGCTGAGACTTATGGGGACAAAATAAAATTCTGTAAGATGGATACAACAAAAGCTAGAAGATTAGCTATAAAACAAAAAGTATTAGGCCTTCCAACTATGGCTATATACAAAGATGGGGAAAAAGTAGACGAAGTTACTAAAGATGATGCTACAGTTCCTAATATAGAAGACATGATTAAAAAATATCTTTAAGATATTGGCGAAATATTAACAATAAAGTAAAAATATGTTTTAGTCTGAAGATAATAAGATAAAAGAGGTTTTTATATTCAAGTTTGTTAAAAAAATAATTTTAAATAAAATAATTTTTTTACAGTAAATATTTTTTAATAATATAACAAATATTTAAGACATAAAAATACTATATTATAAAATTATCTTTAATAAAAGTTATAAAATGATATAATTTTGAGAAAAACTCAAATGCATATACACAAATTAAATAACAGGAGGTGCAAGTATGCGTCTTGAATTAGGGAAAATCTTTATAAAAGATATTCAATTTGGTGATGTAACAGAAGTAAAAGATGGAGTATTATTCATCAATAAGCAAGAGATGCTACAAGAGATTGGTGGAGATGAGCATATAAAATCTATAGATATAGAATTAGCTCGTCCAGGTGAAAGCGTAAGAATAACACCTGTAAAAGATGTTATCGAGCCAAGAGTAAAAGTTGAAGGTAATGGGGGAATATTCCCAGGTATAATGTCTAAAGTTGACACTGTAGGAGAAGGAAAAACTCATGCTTTAAAAGGTGTAGCTGTTGTAACTACTGGAAAAATAGTAGGTTTCCAAGAAGGTATAGTAGACATGACTGGAGAAGGAGCTAAATACACTCCATTTTCTAAATTAAATAATGTTGTAGTAATAGCTGAACCTATTGATGGTTTAAAACAATATGCTCATGAAAAAGCTGTTAGAATGATAGGATTTAAAGCAGCAATGTATTTAGGCGAAGCAGCAAGAAATCTTACTCCAGATGAAGTTTCAGTATATGAAACTAAGCCTCTTCTTGAGTCAATAAAAGAATATCCAGAACTTCCAAAAGTAGGATATGTTTACATGCTTCAAACTCAAGGATTATTACATGATACTTATGTATATGGAGTGGATGCAAAACAAATAGTACCAACTTTATTATATCCAACAGAATTAATGGACGGAGCAATTGTAAGTGGTAACTGTGTTTCTGCGTGTGACAAAAACCCAAGTTATGTTCATATAAACAATGGAGTTGTTGAAGACTTATATGCAAGACATGGTAAAGATATAAACTTTGTAGGTGTAATTATAACTAATGAAAATGTTTACCTAGCAGACAAAGAAAGATCTTCAAACTGGACTTCTAAATTATGTAAATACTTAGGATTAGATGCAGTTATAGTTTCACAAGAAGGTTTTGGAAATCCAGATACTGACCTTATAATGAACTGTAAGAAGATAGAAATGCAAGGTGTAAAAACTGTTATAGTTACAGATGAATATGCTGGACGTGATGGAGGTTCTCAATCACTTGCAGATGCAGATGTAAGAGCTGATGCTGTTGTAACAGGTGGAAATGCTAACCAAGTTGTAGTACTTCCTAAATTAGATAAAGTAATTGGTCATTTAGAAGTAGTAGATGTAATAGCCGGTGGTTCTGATGGAAGCTTAAAGGCTGATGGAACTATTGAAGTTGAAATACAAGCTATAACAGGTGCAACTAATGAAACAGGATTTGGTCATTTAACTGCTAAAGGATATTAAGAAGTATTTTATTAAACGATTGAGTAATGTTAATTAAACATATTATAGATAAATTATAATAAATGTTATAGATATAAAAAAATATATTAGAAATATAATAAGGAGGATTATTATGAGTTTACTTAGTAATAAAAAGGTTCTTATAATAGGTGACCGTGATGGTATACCAGGACCTGCGATAGAAGAATGTGTAAAAACAGTAGAAGGAGCAGAGGTTGTTTTCTCATCTACAGAATGCTTTGTCTGAACTGCTGCTGGGGCTATGGACTTAGAAAATCAAAACAGAGTTAAAGAAGCTGCTGATAAATTCGGAGCTGAAAATGTTGTGATTTTACTAGGTGCTGCTGAAGCCGAAGCTGCAGGTCTTGCAGCCGAAACAGTAACTGCTGGGGATCCAACTTTCGCTGGACCACTTGCTGGAGTTGCTTTAGGATTAAGTGTTTACCATGTTGTAGAAGAACCAATGAAAGTTTTATTTGATGAAACTGTATATGAAGATCAAATAAGTATGATGGAAATGGTTTTAGAAGTTGAAGAAATAGAAGAAGAAATGTCTGGTATAAGAGAAGAATTTTGTAAATTTTAATGCCTAAAAGCAAAAGGGGTGAAACTAAGAGATGGGAAAACTAAAAGCGGTACATTATATTAATCAGTTCTTTGCTGGTATAGGTGGAGAAGAAAAAGCTGATACTAAGCCACATGTGGCAGAAACTTTACCTCCAATAAGTTTACAACTTGATAAATTATTAGGTGAAGATATTGAAATAGTTGGAACAGTAGTATGTGGAGATAGCTACTTCAATGAAAATATAGACAGTGCAAGTGAAGAAGTTTTAGGAATGATAAAAGGTTTTGAACCACAACTTTTCATAGCTGGTCCTGCATTTAATGCTGGTAGATATGGAGTTGCTGCTGGAACAATAACTAAAGTTGTAAAAGATGCTTTAAATATACCAGCCCTAACAGGTATGTATATTGAAAATCCAGGTGCAGATATGTTCAAAAAAGAAGTTTATGTAGTAGAAACTTCTGATTCTGCAGCAGGTATGAGAAAAGCACTTCCTAAAATAGCAAAGCTTGCAGTAAAACTTGCTAATGGAGAAGAAATTGGAACTCCTAAAGATGAAGGATACATAGCTAGAGGAATAAGAGTTAACTACTTCCATGAAGACAGAGGTTCTAAGAGAGCTGTTGACATGTTAGTTAAGAAAATAAAAGGTGAACCATTTGAAACTGAATACCCAATGCCAAACTTTGATAGAGTTGACCCAAGTAACGCTGTAAAAGATTTATCAAAATGCAAAATAGCTTTAGTTACTTCAGGTGGTATAGTTCCAAAAGGAAACCCTGATAGAATAGAGTCTTCTTCAGCTTCTAAATATGGAACTTATTCTATAGCAGGAGTTATGGATTTAACAGAAGAGACTTATGAAACTGCACATGGTGGATATGACCCAGTGTATGCAAATTTAGATGCAGATAGAGTATTACCTGTTGATGTTCTTAGAGATTTAGAAAAAGAAGGTGTGATTGGAAAATTACATGAAACTTTTTACACAACTGTAGGTAATGGTACATCTGTTGCAAACTCTAAAAAATATGCTTCTGAAATTGGAGCAGCATTAGTGGCTGATGGTGTAGATGCAGTAATATTAACTTCTACATGAGGTACTTGTACTCGTTGCGGTGCAACGATGGTAAAAGAAATAGAAAAAACTGGACTTCCAGTAGTTCATATGTGTACAGTAGTACCTATTTCATTAACAGTAGGGGCTAATAGAATAGTTCCAACTATAGCAATACCTCATCCACTTGGAAATCCAGCGCTTGACCCTACAGAAGAAAAAGCCTTAAGAAGAGGCCTTGTAGAAAAAGCATTAAACGCTTTAACTACAGAAGTAGATGGTCAAACAGTATTTGAAAAATAAAAATAACACACACATATATTATATAGATAAAAATATAAACACACACTAAAAATAAAAAATAACTATACACAAAAAAATAATATAGATTTCATGAATGGGTAAATTGGAGTTATTCATTCATGAAATCTTAAAAAATGCCAAAATACATAAACAATAATAGAATCAAATATACAACAAAATAAAAATAACAACAATTAGAGTCTTTAATTGAATTAAAAAATAAGTGTTCATAAAATTTATGGAGGTGCACAAAATGACTTATCCAGTTTTAAAAGGGGCAGGCTATGTACTTATTCATACTCCAGATATGATAGTGCAAAATGGAAGTACTTGTACAGTTGAAAGAGCAACAAATCCAGATTCAGAATTTTTAAAGGAAGTAAGCAATCATATAAGAAGTTACGAAGATGTAGTTAACTACATGCCAAATCAAGTTTATATAGGAAATAGAAGACCAGAGGAATTAAGAGATTTACCAATGCCATGGTGTGAACAAAAGATTGAGGGAAATAGAAATGGTAAATTTGGAGAAATAATGCCTCAAGATGAGTTCATAGCTTTAATGCAAATAAGTGATGCATTTGATTTAGTAAAATTATCACAAGAATTTATTGATGAAGTAAAACCAAAAATCGAAAACAACTACCCTGAAATTGCTCCATTTGTAGGTAAATTAAAGGGTGATGATATAGAAGAAGGTAAAGAATTAGTAGCAACACACATAGCAGAAGGATTATACCATAATGGAAAATTCATTGGTTATGTAAAAAGAGCACATGATGTAGATGTTAACCTAAATGCTCATACAATGTTTGAAAATTTAGTAGTAAAAGCATCTGGAGTTTTATCTGCTATTCAAATGCTAAGACATAGCAAAATACACCCTGCTGAAATAGATTATGTTATTGAGTGTTCAGAAGAAGCTTGTGGAGATATAAACCAAAGGGGTGGAGGAAACTTTGCTAAATCAATAGCTGAGATAGCAGGACTTCAAAATGCAACTGGTTCTGACACAAGAGGATTCTGTGCAGCACCAACACATGCATTAATTCAAGCTGCAGCCCTAGTAAAAGCTGGAATACACAAGAATGTAATGGTAGTAGCAGGTGGAGCAAGTGCTAAACTTGGAATGAATGCTAAAGACCATGTTAAAAAAGGACTTCCTGTACTTGAAGATGTTGTTGGAGGATTTGCAGTACTTGTATCTGAAAATGATGGAATAAATCCAGTTATAAGAACTGATTTAACAGGCAAGCATACTGTTGGAACTGGTTCTTCACCTCAAGCAGTTATGACAGCACTTATAACTTCAGGTCTTGATAGAGCTAATTTAAAAATAACAGATGTCGATGTATACTCTGTTGAAATGCAAAACCCAGATATAACTAAGCCAGCAGGAGCAGGAGATGTTCCAGAAGCAAACTATAAAATGATAGGAGCACTTGCTGTTAAGCGTGGAGACTTAGAAAAGAAAGAGTTAAAAGACTTTGTTTCTAATAAAGGATTACCAGGATGGGCACCAACTCAAGGACATATACCATCAGGAGCTCCTTATATAGGATTTTTAATAGATGATTTAACTACAGGTGAGAGAAATAGAGCTATGATAGTTGGAAAAGGTAGTTTATTCTTAGGAAGAATGACTAACTTATTTGATGGAGTATCTTTTATAGCTGAAAGAAATACAGGTATTACTGAAGAGACTTCAGGAATATCTAAGGATGAAATTAAGAAGATAATAGCTGAATCTATGAAAAAACTAGCACTAGACATGTTAGAAGAATAGGGGTGAGGATATGTCAAAAAAAGTAATCGCAGATGTATTCTTAGAAGTAGCTAATGCAATAGAAAGCGGCGAATTTGGCAAAAAAGTAAAAATTGGTGTGACTACACTTGGAAGTGAACATGGTGTAGGGAACATGGTTAATGGTGCACAATTAGCAAAATCTAATTTATTTGATATAGTACTTATTGGACCAAAAGTAGAAACTGACCTTGAAGTAGTTGAAGTTAATGATGAAAAAGAAATGCATTCAAAAATGGAAGAATTATTAGATTCAGGATACATTGATGCTTGTGTTACTATGCACTATAATTTTCCAATAGGTGTATCTACAGTAGGTAGAGTGATAACTCCAGCCAAAGGAAAAGAAATGATACTTGCAACTACAACAGGAACAAGTGCTACTAATAGAATAGAAGCAATGGTGAGAAATGCCATTTATGGTATTGCTACAGCTAAATCAATTGGGAATAAATGCCCAAAGGTTGGAATACTTAATGTAGATGGGGCAAGACAAGTTGAGAAATGTTTAAAAGAATTAAAAGATAATGGGTATGACATGGAGTTTGCTGATTCAATTAGAGCAGATGGTGGCTGTGTAATGAGAGGTAATGATTTACTTGTAGGTGCACCTGATGTTATGGTTACTGATACATTATCTGGAAATATATTTATGAAAGTATTTTCTTCATATACTACAGGTGGAGATTATGAGGCTCAAGGCTTTGGATATGGTCCAGGGGTTGGAGAAGACTATGATAGAAGAGTTCTTATAGTATCAAGAGCATCAGGTTCTCCAGTAGTAGCAAATGCACTAAAATACGCCTATGATGTTGTAAAGGGCGATATAAGTAATGTTGCAAGAAGTGAATTTGAAAAAGTTAAAAAAGCAAAATTTGATGATATTATAGCTTCTCTTACTAAAAAAGAAGTTAAAGCTGAAAAAGTAGAAGTTAAAATGCCAGATAAAGAGGTTGTTACTCGTCAAATAGCTGGTGTTGATATAATGGATTTAGAAGATGCAGTATCTGAGTTATGGAAAAATGGAATCTATGCTGAAAGTGGTATGGGTTGTACAGGTCCAATAGTTTTAGTAAATGAAGCTAAAGGTGATTTAGCAGTTGAAACTTTAACTAAAGCTGGATATACTGCAAAATAGGTAGGAGTATATTAAAAAATGTGATTTTCTAATTGATAAGTTGGGAAATGTTTATGTGTACTCTTTGAATATAAATTTATTTTTTAAGTGATAATTAAGTATTTATAAGGTTATGGTTTTAAAAATCATAACCTTATTTTTGTATTTTTTCTAAGAAATATATATCTATTCTTAAATTATTTTTACAAAGCCCTAAGATGTCCTTTTCTGATAAATTGTTTAATTTAAATAGTTCTATAAAAAGTAATTAGAAGTTAGACTATAAAAAGATATCTTGTTGTGGAGGATATTAATTAAGTTTTATGTATAAAGAAAAATTATTTAAGTATAGAGCATTTAGTCAAAAAAGAATCAATAAATCATATCAAATAAAATTGATGTGAATGTTGACAAAGTAATATTAATATAGTACGATAGACACATCAAAATATTTTGATATGAGAGGTGAAAAATGATGATTAACTATAAAGATGATGCAAAAATATTTAAAGCCCTTTGTGATGAAAAAAGACTTTTAATTCTCGAACTTTTAAGGAGTGGAGAAAAATGTGCTTGTGTTTTAATTGATAAAATGAATATTGGTCAATCTGCACTATCTTATCACATGAAAATATTGTGTGAATCAGGAATAGTATCACCAAGACAAGATGGAAAATGGACACATTATAGCCTTAGTAAAAAGGGCAGTGAATATGCTAGTAAGCGTTTATTAGAAATCACAACACCTAATACAGATACAGAATCTTGCAAATAAAAGTCATCTACAGATGGCTTTTATTAAAAAAAACATATCAAATAAAATTGATATGAAAAATAGAATGGAGGAATTGTTTTGGAAATATTACAAATAGCCATACTGTTTTTTCAAGACCAAATTCTTGGCATGAAATGGCTAAATAGTCTTATTGGCAACACATTATCATTTTTAGGATTAGATAATACTACACGACTAGGTGGTAGTGTTCAATTCTTTTTTTATGATGTTATAAAAATCACTATACTTTTATGTATTTTGATTTTTATTATATCTTATATACAAAGTTATTTTCCACCAGAAAGAAGTAAGAAGATTTTGGGTCGCTTTCATGGTATTGGAGCAAATATTGTTTCTGCTCTATTAGGGACAGTAACTCCATTTTGTTCATGTTCTTCTATACCACTTTTTATAGGTTTTACAAGTGCAGGTCTTCCTTTAGGAGTTACTTTTTCTTTCTTGATTTCATCCCCTATGGTAGATTTAGGTAGTCTTGTACTTCTTATGAGTATATTTGGTGCAAAAGTTGCAATTGCCTATGTGATAGTTGGACTATTAATTGCAGTTATTGGTGGTACTATTATCGAAAAATTACACATGGAAAAATATGTTGAAGATTTTATACAAAATGCAAGTCATGTAGATATTGATTCACCATCTTTGACACGAAAAGATAGAGTTCAATATGCAAAAGAACAAGTTAGTGAAACATTTAAAAAAGTATTCCCTTATATTTTAGTAGGTGTAGGAATTGGTGCTATAATTCACAACTGGATTCCAGAAACTTGGATAGAAACAATTCTAGGTAGTGACAATCCGTTTGGTGTTATTTTAGCAACATTGGTTGGTGTTCCTATGTATGCAGATATTTTTGGAACAATACCTGTTGCAGAAGCATTGTTAATTAAGGGTGCACAATTAGGAACTGTACTTGCATTTATGATGGCTGTAACAACATTAAGTTTACCATCTATGATTATGCTCAAAAAAGCTGTAAAACCAAAATTACTGGCTTTATTTATAGCTATCTGTACAATTGGTATTATCGTGGTTGGTTATTTGTTCAATGTTTTGCATACATTTTTAATATTATAAAAACTAGGAGGAAATTAAGATGAAATTATTTGGTAAAAAAGAAGAAAAAAAATCATGTTGCTGTAGTGGAGATTGTACATCAGAAACTATGGAACATGCAGAAATGACAAAGAAAGAAGATGGAATCAAGATTCTAGGCTCTGGTTGTGCAAAATGTATCGCTTTAGAAAATGCAACACGTACAGCAATTTCAGAAATGAATTTAGATTTAAATATTGAGCACATAACTGATTTTACTCAAATTGCTAGCTATGGAGTAATGAGCACTCCTGCACTTGTTATGAATGGCAAGGTTGTATCATATGGTAAGGTATTGACAATTGATGAAGTGAAATCAATTATAGAAAGGGAAAAACATGGTAGCCTATAAACCCAAAGTAGCTTTTATCTGTGTTCATAACTCTTGTCGAAGCCAAATAGCAGAAGCATTAGGAAAGAAACTAGGTTTAGATGTTTTTGAAAGCTATTCAGCAGGTACTGAGGTGAAATCACAAATAAATCAAGATGCTGTACGTTTAATGAAAAAAATTTATAATATAGATATGGAAAAAGAGCAATATTCAAAGTTATTAAAAGACATACCCAAAGTTGATATTGTTATTACAATGGGGTGTAATGTAGAATGTCCATATCTTCCATGTATATATAGAGAAGATTGGGGAATAAATGACCCCACAGGGAAAAGTGATGAAGAATTTATCTTTGTGATAAATGAAATATTAGATAAAATATTGTTACTTTCCAAAAGAATCAAAATGAATAGTACTAATTAAAATATCAACTTCTCTTTTTTATACAATTATTAATCTTGCTTATAAGCAGTAAATTAGTAATATAATATTGAACTAGATTCGTATCAAACACTAAAAAATTAGATAATGTTATTAAAATACCTGAAAATACAATAAATAAAATAGATACGATATTTTATAATAATTTTCAAATTGAAGATATGAAGAAAAAGAAAAATATTTGGAGTAAATATTTCTTAATATAGCAAATATATATTAAATAGGAGAGTTGAAAATGTCTAAAATAGTAGCATTTGTAGGAAGCCCAAGGAAAAATGGTAATGTAGATACAATAATTAATGAAATAATTAAAGGAGCAAACAAAAATAATGTTGATGTAAAAAAGTATTACTTAAATGATATGAATATAAAAGGTTGCCAAGGATGTTTATATTGTAGAAAAAATTATTCATGTTCACTTAAAGATGATATGATTCAAGTATATGAAGATATAAAGAAAGCTGAGTATGTAATTATAGGTTCGCCAGTTTATATATGTCAGGTATCAGCTCAAACCAAGTTATTATTAGATAGACTTTATCCACTTACAACAATAGATAAAGGTAAACATATACCTAGATTTGGAAATAAAAAAATAATCATGGTTTATACTCAAGCAGCACCTTTATCAATATTTTTTAAAAGATATTTTAGATATACAAGTAAGCATCTTAAAGGAATGGGTTTAAATCATTATAAAACCATAATTGCTACTAAAGCATTTGAAAAAAATTCAATTGAAAATAATCCTAAAGTATTAAAAAAAGCTTATAACATTGGATTTAAAATATCAAAGGATATTAATATATAAAATCTACTTCAAATATTAATTGAAAAACGTAAATATTGTAATAATTACTTATCTTTCTTATGATTATATTTGTAACTATTTTACTTAAAATTTTCATATAAAAATTTGAATTATCAACATAAACACTCTATTTATGAGCGATTTCATAACCAAAAAACATTCATTTTCAATATAGTCATAAGGAACGAGGTTTTTTGTAAGTACTAAATTTTGGTTAATCCACATATATAATGAAAAAAATTCCTCATAAATATTGACAGAACTTATGAATATATCTTAGATAAAACTAATGAAATCTTAAAATAAAGTTAGAAAGATATGAAAAAATTTTAGAAATAAAGTATCTATTAGATAAAAAAGAACACTAATTAATGATATAATATAACTGAGGTAAAATTTATTATTTGGAGGCAAAATCATGAGCAAAGTAAAAAAAGTAGTTGAATTATTGGAATCCAAAGGTCTTGATGCACTATATTTAACAAAGAAGACCAATGTAAATTATATAAGTGGTTTTCCTGATGAGGAAGCATATGCAGTGATTTGTAAAGATGGTAATTTCTTAGTTACTGATAGTAGATATATGGAACTTGCAGAAAATGTTTGCGAAGGTTTTGAAATTATAAATTGGCATAACTTTGATAGAAGTGTGGCAAAAGCAGTAAAAAGCGTGTGTGCTAAAGTAGGTATAAAGAAACTTGGATTTGAAAGAACTAATATAGTGTTTGATAAATACGAGGAACTTAAAAATCTGATTGAGAAAGATAATGGAGAATTAATACCTACAGAAAATATTGTAGAGACATTAAGATATGTAAAAGATGAAGAGGAAATCAAGAATACAAGAAAAGCATGTGAGATAGCAGATAAGGCATTGGAAGAATTGATTCCCCATATAAAAGCTGGAGTTAGTGAAATTGAATTGGCTACAAAATTGGAGTATTTTATGAAGATGAATGGAGCACAAAATATAGGCTTTGAGACTATATTGATATCAGGTGCAAAGACTTCATTACTTCATGGTAAACCTAGTGATAAGGTCATAGAAAAAGGAGATTTTGTACTTATAGACTATGGTGCGATGTATAATGGTTATATATCTGATACAACTAGAACTTTTATAGTTGGAGAAGCTTCCGAAAAGCAATTAGAGGTATATAATTTGGTTAAGGAAGCACAAAATGTAGGTGTTGAAAACATGAAAGTTGGTGTACATGCTACAATTCCAGATGCTGAAATAAGAAAAGTTGTTAAAAAATATGAAGATTATTATTATCAAGGTATAGGGCATGGAGTTGGTAGAGATGTTCATGAAGAGCCTTTCATTGGTAATTATGGCGATAAAACTATAGAAGAAGGATGTATAATAACAATGGAACCAGGTATTTATTTACCAGGATGGGGTGGAGTTAGAATAGAAGATACTGTTCTGATTACCAAAAACGGACCAGAAAGACTTACTAAATTCCCTAAAGATTTGATGATTTTAGACAAATAATTTGTTTTTTATATACTTTTTCACATAAAATATAACATAATCTCACCATTAAGCTCTCGTTACATATTATAGTAAAGAGGGCTTAATTTTATTGTGAGAGGTGATAATATCTGTGTATAAAAAACATAAACTTATAAAAAATATAAAAAAAGCCTGGTATAAAATCAAACTAATTGACAGATGTCTAATAATTGTAATGGCAATACTCATGTTTCAATCTATATACACTTTATTTGTCAACGAAGTAAATTCACAAGATACTACAACCATTGATGTAGTAGTAAGAACAACTTCAGCAGCTATATTTGGATACTTTTTAAGTGCTAATTTTATAAAGAGACCTTCAAGAAAGTATATAAATACTGATGTATCTTCAAATCTTTTTATAGATGATAATTCAGCTAATAAAGGTCAAGAATCAAATCAAAATAATGTGATGAATGTCAAAAATACCATTGGATTTACTTCAGAGACAGATAATTATGAAAATAAAGTATCTGTTAATAAAATTGAAGGTATTGAAGAAGGAGAAACCAGTGAATTACAAATTATTATAGCTACTGTAATTTGTGTTGTAGCATTAATAGTACTTTTTATCGTGAGGAATTTTACAACTATAGCTCCAGCTTCTTTAGGTACTATTTCACAGATGAGAGATTTTGTATCAGGATGCGTGGGTTTTTTGTTAGGTTGTCCAAGTAGACCTGATTAAAGACATGATTAACAATTAAAAAATATTGTTAGAAGTATCAGTATAATAATATTTAGATGTAAATGTATACAATTATAATTTTCTGAGATTATATATTTTATTTTTATGCTGATACTCTACAATATTTATGGTGTATTATTTAAATTAAATATTGTACTTATATAACATAAATGAAACTAATTTATATGAATAGATGCCATATATTCAATAAAAAGTCTCATACTATGAGATATGTACTGATTTCTTCTCCAAAGAACACCAATATTTGCAGTAATTGCACGTTCTAATGGAATTGAACAGAGATTTTCTGTATTTTGAAATATTTCTTTATACAATATTGTTGAAGCTAAGTTATTTTCTAATAAATAACGTATAGTAGAAAGTTGATTTGAATGCAAAATTATATTTGGTTTAGCTTTTTCAAGTCTTTTTGTTATAATTTTATAATGATAAGAACCTTCAGATAATATGACAAAAGGTACATTTTTTAACATATAATTTGAAATAATAGGTTGCTTTGCCAATTCATTTTTTGGATTTGTAACTAAATACAATTCTGTTTTGTAGATTGTTTTTGAATCTATATCATCATAAATATCACTATCAATTATGCCAATACAAAAATCGAGTGAAGATTCTTCAATCATTTTAGCTCCAACAAATGTTGGAACTTCAAAGATTTTAAGTTCTATATCTGGATAAATTACATTAAATCTAGGAAGTATTTTTGAAAGTAAAAAAGTACCTAAGACTGTAGGAATGCCTATTTTAAGAGAGGCCTTTCTCTTTTTTCCTAAGTCTAGTGCATCACTTTGAAAATCTTCAAATTGTCTTGTAAAGTTTTTTGATTTGTCTAAAAAAATATTTCCTTCAGGAGTTAATTCTATTTTGTTTCCTATTCTGTAAAAAAGCTCAAAACCAAGTTCTTTTTCCAATTCTTTAATAGCTAATGTTATGGATGGCTGGGAAATATGAATACTTTCAGCAGCTTTGGTCATGTTTTTATATTTACAAACTGTTTGAAAATAATATAAATAATTTATATTCATTGGATATTAATTCCTTTCATTTATGTATTAGTGACAAGTATATAATTAACGACAATATAAGTTTTGTATATTGTTGTAAAAAAATAGAATAGTTTTAAACTATCATATCATAAGTTTTTGATATTTTCAATCTATTAAGAATAGTGCTATTATTAAATTAACAAAAGAAAATAGCTGATATATTTTGATGATAATCAATTTATAATCGAGTCATAGCAACGAATATTAAAAATTTAACTATTTAAAAATAAACAATTATTTTCGAGACTAGATTGTTAATTAAATCCTAAAGAAAAAGATTGATATTAATAAGAGAAAATTTTTTTAATTAGTAATGTTAATTTAATAACAAAATAAAGTTTTAGGGAGAAAGGAGAAATATATTTTTTAGTAATAATTGTTAATTTAATAACGATGAAAGGGAGTGATTTAGTGAAGTTTGAGTTAATGGATTTTTTAATGAATCCTTTTGTCCTTATGTTTGCTGCTGTAATTACAGGAATTTTATTTGGAAAGATTAAATTTGGGAAGTTTAATTTTGGGGTATCAGGAGCATTATTTACAGGATTATTTATTGGGTGGCTTGCATATAGCTTGGGGAATTCAGTAATAGCAAAAGGAGAAACGGCAGCAGGGTATAAGGCAGCAACTGTCATGATGGGAAATGGAATTATTTCTCCTGACTTCTTTGATTTCTTTTTGATAATATTTGTTGCAGCAGTTGGTTTATTAGCTGCAAAAGATATGAAAGCTGTATTAAAGAAGTATGGAGCACGATTTGTAGTTTTAGGAGTTCTTATAACTTTTATAGGAGGTTCTATGACTTATGCAATGACTTTACTATCAAGTAACAAAGGAAGCAGTGCTTATGAAGTTTCTGGTGTTTATACAGGGGCATTAACAAGTTCACCTGGATTAGCTGCTGCTCTAGAAACAGCTGGTAAACATGCAGAAGATGTATCAAAGGAGTTTGAAAAAGCTTCAATAGAAGATAAGAAAGAAATTTTAAAAGTTGTTGACCCAGAAGGAAAATTAGATGTAAATACAACTACATCACTAACTCAAGAGCAAATAGATAAATATATTGCGTATGCTGAAGCAGGTGTTGGTATAGGGCATGCAGTTGCATATCCTTTTGGAGTTTTAATAGTAATATTAGGTGTAAATTTCCTTCCAAAAATATTTAGGATGGACCTTAAAGAAGAAAGAAGAAAATATGAAAAAGAAATGAAAGAAGCAAGAGATAGCGTTGCAGGTAAAACAATACCAGAAGTTCCATTTAATATAATAACATTTTTCTTAACATGTTTGGCTGGATATTTAGTAGGAGGAATACATGTATTTATGGGACCATTAGGATACTTCACATTAGGAGCTACAGGTGGCTCACTAATTGTATCTCTAGTACTTGGATATGTAGGTAAGATAGGGGCAGTAAATTTTAGAATGGAAGAAAAGGTTTTAAACATTTTAAAGCAGATAGGTCTAGTGTTTTTCTTAGCAATAGTTGGATTAAGATATGGTGGTAAAGTAGTTGATTCAATTATGACATCTGGTATGCATCTGGCTTTTGTAGCAATAGTAGTGGGTGTTACAGCTATGATGATAGGATTCTTAGTTGGTAAATATATATTTAAATTAAACTGGATTTTACTATCTGGAGCTGTCTGTGGTGGTATGACATCAACTCCAGGTCTTGGAGCAGCTGTTGATGCTCTTGACAGTGATGACCCAGCAGCAGGTTATGGAGCCACGTATCCATTTGCATTGTTAACTAAAGTTATATTGGTTATAGTTTTACACAAACTTCCAATGTAAATAAGACTTTATATGGGGGGATATTTATGAATAATGAAGGCGTATTTGAAGAATTAAGAGAAAGATTAAGAAATGAAAAGTTATGTGATTTAATTATGAATGCAGATGAAGCTGCTAAAATTGTAAATGATGGAATGGTTGTTGGACTTAGTGGATTTACACCTTCAGGTTATCCAAAAGCAGTGCCATTAGCAGTTGCAGAAAGGGCTAAAAGAGGAGAAAAGATAAAGTTAACTGTGTATTCAGGTGCATCTTTAGGCCCAGAGGTAGATGGGGCATGGTCAGAAGCAGGTATAATTGAAAGAAGGCTTCCTTATCAGACTAATTCTACACTTAGAAATAACATTAATAAAGGTGTTGTTAATTATATAGATATGCATCTAAGTCATTCTACTCAATTTTTAAACTATGGAACTATACCTAAAGTAGATGTAGCTATAGTAGAAGCACTTGCAATAACCGAAAATGGAGATATTATACCTACCAGTGGTATTGGTAATTCACCTTCTTTTATAAAAAGTGCAGATAAAGTAATAGTTGAAATAAATCTTTCAAAACCAATGGAAATGGAAGGAATGGCAGACATATATATTACAGAAAATCCTCCACATAGAAAGCCAATAGAAATAAATCATCCTAAAGATAGAATTGGAACAACATATATACCTTGTGGCTTAGATAAAATTGCAGGAATCGTAATCACTAATATGCAAGATAAGACACGTCCATTAGGTATTGTAGATGAAGCTTCAAAGAAAATATCAAATAATATTATCGCTTTTCTGAAAGAAGAAGTAAAGTCAGGTAGATTGTCAAAAAATCTACTTCCACTTCAATCTGGTGTAGGAAGTGTAGCCAATGCTGTTTTATATGGATTATGTGAATCTGAATTTGAAAATTTAACTTGCTATACAGAAGTTGTGCAGGATTCTATGTTGGATTTAATAAGAATGGGTAAGGTCACAATGGCGTCTACTACGTCTGTAAGTCCATCACCAGAAGGGTTAATAAAATTTGAAGAAGATATTGATTTATTTAAGGATAAGATTATATTGAGACCTCAAGAGATTAGTAATAATCCAGAAATAGCTAGAAGAATTGGAGTAATTGCAATGAACACTGCAATTGAAGTTGATATTTATGGAAATGTAAATTCTACTCATATTATGGGTTCAAAAATGATGAATGGAATTGGTGGTTCTGGTGATTTTGCTAGAAATGGAGCAATAACTATATTTAGTACTGAGTCAATTGCAAAAAATGGTGATATATCATCAATAGTACCTATGGTATCTCATGTAGACCACACTGAACATGATGTAATGGTAATTGTAACAGAACAGGGATATGCTGATTTAAGAGGTCTTGCGCCTAGAGAAAGAGCTATAAAAATAATAGAAAATTGTGCTCATCCAGATTATAAAGAACAACTTAGAGATTATTTAAATAGAGCCTGTCAAAATGGAGCAAAACAAACTCCTCACATATTGGATGAAGCTTTATCATGGCATAGTAAATTTATGAATACAGGTACAATGAAAAAGTCTGAAACTTTTAAAAGTGCATTATAAAAATATTTAATAAATGGGAGGCAGATTTAAAATGGAAAAAGCAATAGAAAACTTTGAAGATTTAAGTAAAGAATACATTAATGGTTATATTGAGAGAGCTAGAAAAGCTCAAAGAGAGTTTGAATGTTATACTCAAGAACAAGTAGATAAAATAGTAAAGATAGTTGGGAAAGTAGTGTATTATAATGCTGAATACTTAGCTAAACTTGCTGTAGAAGAAACTGGAATGGGAGTATATGAAGATAAGGTAGCTAAAAATAAAAGTAAAGCAAAGGTTATATATAACAATCTAAAAGATAAAAAATCAGTTGGTATAATTGATATAGATAGAGAAACTGGAATAACAAAGGTAGCTAAACCAATTGGAGTAGTAGCGGCAATAACTCCTTGTACAAATCCAATCGTTACACCTATGAGTAATGCAATGTTTGCCCTTAAAGGAAGAAATGCAATCATTATCACACCACACCATAAAGCAATTGGATGTAGTACTAAAACTGTAGATATGATTAATGAAGAATTAGAAAAAATAGGAGCACCAGCAAATCTAATACAAATACTTGACCAACAATCAAGAGAAAATACAAGAAATTTAATTTCATCAGCAGATGTAGTAATTGCTACTGGTGGAATGGGAATGGTGAAAGCCGCATACTCAAGTGGAAAACCAGCACTTGGAGTAGGTGCAGGAAATGTTCAATGTATTATAGATAGAGATGTAGATATTAAAGAAGCAGTACCTAAAATTATAGCAGGAAGAATATTTGACAATGGTATAATTTGTTCAGGAGAGCAATCAGTGATAGTAGCAGAAGAAATGTTTGATAAAGTAATGGATGAATTTAAAAATAATAAAGGTTTTATAGTTAGAGATAATGCACAGAAAGAAGCTTTTAGAAATGCTATGTTTATAAATAAAGCTATGAATAAAGATGCAGTAGGTCAATCTGTTCATGCAATTGCAAAAATTGCAGGTGTTGAAATTCCAGAAGATACAAAAATAATAGTAATAGAAGCTGATGGTCCAGGAGAAGAGGATATACTTGCAAAAGAAAAAATGTGTCCAGTTATATCTGCATATAAGTATAAAGACTTTGAAGAAGGTGTAGCTATTGCAAAAGCAAATCTAAATGTAGAGGGAAAAGGGCATAGTGTATCTATCCATTCAAATACAGTTAAAAATATAGAATATGCAGGAGAAAATATAGAGGTATCAAGATTCGTTATTAATCAATGTTGTGCTACTAGTGCTGGAGGAAGTTTCTTTAATGGTCTTGCACCTACTAATACTCTAGGTTGTGGCTCTTGGGGAAATAACAGTATTTCTGAAAATCTTGATTATAAGCATTTAATTAATATTTCTAGAATTGCTTATTATATGCCAGAAAATGAAGTTCCTACAGATGAAGAACTTTGGGGATAGGATTTAGAAAAAAATATTAAGAAACAGACATAAGAAGGAAGTATTATAATTAACATAAATAAAAAATTTTATAAAAAAAGGAGTGGTTTTATTATGGCATTAATGACAGGAGCTCAATATATTGAAAGTTTGAGAAAATTAAACACTAAGGTTTATATGTTTGGTGAAGAGGTTAAAAATTGGGTTGACCATCCTATGATTAGACCATCTATAAATTGTGTAGCAGCAACTTATGATTTAGCTCATGACCCAGAATATGCAGACTTAATGACAGTTACTTCAAATATTACAGGCGAAAAAATAAATAGATTTGGGCATCTTCATCAAAGTACTGATGATTTAGTGAAAAAAGTGAAAATGCAAAGACTATGTGGTCAAAAAACAGCTTCTTGTTTCCAAAGATGTGTTGGTATGGACGCATTTAATGCAGTATATTCAACAACATTCGAGTGTGATAAAGCTCATGGAACTAAATATCATGATAATTTTGTAAAATACTTAACTTATATACAAGAAAACGATTTAGTAGTTGATGGTGCTATGACTGACCCTAAAGGAGATAGAGGATTGTCACCTAGTGCTCAACCTGACCCAGATATGTTTCTTCATATAGTAGAAAGAAGAGAAGATGGTATAGTTGTAAGAGGAGCAAAGGCACACCAAACTGGTTCAATAAATTCACATGAGCATCTTATAATGCCTACTATAAGTATGACAGAAGCAGATAAAGACTATGCTGTATCATTTGCAGTTCCTTCAGATGCTGAGGGTGTGTTCATGATTTATGGAAGACAATCTTGTGATACTAGAAAATTAGAAGAAGGCGCAGATGTTGATTTAGGAAATAAAGAATTCGGTGGTCAGGAAGCTTTAGTAGTATTTGATAATGTATTTGTTCCAAATGATAGAATTTTCTTATGTGGAGAGTGGGATTTCTCTGGTATGTTAGTTGAGAGATTTGCTGGATACCACAGACAAAGTTATGGTGGTTGTAAAGTAGGTGTAGGTGATGTAATAATAGGAGCAGCAGCTTTAGCAGCTGATTATAATGGAGCAAATAAAGCTTCACATATAAAAGATAAATTAATAGAAATGACTCATCTTAATGAAAGCTTATATTGTTGTGGTATAGCATGTTCATCAGAAGGGCATAAGACAGAAGCTGGAAACTATCAAATAGATTTACTTCTTGCAAATGTATGTAAACAGAATGTAACTAGATTCCCTTATGAAATAGTAAGACTTGCAGAAGATATAGCTGGTGGTCTTATGGTTACTATGCCTTCAGAAAAAGACTTTAAATCAGACCTTAAAGTTGGAACAAGTGGAATGACTATTGGCGAAGTATGTAATAAGTACTTTAAAGCTTCTTCAGTAGCTTCAACAGAAGAAAGAATGAGAATATTAAGATTCTTAGAAAATATATGTCTTGGTTCATCTGCTGTTGGTTATAGAACTGAATCAATGCATGGAGCAGGTTCACCACAAGCCCAAAGAATAATGATTTCAAGACAAGGAAATATAGGTCAGAAAAAAGAGTTAGCTAAGACAATTGCAGGGATAAAAAAAGAGAAAGCTCTAAATTTATAGGAAATTTACAAGTTGATATATAAAAGGGAAAAGTATATCGATTTTAATTAATGAAAAAATATATGGGATAAGAAATAATTATAAAATAGTAGTGGATTGTTAGATAAAGATATTTTTAGAAGGAGAATTTACACGATGACCTGTGGAGTTAGATTTTGTGGGGGCTGTAACCCTAGATACGAAAGAGGGAAGGCTCTTACAATAATCAAAGAGCACTTCGATGGTAGAGTAGATTTTAGTATAGCACAAGAAAATGTGGAATATGATTTGTTACTTATAATTGGAGGATGCGCAACTTTATGCGCATCCTATCAACAATATAAAGTAAAAAATGAGTGTATTAAGATATGGGATTTTAGCCATATAGAAAGAGCTATAAATATAATTGAATCAGCAATTTGTGAAACTTAAAAAAGAGCTAAATGGGGGGATTTCATTGAATTGGCAAGAATTGTATCAAAGTAAATTATGTAGTGCTACAGAGGCCGTAAAGCAGATTAAAAATGGGGATACTGTAGTATTTGCACATTGTGTAGGTGAGCCTCCTGCACTGGTAGAAGCTATGATTGAAAATGCTGAGCAATATAAAGATGTTGAGATTAAACACATGGTAAGCTTAGGTAGTGGTGGATATACTTCTAAGGGGATGGAAGCTCATTTTAGAGTAAATCCAATGTTTGTAAGTGGAAATGTAAGAAAAGCAATTGAGAACGGAGATGGCGACTTTACACCTGCATTCTTCCATGAAGTACCAAAGTTAATTAGGGAAAAAAGATTAAAATGTGATGTTGTGTTAGCACAGGTAACTCCACCAGATGAACATGGATATTGTAGTTTAGGTACATCAGTTGATTATACTTATGAAGCTATTAAAACTGCTAGAACAGTAATTGTTCAAGTGAATGACCAGTTTCCTAGAACTTATGGTGAAGTAGTTCATGTATCAGAGTTTGATTATATAGTGGAAAAATCACAACCTTTATATGAATTACAACCCGCAAAGATTGGAGAAGTAGAAGAAGCAATAGGTAAAAATTGTGCTTCATTAATTGAAGATGGTTCTACTTTACAACTTGGAATTGGTGGAATCCCAGATGCAGTTATGCTATTTTTAACGGATAAAAAAGATTTAGGTATTCATTCAGAAATGATTTCAGACGGAACTTTAGCTCTTTATGAAAAAGGTGTTATAAATGGCAAATATAAAAATTTTGATAAAGAGAAAATGACAGTTACATTCTTAATGGGTACTAAAAAATTATATGACTTTGCACATAATAATCCAGCAGTTGAAGTTAAACCTGTAGACTATGTCAATCATCCAGCAGTTATAATGAAACAGCATAAAATGGTTTCTATAAACTCTGCTATACAAGTTGACCTGATGGGACAAGTGGTTGCAGAAGCAATGGGACTTAGACAATTTAGTGGTGTTGGAGGTCAAGTTGATTTTATACGTGGAGTCTCTATGGGAGAAGATGGAAAAGCAATTATAGCTATGCCTTCAATAACTACAAAAAAGGATGGTACAGTGATTTCAAAAATCGTCTCTATTGTGGATGAAGGTGCACCTATAACAACATCAAGAAATGATGTTGATTACATTGTAACAGAATATGGTATAGCAGAGCTAAAAGGAAAATCTCTTAGAGAAAGAGCAAGAAATTTAATTAATATAGCTCATCCAAGTGTAAGAGAAAGTCTGGCGTTAGAATTTGAAAAAAGATTTAATGAGAAATATTAATAATAGAGGGGTGTTAATAATGGAAGCACTTAGAGTAGTTCCAAAAATATTTTATTTTGATACATTTAAAGAATTCAACGAAGAATTTAAAATAGGAAAAAATGATTTAGTAATTACTAATGAATTTATATATGAGCCATATATGAAGCCTCTTGGAATAGATACAAATCTAATTTTCCAAGAAAAGTTTGGAACAGGTGAACCATCTGATGAAATGATAGATTCTATGACAAAAGAAATGAAAAAGTATAATTTTGATAGAATTATCGCTTTTGGAGGAGGAACAATAGTTGATATATGCAAGATATTAGCACTTGATGTTCCAGAAAAGTCTATTGATTTATTTGAAGGAGACGTAGCACCTAAAAAAATAAAAGAGTTAGTAGTAGTTCCTACAACATGTGGTACAGGTAGTGAAGTAACAAATGTAGCCATTGCAGAATTAAAATCCAAGCATACTAAAAAAGGGCTTGCAGTAGAAGAAACTTATGCAGACTATGCAGTCTTAATTCCAGAGACAGTAAAGGGATTACCTTATAAATTCTTTGTTACAAGTTCAGTAGATGCTCTTATACATGCAATTGAGTCTTATCTTTCTCCAAAAGCAAGTCCATTTACAGAAATGTATTCTTTACAAGCAATAAAAATGATTATGGATGGGTATAAACAAATAGTTGAAAAAGGTGATGAGGAGAGATTTAATCATCTTAAGGATTTTGTTCTTGCATCAAATTATGCAGGAATCGCTTTTGGAAATGCTGGTTGTGCAGCAGTTCATGCTCTATCTTATTCAATTGGAGCAGCTTTCCATGTTGCTCATGGTGAAGCAAATTATCAGTTCTTTACTGAAGTATTTAAGATGTATTCTAGAAAAAATCCTGATGGAAAAATTACGAAATGTACAAAAATTTTAGCAGATGCTCTTGAATGTGACCCTAATTGTGATGTTTATGGAGAATTAGAAAAGTTTTTAAATAAATTAATAGCTAAAAAAGCCTTAAGAGAATATGGAATGGTAGAAAGTCAAATAGATGAATTTACAGATAGTACAATAGCTAATCAACAAAGATTACTTGCTAATAACTATGTAGAGCTTAGCAGAGAAGAAATAAGAGAGATATTTGTAAATCTTTATTAATATAAATTTTCATCAATATGTATAGCAAAGATAAACAATGCTAATTATATTTATATAAAAATAAAAATGAGGGAACTTAAATTTAATTAAAGTTAAGTTCTCTTATTTTTATATGGAGTTAAATATAAGTATATTTTTAATTTAAAATATACCTATATTTAAGTCTATTACTTTATTTGAAATAATTTGTAGAAATTCAAATTCCTTGACAGTAATAAGTAAGTAATTGTATAATCAAACTGCAATATATTAATAATATTAATGAAAATGAAAGGATATAAACTATGTATAAATCAGAAAATTTTTCCAAAAAATCTGTGTTGATAAATTCATTTTTAAGTAAATTTTTAAAAATAGTTGGATGGGGTTTAGTAGGTTTATTTACATTATCTGCCTTAGTACTTTCAACTATTTCTATTATAATTGGATGGGCTGTAATACTTCCTATTCAAGTATGTGCAGTGTTTTTAATTATAGGTGGTGTTTGTATTTTTAAAGGAAAGAGATTAGGAGACCAAATTTCTCGTTATAAAAAATATTGTACAATCATAAGTAATAGGAATATTATTCCAGTAGAACTTATTGCAGAAAGTACATCTAAGTCATTAAATTTTATAATAAAAGATGTACAAAAGATGATAGACAAAAACTACTTTATAAATACTTATATTGATAAAAGAAGTAATCAAATTGTGTTGACAAATGAAGATTTTACTCCGCCAAAATATGAAGATGTAGCATATGAAGTTAAAGAAGAAGAAAAAACCGATGAAGTTAATGAAGTTGATAAAATTATAAATACTGGAATGAATTATTTAACACAAATAAAAGAAGCTAATAAAAATATTAAATCGGAATCAATGTGCAATAAAATTGTACAAGTAGAAGATGTTACAAGTAAAATATTTGATGTTGTAAAACATGACCCATCAAAACTTACTCAAATACAAAAATTTATGGACTATTATCTTCCAACTACTTTGAAGTTATTGAATTCATATCATACATTGGAAGAACAAGGTATAGATAGAGAAAATATAACAACAACTATGGAAAGTATTGAAAATACAATGAGTACAATTGTAATAGCTTTTGAAAATCAATTAGATTATCTATTTGAAGATGAAGCAATCGATATATCTACAGATATTACTGTTTTAGAAAACATGTTAGTTCAAGAAGGATTAACAAGTGGTAAATTTTAACTTCAATATAAAAAATATTCTGTTATTTTTGAACAATTAAGTAGTTATAGAGTATGGAATATGCAGTATATAAGTTAATAAGTACTTTATAAAGGAAGAGGAGAGAAAGATATAATGAATAATTTAGATGATATACCAGTTATGCCAACTTTAACACTTGACCCATTTGCAGAGGAATCAAATACAAATGATATAAATAATTCTGACCTATTAATGAAAAAGGATGAAAAAGACCCAGAAGAAGAAAAGCTATCTGAATCTGAACGTAAGATGGTGAAGGAATTTGCAGAAAAAATAGATATTACAAATACAAATATGATTTTACAATATGGAGCTGGTGCTCAAAAAAAGGTAGCAGGGTTTTCTGAAACAGCTCTAAAGAGTGTTAAGACTAGAGATTTAGGGGAAGTTGGAGATATGCTTACAAATCTAGTTACTGATTTAAAAGCATTTTCAGCAGACGAAAAAGAACAAGGTGGTTTTTTAGGAATCTTTAAAAAGGCAAATAATAAAATCTCAAATCTAAAAACTAAGTATGATAGTGCAGAGGTAAATGTAGACAAAGTAAGTAAAGAACTTCAAAAACATCAGGTTAAAATCTTAAAAGATATAGCTATGCTTGATAAGATGTATGAGCTGAACTTAGCTTATTCAAAAGAACTTACTATGTATATTATAGCAGGAAAACAAAAGCTAAAAGATATGAAAGAATATGAAATGCCAAAATTAAGAGAAAAGGCTAGTTTATCTGGTTCAACAGAAGATGCTCAATCTGTGAATGATATGGTTTCGCTTTGTGACAGATTTGAAAAGAAGATTCACGACTTAGAATTAACTAGAATGGTATCTCTTCAAATGGCTCCACAGATAAGACTAGTTCAAAATAGTAATAATTTAATGGCAGAGAAGATTCAATCAACTATAGTAAATACAATTCCATTATGGAAAAATCAAATAGTACTTGCCCTTGGGATTTCTCACTTAAATCAAGCCATGAAAGCTCAACGTGAAGTTAGCAATATGACAAATGAGCTTTTATTAAAAAATGCAGAAACTCTAAAGATGGGTACAATAGAAACAGCAAAAGAATCAGAAAGAGGAATTGTAGATATAGATACAATTAAGAAAACTAATCAATCTTTAATATCAACTATTGATGAAGTAGTTAAGATACAACATGATGGTAGAATAAAGAGACAAGAAGCAGAAGTTGAACTATCAAAAATAGAAAATGAACTTAAAAGTAAGCTTCTTGAATTTACAGTTAAATAAAAGCTTATATTAAAATAAAAAAGTGTAGCTGATTTTATAATCAACTACACTTTTGTTTATATTATAAATTTCTATTATCTTTTAACATAACATCATGAGCTCCACCTTCAACTATACTAGTAGAAGATACAAGTGTAAGTTTAGCATTCTTTTGAAGCTCAGGTATGCTAAGAGCTCCACAGTTACACATAGTAGAACGAACTTTACTTAAAGAAAGAGTTACATTGTCCTTTAAAGAACCAGCATAAGGTACATAAGAGTCAACACCTTCTTCAAAAGAAAGTTTCTTATCTCCACCAAGGTCATATCTTTGCCAGTTTCTAGCACGTGCAGAACCTTCTCCCCAGTATTCTTTCATGTAACTACCATTTATGTTAACTTTGTTAGTTGGACTCTCATCAAAACGAGAGAAGTATCTACCAAGCATTATGAAATCTGCACCCATAGCTAAAGCTAAAGTTATATGATGGTCATAAACGATACCACCATCAGAGCAAATTGGAATATAAATACCTGTTTTTTCAAAGTACTCATCTCTAGCTTGTGCAACTTCAATTATAGAAGTGGCTTGTCCACGTCCTATACCTTTTTGCTCACGAGTAATACATATAGAACCACCACCAATACCAACTTTAACAAAGTCAGCACCAGCTTCAGCTAAGTAAAGGAATCCTTCACGATCAACTACATTTCCAGCTCCAACCTTAACTGTATCACCATATTTTTCACGAATAAAATCAAGAGTTATTTTCTGCCATTCAGAAAAACCTTCTGAAGAATCTATACATAAAACATCAACACCAGCTTCAACTAAAGCAGGAACACGTTCAGCAAAGTCTCTAGTATTGATACCAGCCCCAACTACATATCTTTTAGAAGAATCTAAAAGTTCAAGTGGGTTTTCTTTATGAGAAGAGTAATCTTTACGGAATACCATATAAACAAGATTGCCATTGTCATCAAGTACAGGAAGAGAATTAAGTTTGTGGTCCCATATAATGTTGTTTGCTTCTTTTAAAGTAACATCTTTGTTAGCATAAACAATGGATGACATAGGAGTCATAAATTCACTAACTTTAGTATCTAAATTCATACGACTTATACGATAATCACGACTTGCGACAATACCTAATAATTTACCAGTTGAAGTTCCGTCTTCAGTAACAGCAACTGTAGAATGTCCAGTTTTTTCTTTTAATTCAAGTATGTCTTTTAGTGTATTCTCAGGTTTAATATTTGAATCACTTACAACAAAACCAGCTTTGTGAGACTTAACACGTGCTACCATAGCAGCTTCACTTTCAATACTTTGAGAACCGTATATAAATGAAATACCACCTTCTTTAGCAAGTGCAATAGCCATCTTGTCATCAGAAACAGATTGCATAATAGCAGAAGTCAAAGGGATATTCATATAAATATCTGCTTCCTCGCCTTTTTTAAATTTAGTAACAGGTGTTTTTAAACTTACATTAGCAGGTATACAATCAGTAGAAGAGAAACCTGGAACAAGAAGGTATTCACTGAAAGTATGTGATGGTGTATCAAAATAAAACGCCATTTTTTAATCACTCCTTATATTTTTATACTTTTTATAATTGATAGTATTAATTATAACTTATTCTTTAATTTTATTAAAGTATTTTGTCAAATATTGAGATTTTTGAAAAATTTAAACTATTTTAATTGAATTTGTTTAATATATATTGCTTTATAGGGTAAAATTGTATATTAAATAATGTTTAATGTTGTATAGTAGCTAATTAGAAATTAATATCTAATTAGCTATACATTGTACTTATACACTTTATGTTGAGAATATTTATATAGAGCGTACAAATTTCAAAAGCACAGGTCAAATAAGTCTATATTAGTATATCCAAAAGTACCTCTAATAAAATTATTTAATTGAATTATTATTGGTTTTTATATTAAATTTAAATATTTTATAAAAATAGTATTATTTGCAACACTAGATACTCTAAAATACTACATAAATAAAGTTAAACAAAAACTAAAATGACAAATGTCATTATCTTAAGTGACATAGAAACGATTTCTTAAAGTTGTTACTAGAAAATATAAACTCTATAATAAAAGTATAACAAAAGGGAATCATATCGATATAGAATATAATTCAAATGGAGGTAAAATTATGAGCAGTTCTAATCAATCGACAATAAAGACATCTATACAGAGAATAGGAAAATTTTTAAGTGGTATGGTAATGCCAAATATAGGAGCTTTTATAGCATGGGGTCTTATAACAGCATTATTTATACCAACAGGATGGATGCCTAATGAGAAGTTAAGTACTCTAGGTGACCCAATGATAAAATACCTTTTACCATTATTGATAGCTTATACTGGTGGTAAGGCAATCGCTGGACAAAGAGGTGGAGTAATAGGTGCAGCAGCAGCGATGGGTGTAATCGTTGGAGCTGATATACCAATGTTTATCGGAGCTATGATAATGGGGCCATTTGCAGGATGGATAATCAAGAAATTCGATAAATTTGTAGATGGTAAAATCCCAACAGGATTTGAAATGTTAGTAAATAACTTTTCAATAGGTATAATAGGTATGCTTCTTGCAATATTAGGATTCTATGCAATAGGGCCAGCAATAGTAGCAGGTACAGCTCTTATAGAATCTGGAGTTCAATTTATAGTTAGCAAAAGTTTATTACCTTTAGTTTCAGCATTTATAGAACCTGGAAAAGTATTGTTCTTAAACAATGCAATAAATCATGGTATATTAGGACCTATAGGTATAGCTGAAGCAAAAGAAGCAGGTAAATCTATAATGTTCTTATTAGAAAGTAATCCTGGGCCAGGTCTAGGAGTTCTATTAGCATACTGGATGTTTAGTAGAGGAAGTGTAAAACAGTCAGCGCCAGGAGCTGTAATAATACATTTCTTTGGTGGTATACATGAAATCTACTTCCCATATATATTAATGAATCCAGTTCTAATATTAGCTACAATGGCAGGTGGAGCAGCAGGAATATTAACTTTCTCAATATTAGGAGCTGGGCTTGTAGCAGCACCATCACCAGGAAGTATATTTGCACTTATGGCACTAGCACCAAAGGGAGGATTACTTCCAGTATTAGCAGGGGTTGCAGTGGCAACAGCTGTATCATTCTTAGTAGCAGCACCATTTGTTAAGAAAGCTTCAGCAAATCAAAGTGAAGAAGAGGGTACTTTAGAAGAAGCTAAAGCAAAAATGAGTGACATGAAATCAGCAAGTAAAAATTCTGATAAAAACATTGATGAAAAACAACTTGAAGTGAATGAAATTAAGAAGATTGTATTTGCATGTGATGCAGGAATGGGTTCTAGTGCAATGGGAGCTTCTAGATTTAAAAATAGAATAAAAAACTTAGATTTAAGTATAGAAATTACAAACTCATCTGTTGATAACCTTCCAGATGATACACAGATAGTAGTAACTCATAATACACTAGTTGAAAGAGTGGCTAAGAATAATTCAAGTGTTGAGATAGTTTCAATAAACAACTTTTTAAATGACCCAAATTTAGATGCATTATTTAAAAGATTAGAGTCTAAATAAAAATAAAAAGTACCACTGATTAGGAGTGGATAATTTGAAAAAAAAGAAGATTACATCTAGACAAAAAAAGATAATACTAATGATAGTAGAAAATTCAAAAAAAAATATTCCAATAACTATCTCTGAGATTGCAGGTGAGTTAGATTTAAGTTCAAGAACTGTGCTTAGAGATATGTCTGGAATTGAAAAATGGTTTGATGAAAATGATTTTAATTTTGTAAAAAAACCAGGAGTTGGGTTAATATTAGAAGAAAATATAGAAAATCAAAACTTTATAATTGAGTTATTAGAAGAAGAAAAAATAGAAAAAGAATATAGTAAGGAAGAAAGAAATTTAATTATATTATCAAAGCTACTGATTTCTAACGAGCCAGTAAAATCTTATTATTTTGCAAAAATATTAAAAGTATCAGAAGGGGTACTTAATAATGATTTTGCTTCAGCAAGCAAATGGCTAGAAAGATTTGATATTGAGCTTGTTAGAAAACCAGGGCTTGGTGTGTACTTAAAAGGTCAAGAAAAAAGCTTTAGAGAAGCATATGTAAATCTTATATATGATTCATTCAATGAAAAAGAAATATTAGATATGGTCAGAAATATAAGTGAGAACATACAGACGGATAAAGCAATAGAAATTTTAAGTGAAAATAGACTTTTAAACTTAATGGACAGGTGCATAATAAGAAAAGTTGAAAGTGCATTAACAAAGAAGCTTTCAGATTTAGATGTAAATTTAGCTGATAGTGCATATATAGGTCTTGTAGTTCATATCTCATTGGCTTTACAGAGAATAAAAAATGGTGAAAATGTAACTATGGACCAAGAGTTTCTAAAAGAATTATCTATGACAGAAGAATTTAGATTAGCTCAAGAAATTGTAAAGGGTATGGAAATAGACTTTAATATGGACATACCATTAGATGAGGTTGGATATATAACTATGCATATCAGAGGTGCAAAGCAAAGGTCATCCTCAAATCATAAAGCTTTAAACCTAGATGATATAGAAGTAATGGATATTACAAACAAGATGATAGATTTAGCTGAAGATGAATTTAAAATAAGTCTTAAAAATGATGAAAGATTGTTTAAAGACTTGGCTAATCACTTAGGTCCTTCTATAAATAGATTAAATATGGGCTTAGAAATAAGAAATCCTCTTTTAGAAGAAATAAAAACTAAGTATTCATATGCCTATAATGGTGTTGAAAAAATTTCTAAAATTATAAAAGACAAGCTAAATGTAAATTCAATACCTGAATCTGAAATAGGATATATTGCAATGCATTTTGCATCAGCCATAGAAAAAAACCTAATGATGTATACCAATATAAATATTGTTGTAGCATGTCCAACTGGAATAGGTACTTCAAGGTTCTTATCAACTAAGATTGAAAATAAGTTTCCTAACTTAAACATACTTGAAACCATCTCAGCTATAAACATAGATGAAGAGTATTTAAGGGAAAAAGATGTAGACTTAATTGTGTCCACAGTTGAGTTAAATACAAACTTAGATTATATATGTGTAGGTCCATTTATGAGTTTAGAGGATGAACAGATAATCAAGGAAAAAATAAAATCTATAGCTCAAAATAAACTAATTAATTTAAATGTAAAAACCAATACTAAAAATAAGAATAAAGTTTATGAGCAGATAGCAGAAAGTATGAATATAGGAAAAGATATTCTTCAATTTTTAGAGGAAGTTCAATTTGAAAAATTTAAAAGTAAAGATTTAAGTGAGCTTATTGTAGATTCATCAAAGATATTTGCAAAGTCTAGTGAAGATATAATATCTATAAAAGAAGCATTAGAAGAAAGATTAAAAATCTCAATTCCATATATAGAAGAATCAAAAATTTTATTGTTGCATTGTATGAGTGAAAGAATAGATATTATGAAGTTAGCAATAATAAAGTTAGAAAACAAAATCATGCTAGATTCAAATGAAGAAATAGATAATGTAGTCTTTATGTTGCTTCCTAAAAATTCACCTAGCTATCAAAGACAAATAATGAGTGAAATAAGTGGTTCACTAATCGACAATATAGTTTTTACTAATAAAATAAATAAATTTTCTATAGAAGAAATGATATTAGAAGTAAAAGATATAGTTTTTAATTTTTATACAAACAGATTAAAAACATTTATAGATAAATAAAATTAATATTAAAAAAGGAAGGTTGATATTATGAGTAAAGTATTAAATGAGAATAATATATTTTTAGGATTAGATAGTGTTTCAAAGGAAGAAGCTATAACTTTAGCAGGAAGAAAATTAGTTGAAAATGGATATGTAAAAGAAGAATATATACCAGCTATGTTAGAAAGAGAAAAAGTAATGACTACATATATGGGAATGGGTGTTGCTATTCCACATGGTGTAAATGAAGCTAAAAAAGAAATTTTATCTTCAGGAATAGTTATATTACAATTTCCTAATGGCATAGATTTTGATGGAGAAAAAGCTTACTTATTAATAGGAATAGCTGGTGTTGGAGATGAACATTTAGAGATATTATCTAATATAGCAATCGTTTTGGATGATGATTTAACAGAAAGACTAAAAAATTCAAATGACAAACAAGCTTTTATGGAAGCTTTTGCCAACTAATCTTAGGAGGAACTTAAAATGAAAAAGGCAATTCAGTTTGGAGCAGGAAATATTGGAAGAGGATTTATTGGAGGTTTATTAGTTAAATCAGGTTATCATGTAGTATTTGCTGATGTAAATGAAGAAATATTAAATTCGATAAATAAAGATAAAAAATATACTATACACATAAGAGATGTGGAATGTATAGATGAAGTAATTGATAATATAAGTGCAGTTTCATCTATAAAAGAAGAAATAATAGATGAAATTGTAGAAGCTGAAATAATAACTACAGCAGTCGGACCTTTAGTTTTAACTAAAATAGCTTCTACAATTGCAAAAGGTATAAAAACTAGAAAAGAAAAAGGCTTAACAAGTAAATTAAATATAATAGCTTGTGAAAATGCAATATATGCAAGTTCTTCACTAAAAGAGGAAGTTCTTAAGTATTTAAATAAGGAAGAAGTAGACTATTTAGAAATGTATGTTGGTTTTCCAAATTGTTCAGTTGATAGAATAGTTCCTCCAGGCAAAAATAAAAATCCTCTTGATGTAACAGTTGAGAATTTCTATGAATGGAATGTTGAAAAACAAGGATTTAAAGGAGATATACCAAATATAGTTGGAATGAATTTAGCTGAGAATCTTATGGCTTATATAGAACGTAAGTTGTTTACACTAAATACAGGACATGCTATAACAGCTTATATAGGATATTTAAAAGGATATAAGACTATAGAAGAAAGTATAAAAGATGAATACATTTGTAATATAGTTAAAAACGCTATGGTAGAAAGTGGAGAAGGTTTAATTAAAAAATATAACTTTGATTCCAAAGCACACTATAAGTATATTGAAAAGATTCTAAATAGATTCAAAAATCCATATCTTAATGATGATGTAGTTAGAGTTGGAAGAGAGCCACTTAGAAAATTAAGTGACAAAGATAGATTGATTAAACCTTTAATGACAGCAAAGTCATATGGATTATCAGTTGACAATCTGATTCTTGGAATAGGTGCAGCACTTCATTATAATAATAGTGAAGATGCTCAAAGTGTTGAATTACAAGAATTGATAAAGTCTGATGGAGTAAAAAAAGCCATTGCTAAAATAGCTAATATAAATGATGATGAACTTTTAGATAATATTGAAAAAAGCTATGTATCTATGGAAAATTTGTAAATTTGCTTGAAAAAATTGAATTCTTATAAATTATTTATAGGATATTATTCTACACAGTTTGAATTATTTGTTGAATAATAGAGAATTATAATATATAATTAAAAAGAATAAATTAATATATTTACCTGTATATTTTTGATAATATGGTTCAAATGTTTCTACTAAGCTACCATTAATAGCTTGACTACAGGAGTGAAGAAGATATAGTTTATACTTATTTTAAATTATATATTAAGTTAATTACTTTGAATTTTAAGCTCCTGTCTATGATATAGACAGGAGCTTTTTTAGTATTTTAATATAAGATACTGATAATACATAGCAAAATTAAAGCAAATATAATTTTTTGTTAATATAATTTTTAATTTTAGAAAGGGTTAGGTGGGAGTCCAATGAAGGCTTTACAAGAGAAGATATTGAGAGAAGGCAGTGTTTCAGGAAATGATATACTAAAGGTTGATAGCTTTTTAAATCATCAAATTGATGTAGCTTTTTTAAATGAAATAGGAAGAGAGTTCAAAGAGAGATTTAAAGGAGAAAAGGTAGATAAAATATTTACAATAGAGGCTTCAGGAATAGCTATAGCATCAATTGTTTCACAGTATTTTGACAATGCACCTGTAGTATTTGCAAAAAAATCAGAATCTAAAAACTTGGATAAAGATGTATATGAAACTAATGTATATTCATTTACTAAGGCAAAGGAATACTCAGTTAAAGTTTCTAAAAAGTATATAAATAAAGGTGAGAAGATACTAATAGTAGATGATTTCCTTGCAAATGGAAGAGCTGCTCTTGGACTTAAAGATTTAATTGAGCAGGCAGAGGCAAGCCTAGTTGGAGTAGGAATAGTTATTGAAAAAGGCTTCCAAGCTGGAGGGTCGCTTTTAAAGGCTAATAATGTAAGACTGGAGTCTTTGGCAGTTGTTGAATCTATAGATAATGGAACTGTAAAATTTAGGTAATTTATGATATTATATACTTGTGTTTAGCACGTATTTTAATTATGTAATTATGGAGGATTTTTTAATGAGATTTTTTATAGACACAGCCAATATTGAAGAGATAAAAGAGGCAAATGATTTAGGTGTGATATGTGGAGTGACTACTAATCCATCACTAATAGCTAAAGAAGGTAGAGATTTTATAGAGGTAGTTAAAGAAATAAGCGAAATAGTAGATGGACCAATAAGTGCAGAAGTAATAAGTTTAGAGCATAAAGGGATGATAGAAGAAGCAGAAAAGTTATCTAAGATACATAAAAATATAGTTATAAAAATACCTATGACAGCAGAAGGTTTAAAAGCAGTAAAAGTACTATCAAGCAAAGGTATAAAGACTAATGTTACACTTATTTTTTCTGCTGGACAAGCTCTTTTAGCTGCTAGAGCTGGTGCTACATATGTAAGTCCTTTTGTTGGAAGATTAGATGATATATCACAAAATGGTCTTGATTTAATTGAAGAAATCGTTGATATATTTAGTGTAAATAGTATTGAGGCTCAAATAATAGTTGCTAGTGTTAGAAATCCAATACATGTTTTACAAGCTGCGAGAATGGGAGCAGATATAGCAACAGTTCCTCTTAAAGTTATAAACCAAATGATTAAGCATCCTTTGACAGACAAAGGAATAGATAGCTTTATGAAGGATTGGGAAGGTGCGTCTTTAAAATTATAATTACAAAGTGTGATTATAAGTATATTAAAGAGGTTATTATGGAAATTCTAAGTAATAAGGCTAGGCTATTTTGCCTAGTCTTATTTTGGTGTATAATATATTGAAATAGATTAATTTTTTAAGTGAGGAGGCGAAAGATGGATAAAATATTAAGAGAAATAGAAAGAGAAGACAAAAAAAATCCATATACTGACCAAGAACTTGCTGAAATGTTAGATGTAGCTAGGTCTGAAGTTATAGCAGTAAGAAAAAAAAATAATATTTTAGATTCAAGAGAAAGAAGAAAAAAAATCTTAATAAAAGATATATCAAAAATTGTAAGTGAAAACCCTCAGATGTCTGAAAGAAAAATAACCGAGATATTAATAGATAATGGATATAACATATCAAGAAGTGCAGTGTCAAAATTATTAAAAGAAGAAAATTTAAATCAGTCAAAGGGTGGTATTAAAGACAAAGACTTAGCATCATCAGGAAAGTATGTAAAGGTAAGTAAAGTTGTAGAAGAAGATGGATTTGAAGACTTGATAGGTATAAAGGGAAGCCTAAAAGAAAAGGTAAACTTAGCTAAGTCAGCAATAATGTATCCTCCTAATGGTCTTCACACTATAATATATGGAGAAACAGGTGTAGGAAAAAGTGAACTAGCCACATGTATGTATAAATATGCTGTGAAAAATAATATCAAAGAAGAAAATAGCCCATTTATAGTATTTAACTGTGCAGATTATGCAGAAAATCCTAATTTACTGATAGCTCAACTTTTTGGAGTAGTAAAAGGTGCATATACAGGAGCAGATGCAAATAGAGAAGGTCTTGTAGAAAAGGCCGATAATGGAATTTTATTTTTAGATGAAATTCATAGATTGCCTGCTGCTGGGCAAGAGATACTATTTTCATTAATAGATAGAGGTGAATTTAGAAGATTAGGAGAAAGTAGTTCTACTAGAAAGGCAAATGTTCTCATAATAAGTGCTACAACAGAAAATCCAAATTCTAATTTACTTCAGACTTTTAGAAGACGTATACCAATGGTAATAAATTTACCTAATATGAGTGAAAGACCAAAGTCTGAAAGATATGAGATAATAATAAAGTTTTTTGAAAGAGAAGCAAAAAGAGTAAATAAGAATTTTATAATAACTAAAGAAGTTATGTGTGCACTAATGAATTATAAGTGTACTGGAAATATAGGTCAGTTAAAGAGTGATATACAAGTAACCTGTGCTAGGGCTTTTAGTAAGTCAATATTTTCTAGTGATAAGGTAATTATAGATTTAGACAGTTTAAGGGATTATATAAAAAGTGGGTATTATGATTGTAATTGTGAAAATGAAAAGTATTCTGAGTTCTCAGTTGAAGATATATATATAGATATTAGTGAATTGGTTAGTGGAAAAAATAGAATTTTATCAGATAATGAAATAAGTGAGATATACAATTATGCAGAAAAAGAACTTAAGGTTCTGGAGAGTAAATGTTTTTCTGAAGAAGAATTAAAAAATGCATTTATAGAAAAGTTGGATAAAAAGTTTAATGCTATTAAAAATAATAAAAACTTGTCTGACAGAAGAAGCAGAATAGACTGGGGTGGACAATTAAAAGAGTCTACACTTGAGATAATGGATAAGGTAATAATATTTATTAAAGAGCAGTTTAAACATGTAAATCAGGGACTATATTTAGCTCTAGCAATTCATATTGAACATGCTATAGGAAGGATAAAAGATGGAAAAACTATAATAAATCCAAGTCTAGATAAAATAAAAGCATCAATGCCAATGGAATATGAGTTATCTAGATATATAATGGGTATAGTAGAAGACTTAACACAAGTAACATTTCCAGAAGATGAACTTGGATATTTAGCTTATTATATAAATAAATTTTGTTATAATGATGAAAGTATAAAAGATAAAGTAAAAGTAGTAATAGTTACACATGGTAAAGTTGGTATTGAAATGTCTAATGTCGTAAATCATATTCTTGGTATAGAGTGTACATTAGGTATAGAAATAGCACTTACAGATTCACCCTCAGAAGGTATAGAACATGTATTAGAAGAACTTCAAAAGATAGAAGCTAGAAAAGGGATTCTAGTTCTAATTGATATGGGTTCTTTAGTAATTCTTGGTGATGAGGTTGAAAAAAGACTTGGAATTAGATGTAAAACTGTAAATAGAGTAGATACATTATTGGCAATGGAGGCAGGAAAACTTGCAACTATTGAAGGGAAAAGTTTAGATGGTATAATAGCAGATTTAAAGAAAAATAAAAATTATGCCATGATAAATACAAATAAGTTTAGTTATAGAAAAAATGAATATGGAAAGAAAAATGTAATTATTACATTGTGTTTGAGTGGTGTGGGTACCGCTTTAAACTTAAAGGAACATATAGAAAAACAAATTAAGGAATATGATACTTCAATTGAAGTAAAGCCAATTGCTTTTTTAAATAATAATTTAGAAGAAGAGTTAAATGATATTGAAGCTGAATACAATATCATTGCTATCTGTGGAACTATTGATATAGATTACAAAAATGTACCTTTTATTTCTTATAATGAAGTACTTGGTAAAAATGGTATTAATAAAGTCTTAGAACACTTAAATAATAAACCGCCAGCTTTAAATAGTGACAATCAATTGAATAACTTAATACATGAAGATTTGATTTTATACAATTTTGAAGGGATTTCAAAGGAGTATATAATTGATACACTTGTTTCAAAGCTTGAAGAAGGTGGCTATGTAGATTCAAAGTATATCTTAAGTGTATATAAAAGAGAGGCTATGGGAAGTGTTGTGATGGGTTCAAAAGTAGCTGTACCACATGGACTTCCAGAAAACGTTATAAAACCTGCAATAGCCATAGCACGGTTAAATAAACCTATTGTATGGGATAATAAATTTATGGTAGATTTAGTAGTATTATTAGCCCTTAAAGAAAATAACAAAAAAGAGATACGAAGCTTGTTTTCAAAAATTAATGACCAGCATACTTTAGAAGTTCTATTAAATACTGAAGATAAAAATGAGATAAAAAAGATATTAAGTTAGTTCTTAATATAAAAATACAAAATAAAAATAATTAATTTTAGTAGGAGTTTTAAAAGAGATTATTCTATTTAATTAATTGTTCAACCTTAAAGTTAATACTATAAAATCAATTTATTTGATTTTATAGTATTAACCTTTTTTTATTTATGGATAACTTCTTATAAAATAATGTTTATTAATAGTGTTGTTATTTTATTTTTATGGTATTGTTATTATCTATTAAAAAATAAATATATTAATAAAATATAGGTAAATTATAAGTTTTTTGGGTATGTTTAGAAATATATGGTACATATATTTCTAAAAAAATCAAGATATTATTATATATAAATATAAAAAATATCTAAACTATTCCAAAATTAAAATATAGAAGATATAATAAGGATAGATTACTATATTAAGAAATTAATGTCTAATTATTTTTAATCATTAATAGAATATTAAACAATCTTTTATAAATTATAAATTAATAAAAATAACTATTAAGCTTTTATTTTCAAAAAATGATTATTATGAGATTAGAAATGAATATATTAAATTCTTGTTTTCTTAAGTAGTATAGTAGAAGATAACGATTTTTGTATAAATGAAGGTATTTAATTATTAATCTAAACTTGTATTATACAATAAATTACTTACTAAGTTTAAGTTAAATTCGGAAGTCTTTAATTATTAATACATATTTAGATTTATTATTCAAGGGGTATTATATGAGTGTAAAAAGAAAAACGTTAAACAGCACACAAATGGTTAGGACAATAGCGATAGTATTCATAGTTGTATGTTTTTTTATGGGTGTAATATGTTTTAAATACTATTGTAAATTGAGAAACACTGTGCAAGAAGAAAGTAGCAACTATCTTCAAGAAATATCTAATAGAATAGGTAGTAATGTGAGTAAGATTATTGATGACAGCTACTCTATATTAGATACAATAGCATTAATGATAAAAAATACAAATATAGATTCTTTTCAGAAAGCGAAACCTATAATGGATTCTCAAAAAAAATATTGGAATTGCCAAGATATTATGATGATTGATGAAAATGGAGTTGCATATAATTCTGATGGCGAATCAGTTTCTCTTAGCAGTGATGCATACCTTCAAGATGCTGTCATAAATAAGAAAGAATCTATGTCTGTGTCACAAATGATAGATAATAAAGAATGTATAGTTTTTGCTGTCCCACTAGATAATGTGTCAATTGATAATAAAAACATAGTTGCACTTGCGATAAGTTATTCTCCTGAAGCCTTTGATAAAGTGCTATCGATGACTTCATTTAACAATCAAGCATATTCACATATTATCAATAAAGATGGTACAGTGGTAGTTCGTTCATCATCTCCTATTGCTGAAAAAACAGGGTATAATATACTGAACACTATAAGCCAATCTCAGTTAGATTCTAATAGTGACTTCAGCAAGATGAAAAATGATATAAACAATAATCTTAGTGGGCAAATCGGGTTTAAATTAAATGGTTCACACGAATATATGGTATATATTCCTATTGGACAGGAAAATTGGTATTTGTTAACTTTTGTGCCAGTATCTGTAGTAAATGCAAAATCTAACTTATTGTTAAAGATTACATTATTATTATGTGGTTTTATAACATTAGCATTTGCAATTCTTACAATAGCTTTGATAATATCTTTTTATCGACATAAGAAGAACTTAGAACAGATTGCCTATGTAGATACTGTGACTAAAGGAAATACAATACAGAAATTTTATAATATCTCAGATGACTTATTAAATCAATCTTCTGAACAATATGCACTTGTATATATGAATATTGAAAAGTTTAAAATGCTAAATGACCAGTTTGGAAGAAAAGCAGGAGATTCTATATTACGAGGAGTGTATGATGGTATAACCTCTCTTTTAGCTCCTAATGAATGTATGGGAAGATTGTTTGCAGATAACTTCTGTATACTCATATCATATAGTGAGGACTCTTCTCTTACTAGAAGATTTGAAGATTGGTATGATGCTATTATGAAAAATTCTGGAAAATATGGGTTTGAGTGGGCTTCTCTTTCCATACAATTTGGTGTTTTTATAATTACAGATACTTCTATGGAATTTCCGTACATGGCTGACCGCGCAAAACTTGCATTGCGTGATTCTACAAAAGATTTTAAAAATAATAAGATAAAGTATTCTATTTATAATGAAAAGGTTCGTCAACAATTAGTACGTGAAAAACAGTTAGAGGATATGATGGAAAGTGCCTTAGAAGAAGGAGAATTCCAAGTATATCTACAACCTAAATATATGACTGAAAATGAGAAAATAGGGGGAGCAGAGGCATTAGTTCGTTGGATTAGTAAATCAGAAGGTATGATTTATCCAGACGCATTTATCCCATTGTTTGAGAAAAATGGATTTATTGTAAATGTAGATTTATGGGTATTTGAAAATGTTTGTATGACTTTGCAAAGATGGCTAAATGAAGGTAAAGATTTAGTAAAAATATCTGTAAACTGTTCAAGGATTCAATTAAAAGATGAAAAGTTTTTAGATAAGTATTATGAAATTTTTTCACGTTATAGTGTGCCTTCACAGTATATTGAGATTGAGCTGACAGAAAATATGGTATATGAAGATACTGAACGTTTATCTACCATTATTGATGAAATTCATTCAATGGGATTTGGATGTTCTATGGATGATTTTGGAAGTGGATATTCTTCACTAAATCTTATACAGGATATACCTGTAGATACATTAAAATTAGATAAGATATTTTTTAGAAATACTAAAAACAACTATGGTCGTACTAAGTCTGTAGTAAGCAGTATCATTGTTATGGCAAAATCACTTTCTATGACTACTGTGGCAGAAGGTGTTGAAGAGTATAATCAAGTAAAAATGCTAAAAGAAATAGGTTGTGACTATATTCAAGGATATGTATTTGCAAAACCAATGCCAATTTCAAATTTTGAAGAACTTTTATTTGGGTTACCAAAAAATGATGAGGAGTGATACTATATGTTACGATGTTTGAAGCTTAAATATTTAAGGCACTTTTATAAAATCAAACTATCTTTGGTATTAATTTTACTTAGTATTTTTGTAACTTTTATAATTTGTGGGTGTACAAAAAATGAAACAGAAGATATTCTAACACAAAAAGTAACCCAAGATAATCGAACTCCTATTACTATTTTGGTTAAGTATGCTTTTTCAATTAATAACTTTGAAAAAGTTGTTGAAAAAAAATTTCCTAATATTGATATTGTTCAAGTTGGGAACTACACAGCCAATACTACTTTAGCAGAGGAATATAAAGCACGTTTAGAGCATGATGATTTAACTGATATAGTTATGACTTGGCCACTAGATGTAGGAGAGGAATACTGGGATGACCGACTTATTGATTTATCTGGTATGACGTTTACCAGTAAGTATAATACATCCATGCTTAAGCCTATTACTAGAGATGGAAAGCTTTATTATTTACCAGGACCTGCAACTATACGTGCTATTGTCTATAATAAAACGTTATTTGAAGAAAATGGTTGGGATGTGCCTAAAAATTATAATGAATTCATTGAATTATGTCAAAAAATTGAGAAGACAGGTATGCGTTCCTTACAACTTAGTCTTGGAAATAAAGAAGTCTTAGATACACCATTTATTGGTTTTAACTATGCAAATAGCTTTAGTAAACCTGAAGATGCTAAATGGCTTGATAATTATAATAATGGAAGTGGAAGTTTTGGTGATCATTTCAAACCTTCTTTGGATGTTTTTCAAGAACTTATCCAAAAAGGGGTACTGAAGAAGAATGACTTAAATCTACACTATCAAGATAGTCAAAATATGTTGTTTACTCGTCAATGTGCTATGACAGAAGACTCTAATTTACTGGCACGTTCAGCTTTTGAACAAACTGGGTCTACTGATGAATTTGCACTTATGCCGTTTTTTAGTCCTGGTGAAGATGGAGATTGGGCTAGATTATATATGGTTTGTTACATTGGTCTTAATAAGCATTTAACTGAATCAGAAAATAAAGAAAAATATGACTTAGTAATGCAGTTGATGAATTATATTAGTACTCCTGAAGGGCAAGAAGCATTATCTAGTGATGCTGGTGGCATGTTTTCAAGTTTAAAAGGGATGCCACTACCAAGTGAACCTGAAATAGAACCATTATTACCAGCTTTAAAACATGGACGATATGCTGTTTTTCCTACTTTTAAAAATACACAAGACTCATTGCGTGAAGGTCTTGCTGGAATGATAGATGGGACATTAGATAAAAATGATGTTATAAAAATGGTTGATAAACAGAACACATCTTCTTCAAAAGCTATAAGTCCTAAAGTAATTGGAAATGCTAAAAAAGATTTTTCTATGATTGAAACAGGAAACCTTATAACAGATGCTATGTGTGCGAAAAGTGGATGTGAAATTGCATTGTTTTTAGATAATGGTAAAGATGGACGCTATAATGGTAAGGGAGTTAGTGCTAAGCTTTATAAAGGTGATGTTACAACAACAGATATACAACGAATATTTCCTGATTTAAAGCATGGAGAGACTGGAACACTATGGAAGATAAGTATGACTGGTAAAGACCTCCTTAACACTTTAGAACATTCTATAACTGTGGATAACAACAATAGTGGATGGTTTTATTATTTTTCTGGGCTTAAAATGGAGTATTCTCCAACAGATAAACCAGGTAAAAGAATTAAAAAGATTACAACAGCAGAAGGAGATTCTATAGATTTAAACAAATCATATTCAATTGCTGTTATGGATTATAGCGTTCCAGACAAATATATTAAGAAGTGTGATAAGACAAATATTAAAATTATGGATATAATAACAGAATATATAGAAAAACAAAAAGGTGTTTCTCCTAGTGAAGACCAAAGATTTGTGATAGCAAATCCTTAACAACTTAACTTAATACATATGACAAATAATAATTTTTTTATATTAATTTATAATATTTTAGAATTATACAGATACATATAATTATGGGTTAATAAAGGACAGTACTAAAAGAGAAAATATGTATTATAATAGTTTATGTATAGACCAAATAAATAGGATTATCTAGTGAATATAAGAAATTAAAAACTGTAGACAGGAAAATACCAATAATATGGTATTATAGTGATTTTCTAATATTTAAGCAGGTGTTACAACAACATAAGAGTTGGCACCTGCTTTTTATATTAGATAAATTTGTTATTGAATTTTATAGCATCTATACATACTTTCACCACTTTTAAAGGAGAATTTAAAATAAACTTTGTCATTAGAAAAGTCTTTTTCCATAGCTACTAAATCCTGGCTTTCTCCAGCTTTTCCTCCAGTACCAATCAAAAACACATTTTTATCACTATCTATTTCTTGAACTGACCCCATATATTTATAGTAGTCATCTATACTATATGAATTATATTCGGTAACTTTTTTATTTTCTTCATCCAATTTTATTTTAACAACTCTTGTAGCTTGATTTTTTACGCCATTATCATATAGAGTTATGTATCCATCTTCTGTAATTCTAGCATTATGTTGTCTTGAGAATTTTTGATTATCTGTTAAGTTAAACTCATCTCCCAATCCTCCTAATGTCCAAAGAATCTCTCCTGTTTTTCTATCTAATTTTATAACTTCATCTAGATTTCTAAATGAACAAATTAAGTTTCCATCATTTGGGTCAATAGCCATAGAATTAAAATGTACATAATCTAAAGCTGAGTCACTTTTTTGGCTAAAAGTATTGTTTTCAACGCTTTCTGAATATAGTTTTTGATTGTCAGTACTTTCCCACTGCCATACAACCTTTCCATCTTTTATCTCTTGTAATACACTATTTACTACATAAGGTGAATTTCCTTTACTTAAACTTGATGGAATATTTGTTGCTTTAACTTTTTGATAACTAGAAACAATATAGTGATTGTCATTTATATATATAAAATCATGATTTTCTAATTCAGTACCAGCATCTATATTTTTACTTTTTTCCATAGTAATTTTATTTATTTCATTATAGTTCTCATCTAAGATTACAAGATAAGTTGGTGAATATCCAACAGCATTTATTCTTTTTGTTGAATCTTTATCTTGTAGTAAGTACCCATATCTAATTTTACCATCCTCTGTAGTTATTTTTTTAAAGTCAAAAGGATTTGATTCAACCTCTTTATAAAAGATTATATTTCCATCATTGTTTAATTTAAATACAAAATTATGTTCTTCGTTGTGCGTAGTAAGATAATAATCACCATCATAAGGGCTATTTGCAGTAACATTATACTTTGGAAAGTTTTTTGAAAGAGAATTTATATAATAATTTCTGTATGAACTTTCATTTTTATACATAACAGATATTTTTATTTTTGAGGAACTACTTATTTCTTTCAATTCAAAAGTAGAGTTTTTAGATATATCGATTTCTTTGTCGTTTATTTTTACAATGCTTGCTTTATCATTGTTTTTTACTGCTATGCTATTTTGGGTAGTAGAATTAAGCTGCTTTACATTTTGACTATTAAAAATACCTTCTTTAGAAAGTGTTATATCATAACCATTTATAGAGATATCTAGCGTTGGTTTTGATTTGTTTTGATTTGCAAAGACTCGATTTACAAAAATTCCGAAAACGAATAATACACTGCATAAAAATACAATCTTAAATAAATTTTTTCTTTTCATAGTTTACCACCTTTTCATATTAAGTTTTCATGTTGACATCTTGATTTTATTACATTAATAAAGAAAATATATGAATTTATTTATGCTAAAAATGAATTTTATTGGACAATTATATGAAAATTCATTCATATAAAAATAGAATAGATGAAGAAATAAATTATTTTTAGAATAAATAATTACATAAAAAGATTATTAAACATAAAAAACCATTAATAAAAAACAAAAAAATCATTTCTGTAACAAAAAAAACCACAAAAAATATAAAAAAGTATGGTTAGTTAAGTGATTAACAAGTAAAAATTAAAATAAAAATTAAAAAAAATTTATCAATGAAAGTTGGGTAAAATCCTATAATAGAGTAGCATTTTAGGGAAAACATTTTCTTTTATTTCACAAAAAAAGCCACTTTTTGGCACGCGGCATGCTTTATATAAAGGCAAGAAAAACAAGATATAAGACAAGTGCAATTAGGAGGTGTAAATATGGAGTTTATAAATTTTGTAAGTGATAAAGTTATAAACCTTAAAATGGAGTGTAAAACAAAAGAAGATTTCTTTAAAGAAATACATAATAAAGTTTTTGAACTAGGCTTTGTAAAAGAAGAATTTGGAGAAAAAATATTAGGAAGAGAGAATGTATTTCCAACAGGTTTAAATTTAGGTGACTATGGAGTAGCCATACCACATACAGATGCAGAATATATAAAAGAGCAATTTATAGCAGTCTGTACTTTTAATGAACCAGTAGTATTTAGTTCTATGGAAGACCAAGATGAAAAAGTGCCTGTAAATTTAGCTTTTGTATTAGGTCTTAATCAACCACATAGTCAATTATCTGTATTAACAGAGTTGATGGGAATTATGCAAAATAAAGAGTTAGTTGACAAGTTAATAAATTCTACTGACAAAGAAGAAGTTTTAAAGACAATAAAGTCTTTATAAAAATAAAAAAGAAAAGTACTAAAAATAAAAAATAGAAAAATAAAATCATTGGGAGGAAATAAAAATGAAAAAAATATTAGTAGCATGTGGAGCAGGAATAGCAACATCAACAGTAGTTTGTGACAAGGTAGAGAGATTAGTTAAGGAAAACAATATACAAGCAGAAGTTATACAATGCAAAATAGCTGAATGTGCAACAAAGCAAGATGGAGCAGACTTAATAGTATCAACAACTATATTACCAACAACTTATAATATACCAGCAATAAAAGCAACAGCTTATATAACTGGAGTAAATACAGCAGCATTAGATAAGAAAATATTAGATGCTTTAAAATAATCCTATCATAAATACATTGAAATCATATTTTATAAAACAGAAAAAGGAGGATTTATAAATGGATAAATTATTAGCAGTAGTACAATACATTTTAAACATGGGACCAACAGTAATACTACCAATAACAATTGTAGTCTTAGGAATGATATTTAGAATTAAGTTTACAAAAGCTTTAAAGTCAGGTCTTACAATTGGTATAGGATTTGTGGGTATAAACTTAGTTGTAAACCTATTAACTTCAACACTAGGGCCAGCAGCTCAAGGAATGGTTGAAAGATTTGGACTTAACTTAACAGTAATAGATGTTGGTTGGCCAACAACAGCATCAGCAACATGGGCTTCACCAGTTGCACCAATATTAATACCAGTTTGTTTATTAGTAAACTTACTATTATTATACTTCAATAAAACAAAGATATTAAACGTTGATATATGGAACTATTGGCACTTTATAGTGGCAGGTGCAGTTGGATATATAGTAACAGGAAGTTACCTTTGGGCTATATTCTGTGCGATATTAATGGAATTATTAGTACTATTTATTGCAGAAAAAACAGCCAAAAACGTCCAGGAGTTTTATGATTTAGAAGGTATAGCACTACCAACTGGTTCAACAGCTTCATTTGCTCCACTTGGATATTTAGTAGGAAAATTTGTTGAAAAAATACCAGGAATAAATAAGATACAAGCAGACCCAGATTCTATACAGAAAAAGTTTGGTATCTTTGGAGAACCAATGATGATGGGTATTATATTAGGTATAATACTTGGAGCACTTGCTGGATATGATGTAGCAGGAATATTCAATGTAGGTATATCAATGGGTGCAGTAATGTTACTTATGCCTAGAATGGTTAGAATATTAATGGAAGGTCTAATTCCAATTTCAGAATCAATAAGAGATTTCTTACAAGCAAAATATGGAGACAGAGAACTTTATATAGGACTAGATGCAGCAGTAGCAACTGGGCATCCAGCAGTTATATCAACAGCTCTTATACTTGTTCCTATAACTCTATTCTTAGCAGTTATATTACCAGGAAATAAAGTTCTACCATTTGGAGACTTAGCGACAATACCATTCTATATGGCATTTATAGTATGCTTTAGAAAAGGTAATATAGTTCAGTCAGTTATAACAGGAACTATAGTAATAGCTATATCACTTTATATGGCTACAAACTTTGCAGATGTTCATACACAATTATTACAACAAGCAAACATGATGCCAGAAGGAACAACAATGGTTACAAGTATAGATACAGGTGGTAACTTGCTAAAATGGGGAATATTGAAATTATCTCAATTAGTTTCTTCATTTGGAATATTCTAATATGTAGTTAATAGAGATTACTCTTTTTTAGTAAAGTATGCGAAAATTTAACATTTAGCAGCTACTAGAAAAGAGTAATATTTTTTATAAAATTTTAAAAAATACAAAATACAAGAGGAGGAGATTTATCGTGAAAGCAGCAGTATTACATGGCACAAATGATATGAGATTTGAAGATATAGAAATAAAACCATGTGAAAGTGATGAAGTAAAAATAAAAGTTATGGCAGCAGGAATATGTGGGTCAGATCCTCCAAGAGTATTAAAACATTGGAAATATCCAGTTCCAGCTATACCAGGACATGAATTTTCTGGAGTAATTGCTGAAGTTGGTAAGGATGTAAAGAATGTAAAAGTTGGAGATAGAGTAGTTGCAATTCCTTTTATACCTTGTAATGAATGTGAATATTGTAAAAGAGGATTATTTTCACTATGTGATGACCATGGAATGTTAGGAGCTAAGACTTTTGGAGCTTTTGCAGAGTATGCAAATATAAAAGCTACAAATGTATTACCAATAGGAGACATGGATTTTGAAGATGCAGCTATGATAGAACCATTAGCAGTTGCTATGCATGGAGTACTTAATATAGGTGTTCAAGTTGGAGACACTGTAGCTGTAATGGGTAGTGGAACAATGGGACAATTAGTAATACAAGGACTTAAAATAGCAGGAGCAGGAAAAATTATAGCAGTTGACATATCTGAGAATAAATTAAGAGAATCAAAGGAATTAGGGGCTGATATAATAATCAATGCTAAAGATGTTAACCCAGTAGAAAAAATAAAAGAACTTACTGATGGAAAAGGTGTTGACATAGCTCTTGAATGTGCAGGTTCAAAAATAACTCAAGAACAGTGCTTACTTATAACTAAAAAGAAAAGTAAAATAGGATTTTTAGGAATAGCATACTCAGATATAACTTTATCAGAAGAAGCATTTGAAAATATATTTAGAAAAGAACTAGAATTAAAAGGTTTCTGGAACTCTTATTCTGCACCATTCCCAGGGCAAGAATGGACTAAAGGAATCAACCTAGTTAATGAAGGAAAAATAAAATTAAAAGAAATGGTATCTCATAGATTTTCACTTGAAGACACTTACAAAGCTTTTGAGATGATAAGAGATAGAAAAGAAGAATTTAATAAGATATTAATTTTACCACAAGGGGTTGAAAAATAATGAAGGCAGTAGTTAAAACTAAACCAGGATATGATAATGTAGAAGTCTTAGATGTAGAAGAGCCAAAAGCTACAGGAGACAAGGTTAAAATAAAAGTAGAATATAGTGGTATATGTGGTTCAGATATACATTCATTTAAAGGAGAATATGCAAATATAAAAGCTCCAGTAACATTAGGGCATGAATTTTCTGGAATTGTTGTAGAAATAGGAGAAGATGTTAAAAATATAAAAGTAGGAGATAGAGTTACATCAGAAACTACTTTTGCAACTTGTGAGAGCTGTATATACTGTGCAACTAAAGATTATAACTTATGCTCAACTAGAAAAGGTATTGGGACTCAAGTAAATGGAAGTTTTGCTGAGTATGTATTATCAAGAGAGGAAAGTATACATGTTCTTCCTGAAAATGTATCTTTATTATCAGCAGCTCTTACAGAGCCACTAGCTTGTTGTGTTCATGCAGCTCTTGAAAAGACTACCATAGAAAGTAATGATACAGTTTTAATAATAGGACCAGGACCAATCGGCTTATTATTAGCTCAAGTTGTTAAATCTCAAGGTGCTACAGTTATAATGTCTGGAGTTACAAAAGATAAAGAAAGATTAGAAATAGCTAAAAATCTTGGTGTAGATAGAACTGTAAATGTAATGGAAGAAAATTTAGCAGATATAGTAAATGAAATGACTGATGGAAATGGAGTAAGTAAAGCCTTTGATTGTTCTGGATTTATGCCAGCAGTTAATGAAGCTTTAAGATTACTTAGAAAAAAAGGTACTTTTGTTCAAGTTGGAATATTTGCTAAGAAACTAAATGAAATGGACCAAGATGCAATAGTTCAAAGAGAATTACAATATATAGGAAGTAGATCACAAAAGCCTAGTTCTTGGATTATAGCATTGGATTTAATGAATAGTGGAAAAGTAAATACAGAAGCTTTAGTTACGAGAACTGTTAGTTTAGACGAATTTAAAGAGGGTATTACAGCTTTAATGAACGGAGAAGAAATAAAAGTAGCAGTAAAATCTTAAAAAAACATTTGTATTATTTTAAAAAAAATTGTAAAATCTACTGTAGGATAAGAAATGTAAGGTCTTAAAAAATAACAGGAGGAAGAAAGTATGAGCACTCTTAGAGATCATTCTAATAACATTAGAAAAAACATAATAAAAATGGTTGCAGAAGCTAAAAGCGGACATCCAGGTGGTTCATTATCAATAGCTGACATATTGACAGTGTTGTATTTTGAGAAAATGAACGTATGTGTAGAAAATCCAAAAATGGATGATAGAGATAGATTTGTTCTATCAAAAGGTCATGCAGCACCAGCTTTATATGCCACATTAGCAGAAAAAGGATTTTTCCCAAAAGAAGAACTAATAACATTAAGAAAATTTGGTTCTAAATTACAAGGTCACCCAGACATGAAAAAAGTAGCAGGAATAGATATGTCTACTGGTTCTCTTGGTCAAGGTCTATCTGCAGCAAATGGTATGGCACTTGCAGGAAAATTAGATAATAAAGACTATACAGTGTATACTATATTAGGTGATGGCGAAATCCAAGAAGGTCAAGTATGGGAAGCTGCAATGACAGCATCACATTACAAATTAGATAATTTAATTGCATTTGTTGACTTAAATGGATTACAAATAGATGGTTCTAATGAAGAAGTAATGAATGTAAATCCAGTAGATGACAAATTCAAATCTTTTGGATGGAATGTAATGGTAGTAAATGGACATTCTTTTGAAGAAATAGGAAATGCAGTTGATGAGGCTAAAAAAGTTACAGGAAAACCAACTGTAATAATAGCTAAGACAGTAAAAGGTAAAGGTGTTTCATTTATGGAAAATAATGCTGCATGGCATGGAACAGCTCCAAATGCAGAACAAGCAGAACAAGCATTGAAAGATTTAGAAGGAGGTCTATAAGAATGGGAATAGCAACTAGAGAAGCTTACGGACAAGTGTTAAAAGAACTTGCAGAAAATAAAGATATAGTAGTATTAGATGCAGATTTAGGAAAAGCTACAAAAAGTATAACATTTAAAGAAGTTGCTCCAGATAGATTTTTTGATATGGGGATAGCAGAAGGTGACATGATTGGTACAGCAGCAGGTCTTGCTACTTGTGGTAAAATACCTTTTGCAAGTACTTTTGCAATATTTGCAGCAGGGAGAGGTTATGAACAAATAAGAAACTCTGTAGCATATCCAAATTTAAATGTTAAAATAGCAGCTACTCATGCAGGAGTAACAGTAGGAGAAGATGGTGGTAGCCATCAAGCTATAGAAGATATATCTCTAATGAGAGGTATACCAAATATGGTTGTATTAAATCCAGCAGATGCTTTAGAAGCAAGACAAGTTATACTTGCATCTATTGATTATAATGGACCTGTGTATATAAGATTGGGTAGAGCTGCAACTCCTGATATAAACAGTGAAAATTACAAATTTGAAATAGGAAAAGGAACTGTTTTAAGAGAAGGTTCTGATATAACAGTAATAGCTACAGGAATAATGGTAGCAAAAGCTTTAGAAGCAGCAGAAGAACTTGCTAAAGAAGGTGTAAATGTAGAAGTTATCAATATGTCTACAATAAAACCATTAGATGAAGCATTGATAAAAGAAACTGCTAAGAAAACTGGAAAAGTAATTACAGCAGAGGAGCATAGCATAATAGGTGGTTTAGGTTCAGCTGTATGTGAAGCTTTAGCAGAAACTAAAGATGTAGTAATTAGAAGAATTGGTGTTAAAGATGTATTTGGTCAATCAGGTACACCAGCTGATTTATTAAAGCATTATGGATTAACTACAGAAGATATAGTAAAAAATATAAAAGAATTATTATAGATATAAATATATCTAATAATAAATTGATTTAATATAAATCAATTAAAGCTGTCTTAAAAATAGAAAGAAATTTCTACAATGGGACAGCTTTATTTTTACGATAATTGAAAAATATTAAAAATAGAAATGAAAAATCATGAAAGAGGTGCTGTTTAATGAAGATATCTATTGGATGCGACCATGGTGGTTATGAATTAAAAGAATTTATAAAAGAAAACTTATTAAATAAAGGTATAGAAGTTGAAGATGTAGGTACAAATTCAAAGGAAAGTGTAGATTTTCCAATATATGCAAAGAAAGTAAGTCAAAATGTTCAAAGTAAAAAATCAGATTTAGGTATACTTTGTTGTGGAACAGGTATTGGTATGTCTATTGCAGCAAATAAGTTTAAAGGAATTAGAGCTGCTGTTGTTTCAGATTGTTTCTCAGCTCAAGCCACTAGAGAGCATAACAATACAAATGTACTTTGTTTAGGTGAAAGAGTTGTTGGAAAAGGATTGGCAATGAGAATTGTTGAAGAATGGTTAAATTCAAGTTATAATGGAGAAAGACATGCAAGAAGATTACAAATGATTGATGACATAGAAAAAGAAAACTTATAAGTATCTAAAATTTATAATAAGGAGGAAAGTTATGTCTATTATTTGTGCTTCAATAATGTGTGCAGACCAAATGAATTTAAAAAAGGAATTAGAAGCTCTTGAAGAAGCAGATGTGAAATTACTTCATTGTGATGTTATGGATGGAATATTCGTTAAAAACTTGGCTATGGGTCCAGAGCTATTAAAGTCAATAAGTGAAAATACAACAATACCTTTAGACATTCATTTAGCTACAGAAACTCCAGACAAGTATATCGATATGATGTCTTATATAAAGCCAAAATATATTTCTTTTCATGTAGAATCAAGTACAGATGTAAAAGCAGATATACAAAAGTTAAGAGATTATGGTATAGGGCCAGTCTTAGCAATAAATCCTCAAACAAGTGTGGACAAAATAGAAGAATATATAGATTTAGTTGAGGGTATCTTAGTAATGACAGTAAATCCAGGATTTGCAGGTCAAAAGTTTAATCTTTCTGTATTGGATAAGTTGGATAAACTTACAGATATACTAAAAGATTATGATAATCCTCCATTTATAGAGGTTGATGGAAATATAAATAAGGATACTATCAAACTTATGAATGGTAAAAAAGTAGATATATATGTTGTTGGTACTTCAGCTTTATTTAATGACAAACCTCCAACTTCATATAAAGACAAAATAAAAGAGCTAAAGGAAAGTATAAAGTAACAATATAAATTTATAAGATGTTTCTGTTTCATAATAAAGGGCTTGAATAGAAACAATAAATTTTACAATATTTAATAAAAATTTTAGTTAAGTAAGGAGAATTTTTTATGGGAGACCTATATAAACTGCAAAATGGTACTGATATTAGAGGAATAGCATATGAAAATGATTCTAAGGAAGTTAATCTAACTGTAGAAGAAGTAAGAAAAATAGCTAAAGCGTTTCATATTTGCTTAAAAGAAAAGACTAAGAAAGAGAAAGTAACCGTTGCTATAGGAACTGATTCTAGGATAACAGGAAGTCAATTTAGAAGTATTGTTATTGAAACTTTAACTAATGACAATTGTAATGTAATTGATTGTAATATTGCCACAACTCCAGCAATGTTTATGACAACTATTATGGATGGATATAATTCTGATGGATCAATTATGATTACAGCTAGTCACTTACCATATTACTATAATGGTTTAAAGTTTTTTACAGAAAATGGAGGACTAGAAAAAACTGATATAAAAGAAATGTTGGATATAGCTGTTAAGAATGTTAGTGAAGATTGTAAAGAAGTTGGTAAAAAAGGTGAAGTTATAGTAAAAAATTTAATAGAAGACTATTCTAATTTATTAATAGATAAAATTAGAATAGGTGTAAATTCAAGTAAAAATTATGAAAAGCCTTTTTCTGGACTAAAGATATTAGTTGATGCAGGAAATGGAGCTGGTGGATTCTTTGCTGAAAAAGTTTTACACATACTGGGAGCAGATACAACAGGTAGTCAGTTTTTGAACCCAGATGGTATGTTCCCAAACCATATACCAAACCCTGAAAATAAAGAAGCAATGGAAAGCATATGTAAAGCTGTACTGGATAATAAGAGTGATTTAGGAATAATATTTGATACAGACGTAGATAGAGCTGCTATTGTAGGTAAAAATGGAAAACCAATAAATAAAAATGCTCTTATAGCTGTTATATCATCAATAATATTAGAAGAACATCCAAAAACAGCTATAGTAACTGATTCTATTACTTCTGAAGGTCTTGCTAAGTTCATAAATGAATTAGGAGGAAGACATCATAGATTTAAAAGAGGGTATAAAAATGTAATAAATGAAGCCATAAGATTAAATAGTGAAGGCGAAGAATGCCATTTGGCTATAGAGACATCTGGACATGCAGCATTAAAAGAAAATTATTTATTAGATGATGGAGCATACTTAATAGCTAAAATTTTAATAAAAGTAGCAAAATTATCCTTAGAAGGAAAGACTATAGAAGAATTGATAGAAAATCTTGAAGAAGCAAAAGAAGAAAAAGAAGTTAGAATAGGTATTAATAAAGAAGATTTTAGACCATATGCAGAAGATATATTAAAAGATTTAGATTCTCATGTTAGAAGTATTGATGGATGGTCTGTAGCACCAAATAATTTCGAGGGTATAAGAGTTAATTGTAATGAATCAAATGGTGATGGATGGTTTTTACTTAGAATATCACTACATGAACCATTACTGGCTTTAAATATTGAATCAAATAAGATTGGCGGAGCAGAACAAATTTATTCTAAGCTAAAAATTTTCTTAGAAAAATATGATTTAAAAGGTCTTTAGGATTAATAAAAAGCATATATTTATATTGAAGAATGGATGTAAATTTATACCTTAGATTACAAATATTACAAAATTGTAATCTAAGGTAACAGAGATGTAACTGATTATGGAAACTCTATGTGATATTATAAATACAGAGAGATGAAATACATGATGAATTATAGAGAAATATAATTTAAAATGTATTAATATCAAACCAAAAAGGTATAATCAAAAAATATGTAAATATAAACCCCAACATTTAGAAAAAGACCTCCAAGGAGGTTTTTTTCTTTTTTAAAACAAACATCAGATGTCATGATATAATAACCTTAGTAGAATGATAAGGGGATAATGATACTATGGGTAAAAGTGAATATATTAAGCGAGTTGAAGAATTTATAAATTCATATTTTGTAGAGAGAAATGTAAAAAAATGCATGTCTTTTTTTCATAAAAATATCTGTTGGTTTGGCACAGGAAAGTTTGAAGTAGGTAATAGTATAGAAGAGGTAGAATGTTTATTAGAGGCATATGTAAGACAGTCTCCAGAAGGTTTTAGCATAGAAAAATTATGGCTGGACAGTAGAGAATACTCAAAAAATTTACATATGGTATTTGGTGAATATTTGGTTGGTAAAAAAACTAAGAAAGGCTATAATTTTCAAGTAGAAATAAGAGTAACTTATTTATGTGTTGAATGTGAAGGAGAGATATTAATAAGTAGTGTTCATACTTCTGTTGCAAATGACTTACAGAAGGTAGGCGAATATTTTCCAATAAGTCTGATGGAAGCAGAAAATAATAGATTAGAAGCAATTGTTCATGAAAAAACTAAGGAAATAGAAGAACAGAAAGTTATGTTAATAGAAGCAAATAAAAAACTTCAGCAATTAGCCATCACTGATGAATTGACAGGTTTATTAAACCAGAGAGCAATTATAGGAAATATAAGAAAAATTATTAAAGAAAATTTAAAGAAATATGCAATAATGATAATAGATATAGATAATTTTAAAAGTGTAAATGATACTTATGGACATTTAGTAGGTAATGAAGTTATAAGAAAAGTAGGTCACATGGTTAAATCATTTGAATCTCATTATTTATTTTCTGGAAGGTATGGTGGAGATGAGTTTATTATCTTAACAGAGAACATAGAGAAAGCATTGTATATAGAATCTAAAGTTCATAGCAATTTACTTGAATATAACTTTGAAGGTATTGGACATAAAATAACTGTAAGTATTGGAATTTCTGAATGGGAAAATTTTAACTCCTTTGAAGTATTTTTAAGTGAAGCAGATAAGAAATTATATAAAGCTAAAAAATTAGGAAGAAATAGGACTATATATTAAAAATATGTGTATTGAGAGTGTTTTATAAGGTTGTAATTGGCAAGATAACTATCATCTAATGTGATATGATACTAACCTGCAATTACAACCTTATGAAATCTTATATTAATTAACTTTTTTGAAAATAAGTACCACCTTAAACAAATCAGCATCTATAACTATTTGCATGTTTGCATTTTCTAATTCAATTATGTTTTGAGCTATTGATAAACCAAGGCCAGAGCCATCTGTTTTTCTAGCTATATCACCTCTTCTAAATCTTTCTAGTAGTTCTTCTGGTTTTAGATTTAGTTTATCATTTGAAATATTTTTAAATGTTAATATTATATTTTCTTCTTCTGTAAGCATGTCTATATAAACTCTAGTGTTTGGCATAGAGTATTTTAATATATTATTAATTAGATTTTCAAAAACTCTCCAAGTTTTTTTCCCATCTATCATAGTAAATACAGAATATTCTGGTGTTTTTATTATAAAATCTAAATTACTACTTTGAATTTTATCTTCAAACTCTACTGTACTTTGAATTAAAAGTTCTTTTATATCAGTTTTTGTTATATTAAATTCCACATCACCACTGCTGAGTTTAGAAGCTTCAAATATATCTTCTATCAATAACTTTAATCTTTGTGCTTTTTTATCTAAAATATTTATATAGTCGTTTATAGTTTCTTTATCAAATTCATTATTTTTTAACATATCTACATAATTTAATATAGATGTAAGTGGAGTTTTTAAGTCATGAGATACATTTGTGATAAGTTCTGTCTTCATCCTTTCACTTTTTATATTAGCATCTACAGCAGCTTCAAGACCATCTGTTATATTATTTATACTTTTGGCTAAAGTAGATATTTCATCATCTCCTATTACTTCTAGCTTGTATTTTAGATTTCCATTCTCAATATTTTTTACATTCTTTGATATATTATTTATGTAATTAAACTTAGCCGATAAAAAGTTGTATATATAAAAATGAAAAACTGTGTTTACAAGTGTAAATAAAATTACTATAGCTATTGCCTCAGCATAATATATATACATAAAGAATATCAAAACCAGATATTGAATAATAGCTTGTATAACTATAGATATTAAAAATACTATAGCTAATTTTTTGTTTATAGTCTTTCTATTATACATGCTAAGTAAGTTTGAAAAGAATACATATGTTATAGACATATCTTTTAGATTATAGTTATTATATTTAATATTTTCATATATTATGTAGACTATAGATATAATGATAAAATTGTAGATTATTAAATTAGTGTTGTAAAATATTTTATTACTTGAAAATGCATGAAACCTCAAGGCTAATAGTATCAAAATTAATATAAGTGTAAGTTCTATTTTTACCTTAGAAAAAAGACTTATGACATTTTCTAAGAATTTGACTTTAGTCTGTTTATTTTTTTTATATAATGCAAAACATAATATAGTCAATAAAAAACTTGATAATATAACACCTATACAGACAAACTCTAATTCTATTTTTGACAAATGCAAAGGCGCTCCGAAAAAATAAAAATAAGGTAGAGCAAACTCTCTATAATAATAATCAATATTATAAGTAAAATTATTATTCAAATCATAAACTGCTTCAAATAATATAGAACTTAATAGAAATAGTAATAATAATAAAATGAATTTTGCTTTAGAATCATTAATAATTAAGTTTTTCAATTTTGTAACCAATACCCCACACCACCTTTAAATATTTTGGTTCTTTTGGATTAATTTCAATTTTTTCTCTAATTCTTCTAATATGAACAGCAACTGTTCTTTCACAACTGTAAGCATCTTCATTCCAAACATTTTCATAAATCTCACGAGAAGAAAAAATTTTACCTTTTCTTGATAGAAGAAGTGTAAGTATTTTATATTCAATAGGAGTCATCTTAACTTCCTCGCCATCTAAAGAAACTATTTTTGTATCTGTATTTAACTCCAGACCACCACTTTTTAGAATATAATTAGTATCCTTTGAATTGTTTAAATTGCTAAAATCTCCTAAATTTATGTATCTTCTAAGTTGAGATTTTACTCGAGCAGTAAGTTCTAGTGGATTAAATGGCTTAGTTATATAGTCATCAGCACCCATATTAAGACCTATAATTTTGTCCATGTCTTCTGATTTTGCAGACAAAAGGATTATAGGTATATTCTTCTTTTCCCTTATTTTAAGTGTAGTTTTAAGACCATCTAAATTTGGCATCATTACATCCATTATTATTAATTTAATATCATTTTCAATTAACATATCTAATGCTTCCAATCCATCATATGCTTTTAAAATATTAAAGTTATCAGGTCTTAGATAGAATTCTATAGCATCAACTATTTCCTTATCATCATCCACGACCAATATGTTTTGAGTCAATTTATTAATCCCCCTTGAAATTTTATTTTAACCAATTTTTATTTTATACTAAAAATAGGTATTAGAAAACAGTGAGTATATTCATTATGAAATAAAACTAGTATTTTTATATTGTTAATGAATATAGTAAATATTGAAGTATAGATGTCTATGTTAATAATAACTTAAAAATTTATGAAAGTGTCTAGTATAATTTATCACGCTCCTTACCTTGTTTTAGATTTATTAACTTTTTGGGTATAAAAATATATTAACAAATATAAATAACAAATGAGTTTCATAATTATTAAGAATTTATAACAAATAATTATTTTGATTTAGTTTGTTATAAAAATATATAAAAGACTTAAGAATAAAACTCATAGATTTTAAGGCGAATAGGATTATACATTTTAACAGAAATGACTCTGGATGTGTTTATATAGCAGAAGCTATAGAATCGAATACAATAAAAGAAGTAAGCGAGAGAAAGTAGTATAGCACAAGAAAGTGCTATATTACAAAATCTCGAATGAATATATTTGTTATGGATTAAGTTAAACTAAATATTATAAATTAGGTGTATGAAGTATAGCAGGAACGCTTTTATCACTAAGTAATTTATCAAACGATTTATGGTCGGATTTATAACCAATACCTTCTCTACATTCTAACTCGTCAACAAGCTTATATTGTTCACAAGCCTTTTTTACTTTTTCATAATCCTCATAGGAATGTGCTTTGTAAATTATCTTATTATTGAAAGTTATTTTATCAGCAAACTTAGGTTTTACAAAATATTTAACATCTTTTATTTGACCAGCATTATACAAATTTTGGATAACAGAACCATTTTTTAAATGTTGCAAATGGTCATCTAACTTATAAGTATGTGCTATATGAGTTACACTTTTAAAATTTTCTTCAAAAGCAAGAGCAATTTTTTCCATATAATTGAAGTCAGTATTACCATTTGTATTTTTTTCTGGTAATAATATTATATTTTCTCTTTTTACCCCAAGATTATTAAGTGAAGCTAAAAACTCTCTATTTCTGTACTCTGATTTTTGTATGTCTGTAAGGTTTTCATATTTTTTATATTTATCAAAAACAGATATACCACATCCAGTAGATACCAAAACCACAAATACATGATTTTTTCCTCTTTCTTTTATAGCATTTACAATAGCACTGCCAGCCCACAACACTTCATCATCTTGATGTTGAACATAAAAGACAACATAATCTTTAAATTTTCTATTATCATAATTCACATAACTATTGAAACCTGTTAAAATCAAGCATAAAACTAAAATGATAGATAAAATTCCATACTTATTTATAGTAAATTTTTTATTCTTGAGTGTCATTTAATCATCTCCTGAAAAGCTGTCTTAATTATATTATCAAACAAAATCCTAAAAAATATTTCTTAAATCTTAAAAAATATAGAGTGGATTAATGGAATAAAATTTTTTTATTAGTTTAAAATCAAAAAAATAGTTATATGTAAAACTAGTAAAAATAATAGGAAATTTAGGTATAAATATAAAAAGTGCACATTGATACTTGTGCACTTCTTATTAATATAATTGGTTATTTACTACAAAAACAGAGCCTTTTGAGACCTAAAATGTTTGATGCACCAGCTATCGTAGTTCCATAATAGTAAACTGGTTTATTTAATGACATAAAATTTACAATTGAGTTATTACATAATGTGCTTCCTGTACAAATAATTATATCAGCCCAAGATATTACATCCTCATAATCTCTTATACCATCTTCAATCTTGACATTATACTGAATAGTGTCTATAAATTCAGGGTTTAAATCTAATACTCTAGTTTCAAAAAAATCTTTAACATTATCGATTATAGCTGGTTGATATCCTATAATTGCTACTTTGGGATTGTTAAATTTACTTTTTATAACTTTAGGAAAGTTCTTTGCACATATTTCTGGCTCATTGTTTTTACAGTGAATGGTTCTATCTGTCATACCTAAGTGCCTCATAACTGCATTTAATGATGCTATAAAAAGACTTCTATCATGAGAGCTACCATGTAAATCTAATGAGAGTATTTCTTTCAAAGAACCTTCAAATATAGCTGGAGTAGAAGTAAATGCTTGCCCTTTAGCTCCTTTAAAATCGGCTTCAAGCATTATTTCTTTACCTACTATAATTGGAAAATCTTTGCGTTTAGTATTTCCAATTGCTTCTTTAGCAGATAGAGATTTAGATACAATACTTATCATATCCATATCTAAATTATATTTGTCAACTTGTTCTAATAAGTAATCTTTTAAGGTATCAAATATATTCATAGAAAAAAGATTCTCCTTTCTGTCTTACTTGTTCATTTAATTCAAAAATATGATTTATTTTTCCATCGTTCATTATTCCTATTTTATGAGCAAAGAACATTGCTTCAGAAATATCATGAGTAACATGAATAACTGTTGGCTTGTATTTTAGATAAACTTCCTTTAGTATTTTGCTTATGTGTTTTTTTGTAATATAATCTAATGAGCTCATAGGTTCATCTAGTAGTAATATATCAGGTTCAACTATTAATGCACGTGCAAATGCAACTCTCTGTTTTTCTCCTCCACTTAGATTTTTAGGATACCTTTTTTTTATGTTTTCTATCTGCATTAATTTGGATAAATGATTAACTTTAAACATTTGTTCATCTTTATGTATTTTTCTCAATTTAAGTGGGAACCTTATATTATCTTCAACATTCATATTTGGAAATAGTTCAAAATTTTGATATACAAACCCTATATTTCTGCTTTCTGGAGGTAAACTTGATATTAGATTTTCTTTGTATGTTACATCTCCTTTAGCAAATGAGTATCTTCCTGCTAATGTTTCTAGGAATAGAGTTTTACCTGAACCACTAGAACCTAATAAAACGAAGTATTCATGATTATTAATTTTTAAACTATTTTTTTTTAACTTAAAATTAGGCAAATCAAGCGATAAATTTTTAATTTCTAACATATTAGTTTTTATCAACCTCTCTATTAAAAAATATTTCAAAAAACATCAAGCATGCAAGTGATATAAATATCAAAATTACAGCTATACCTACTGCAATATCTATATCACCAGTAGACATATTTAAATATATCGAAGTGGGTATAATTTCAGTTTTCATACGTGTAGAGCCTGCTATCATAGCCACTGCACCAAATTCACCAAGTGCTCTTGACCAAGTCATTACAGTTGCAGATATTATTCCAATTTTTAGATTTGGAAGAATTATAAATTTAAATGCTTCCCAACGGTTACATCCAAGAGTGCGTGCAACAAATACCATCTTTTCATTACCATCATTTAATGAAGTGAGGAGTATTTTAATTGTGAGTGGTAGATTTACGAATACTTGAGCCAAAACTATTCCTTGTCTTGTAAATACAAAATCAAGTTTAAGAATTTTATAAAGGGAATCTCCAATACCCATTCTACCAAACAAAAGTAAAAGAGCAATTCCTGACACTAGATGAGGAAGAGACATAGGAAGATTTATTATTTGTATAAGTAGTTTTTTAAATGGTAATTTAGTAATATGCAAAAAGTAAGCTGCTGGAATAGCTAATAAAAGACATACTATGGTAGATATTAAAGATGTCTTGATGCTAAGTACTATTGCAAATTGTACTTCCACTGAATTTAAGCATATAGGAACATAACTCAGCCCCTTAATGATTAGCATAAAAAGTGGAGATACAATAAATAAAAAGACTATAGCAAAGAATCCAGTAAGTAGCATAATAAAGATTTTATTTTTCAAATTAAACCACTACTTAACTGGTTCAAAACCATATTTTTTAAATACTTGTTTAGCTTCATCAGACACTACATAATTTATAAATTTATTGGCTAAATCCTTTTTATCACTATAGTTCACAGTTCCTGCTGATATGATTTGGTCTATGTTTTTATCTGGAGCAATCTCTATAACTTCTACATCATTATTGCCAAAAACAGAGTCTTTTGTAGCTATTGTGGCATCTGCTTTACTTGATGTTAACTGTACAATCATTTCGTTTACAGTTGTAGCTGTAGAAACAACATTATCATTTATAGATTTCAAATTATTTTTTTCAAGTATTTTTTGAGTAGTCTTACCGATAGCATTAGACTCTTTATCTCCAAAAATAAGTTTAATACCTTCTTTATTTAGGTCTTCTAGGTTTTGAATATTAGCAGGATTTCCTTTAGGTACAACTATTGCAGGTGTATGATGTGCCACCGTTTTATGTTCACTTACAAGTTCTTTTTCAAATGCTTTTGAGTAGATTGGCTCAGAACCAACAATAAATGCATCGCCTTTGTGACTTGTCTCAATTTGAGCTATTAGTTGTGCAGAACCTGCATAACTATATTCAATTTTGACATTATTTTCTTTCTCAAATTTCTGAGCTATTTCATCCATTGGCTTTTTTAAACCTGCCCCTGAATAGACAAAAAGAGTTTCTTTTTCTTTTGAATCATTAGTTGTTGTCACTTTAGTATTAGCTTCATTATTAACTTTTTTGTCTTTAGAATTACATGCAGTAATACTTAACGAAATAATCATAGCTAAAGCCAATACCGAAAATTTTTTTAACACAATATATTCCCCCTTAGTAAATTAATGTAAATTCTTTTTCAGTATATCATACTAAGAAAACGATGTCTAAGTTTTTGTTATGTTTTGTTGCGTTTTATAATATTTTGTTATGTTTTATTATGTTAAAAAGATTTATCTGAGAGAATAGATATAATATAGTGGCTAAATGGTAAAGAGTTTACTTTATTAATTATTGTTTAAAATTTCTAGTGTTAGCTTAGTTTATATGAATTTAACTAATAAAATATCAAGTAAGAGGTTATGTGGAATAATTGTAGCCTATTAAATAAATTTAAAAAATAAATTTATTTTTATATAATATTCTTATTATATAAATGGGATTAGAGTTTTAATATTCTATTTAATTGATATAAAATTTATCTTTATTTCTTAAAAAAAAATTATGGAAGATATTTGCATATTATAATATAATAAGTCATTTTTCTAGTGTATAATATATGATATGGAATAGGTGTTATAAAGTGGCAATGATAGAAAAACTTAAGTATAGAAGTTTATTTTAATTGATAATGTATATAGGAGGAGGACAAAATTTGAGTACCATTATTTATGCCTATTTGATACCATTTATAGGATTAATTTTTTTGATATTTCTTATTAAAATGAATCATTTATTTAGTAAAGAGCAGAGTAGATTGTTTATAATATCAATAGTAATTAACTTAATACTTATTATAGCCACATCTACTGATTACATAATATCAAGACAGACAAATTCATCACTATGGATGATTCGTAGGATTACATCTTTTTTAAATTTTGCAATAAGTCCATTGATTCCTATTTTACTTATAAAGATATTTAAACAAAAAAAGGATACAATTATATTTTATTTGCCATTTTTGATAAATTTTATTATTTGTTTTTTTAGTATGTTTATTAAAATTATATTTTTTATAGATATAAATAATTATTATGAAAGAGGGTGTCTATTTTTTATACCTTCTTTTACAGTATTATTATATATTTTAATATTTATAATCAATCCAGTTACTTCTCATGTACAAGAAAAGAAAATGGAACGTATTATTGTTACATCCATTGCTGTTACAATAATAGCAGGATTACTTTTAGAAATTTTTTATTACTACCATTTTCTAAGTTACGGATTCTCAGCATTAGGGCTTATTATTTATTATATACTACAAAATATTAATTTCTTTTCAAAAGATTCTTTGACAGGAGCATATAATCGCCAAATGTATAATTATATGCTGGATAAAATTAATAATTCTTTAAATTGTGTTATTGCTCTTTTAGATATTAACAATTTCAAATATATAAATGATAATTATGGACATGATGAGGGCGATAAAGTATTAATTTTATTTGTTAATGTTATTAATAAGAATATTAAAGATATTGCATCTCTTTATCGTACAGGTGGAGATGAATTCATGTTGATATCAACTAAAGTAACTGAAGATGTACTCTTAAATGCTCTTAATAAATCTAAGATAGAGTTAGAAAAATATGACCTAAGTTTTGCTTGTGGAGTAAGTGAATATAATAAAGAAGATAATCTTGAGGAAATACTACATATGGTTGATAAAAAAATGTATATAAATAAAAATCAAATTAAAAATCAAGAAAAAGAATAATTCCAAGTAAGAAATTATTTGAAATTCTAATAATAATTAAGTGAAATATATTTTAAATAAAAGCATGTATTTTTTAGTATGATTTTTAGTTTTTATATCATTGAGTAGTGGAAAAAAAAATATTTTAAGTATTTAATATACTAATAGGAAGTCCAAAAAAAATTACATAAGATAAAAATGTTAAAAATATTATAAAGTATATGAAAAAATAAAATAATTTTTTTAGATGCAGATAAATAAAATCTTTTTCTTGGTTTATCACACAAATAGGATATCAGATAATAGTCTTTAATTTAATCTCCTCATAGAATCAGTATGAGTTTAGAATACTATGAGGAGGTAATTATATTAATTTAATTTGCAGTATTTTAAATAAATTGATATAAAAAAATATCACATTAGATAAGAAAAATTTATTTTTACATATCTTAAGAAATCGACTTAAGTTAAATCCAGACGATTCTAATAGATAAATTAGTAATCTAAATTATTTTAGATTTGTTATATTTTGTTAAAAAATGAAAATCTGAATAATAAGAATATATATCAATTAATTTTCATTAAGTATTTTTAAAAAGTAGAAAAAACTAAAAAGGGTTTTCTAGAAAATAAAATCTATCTAATTATGTTTACTAATAGCATAACTTGATGTAAATAATTTTCAACTATTTTTATCCGCTCTATAGTATAAAATCATTTAATTGTGTATCTATAAAATCGTAATAATCATATGCACTACCAATATAGGTAGATAATATATGAGTGTATCTATCTATATTATTTGTAAATATACTACCATATCCCCCTAAAAAACTTTCATAAAAACAAAAAGAAAACATCTTTTTGGCAACTGGCTAACATAACTTATAAAAATTTTATAAGCCTTAGTCCCTATAGCTTTGCGTCACTAAATTTCTCTAGTTTTGCCGATTTAGTTTTACTCTACAATTATATAATACAACAGAATAGAGTATTATTCAATAGATTTGTTTGAAAATTGAAAAATTTATAAAAATGAAAAAATTATTTTCTAAATAAAAATCGACGATTAATTAATTTTGATATAGTCTTGTAAGGTATAATTTATTGTGAGATATCGATGTATATAAATACAGTTTATGAGCAATTAAAGAATGGTGAAAAATAATGATAGATATAATAGAAATGTTGACAAATAAAAAGTGTTATTGAAATAAGAACAACCTGAAATTAATAGCATTTCATTTTTTGTATGAAGTTTAAATGACAAATGGCAATTAAAAAGATAAAAGTGATAATATTAGGATGAAAAATTATATTCAAATAATCAAATAAAAAAAGACCCTTAAAAGAGTCTTTCCCGAAAAATCTATATATTATAATATAGTTATATTTTCTGCTTGAGGACCTCTAGCGCCTTTAACTATATCAAAGCTTACTTTTTGACCTTCTTCTAATGATTTAAATCCTGAAGTTTGTATAGCTGAGAAATGAGCAAATACATCATCTCCATTTTCTACTGATATAAATCCAAATCCTTTTTCGTTGTTAAACCATTTCACTATTCCATTATTCATTAAAAATACTCCTATTAACCTATATCAAGATATACTTGATTTAATTGTGTATCAACACAAATATTATTATATCATAATTTAATAGAGATGTCTACCTAATTATGATTTATAGTTAATATTTTATATTAAAAGGTTCTCAATGTTTATTTTTTAGATGTAATTATTTCTCTAGTTTATTAAATGTAGAAAAAACTAAAAAGGGTTCTCTAGAAAACAAAATCTATCTAATTATACCTACTTACCAATACCATCACCTGATGTAGACAAGATTCTACTACATTTTCTCCATACTCTAGTATAAAATCATCTAGCTGTGTATCTATAAAATTACAGTAATCATATGAACTGCCAATATAAGCAGTTAATATATGTGTACACATATCTATTTTTTCCATAAACATTTTACATCCCCCTAAAAAACTTTCATAAAAAACAAAAAGAAAATATCTTTTTGGCAACTGGCTGACATAACTTACAAGGGTTCTATAAGCCTTAGTCCCTATAGCTTTGCGTCACTAAATTTCTCTAGTTTTGCCGATTTAGTTTTATTCTACAATTAAATAATACAACAGAGTTGCTTATTATTCAATATATTTATTTGAAAATTGGATTAATTTATAGATATGAATGTTATTTTACATTAAAAAAATAGATTGAAGATGCAAAATATATGTTAAAACTTACTTGTAATTTTTGCGTTAAAAAACTTTTACTATTTATTTAAATAAATTCGATTTCAGTATAAATATTAAGAGATATTTAAATAATTTATTAACATATTAAAGAATTAAGTTACTTTTAATTTGATTTTTTTATTTTAAAAACTATGAGGTTTCATGAATGATATATAAGAGTTGTATTATAAGATAACAGAATAAAGTTATTTAGTAATAGATAAAAAAGATTATTAACTAACAGGAAGTCTGTATGTAATCGGTGGAGTAACTTGTAATGAAATTAAAAAATTAAATAAGACTAGAGGAAAAAAATTCACTCAAATATATAGGTGAGAATATATGAACAACAAGGAATAAGGCTAAAAAGTTTATAAAATAAAAGTTATAAAAGTATTTAGACAAAGAATATTAATTTTTTTAAGTAGCCATTTTTAGGGAAAGGGAAACTTTTTTTGAAATATAATATAATTATAATAATAAAATAATGCTTTTATAAATATCAAGACACAGAATATAAAAATTTTATAATAATATATTTACCAAAATTATACAACATATCTTATATTATAACTATATAAATCATATAAATCAATACTTAGACAGGCTGATAGAGTAGTTTTTAAAAACAATAGAGTTATAATACAAAAACTATCTTAATATCCCTTTCCCTAAAATAGGAGATTTTTATTATTATTTAATAATGATTTTTAATATTAAATTTAATATTAAAGTATTATTTAAAAATATTTAAGATTTAAATCCTAATTTATAATAATATTATAAAAAGTAAATTGGTATGTACTGCAATAATTAAAACTTTAGACTTTAATTAAAATACTTTTTAGTCGAGTAGTCTAATGTATATTCATATAAAATTGTTAAAGATGTAATTATGATAGTAAAAATATAGAGTTAGATTGTGTAATTTTAGATATTTATATTTATACAGTAAATTAAAAATCAAATGAAATACAAAATAAAATACATAGTCTAAAACAATTTATATCAAAATATAAAAATCTTGGTTTTAGTTAGTAAGTGATTTTAAATAATTTTATCAAATATATATGTGAAAATAATTTACTAGGTACATACATATCTTGTGTGAAATTTAAAGTATGCAGAAAATATATGAAAAGAATAAAGACTATGGATTTATAGTTGTTAAAGTTTCTTATAATGGTAAAGAAATACTATTGGAAAATATACTAAAGATATTTACTTAGTTATTTATAGAAAAAATAATGATATTTAGGAGTGACTATAATGCAAACTAATGTATTGATAATTGATGGAGATAAGAATAATTGCCAAGAATTGAAACAGTTTCTAGAAGAAAAAGGCATAAATGTCTATTTAGCATATAATTGTAAAGAAGCTATTGGAAAAATATTTAGTAATAAATTTGATTTGATATTTCTAGAAATAATTTTAACTGATGGTGATGGTTGGGATTTTTGTAAAAAAATTAGAAATATAACTACTTGCCCAATTATTCATATAACTTACATAAATGAAGAACAAAGTATTTTAAATGCTTTAAATTCTGGTGGAGATGACTATTTAATAAAGCCTTTAAATTTAGAAATATTATATGCGAAAGTTAAAGCTATTTTAAGAAGATTGAATTCATATACAAATAATAAGGAAAATAACATAAAATTAGAAGAATATAATAGAGCCAGTGGAGTCATAAAACTAGAAAATAAAATGATAAAATTAACTCCAACAGAAAATAGGTTATTAAATTACTTTATGGATAATGCGGAAAAGACTCTAACAATTAAAGAAATATATGAACATGTATGGATGAATGAATATTTAGAGGATAATTATAGTGTTGTAGTTGCAGTGAATGGTTTAAGAAAGAAAATAGAGAAAGATTATAAAAATCCTCAGAAGATTATAACAATAAGAGAAGTTGGATATTATTTTAATAATATATAAAGTTTTACAAATGGAATGATAAGAGGTTCTACCTAAACATAGATTTTATTAATAGATATAGTTGATACTTTATATAAAATAATTATGAAAATATGGAAAAATATGTTTAATATGATTATGATTAAGGTATAAAATTTAATAAATAGAGTGATAAGGGGTGGATAAGATGTTAATACATGATAAGTGTTTTTATCCAAATAATATTTATCCAGCGATAGACTTTCTTAAGATAAAAAAGCAATTAAAATCAATATACAAGAATGATTTATCAGATTGTGGAAATATATGTATAATAGAAAGAAAAGAATATTCTATAAGTATAAATAGTATAGGTGAGATAAATATATATTATGATTTAGAATATGAAAATAAGATACAGAGTATAGTTGATGAGATTGAACAGTTATTCAAAACTCAAGTTAAAAATTTTAGTGTATCAAAATTTAAGCATTGATGATTAAAAGGTAGCAACTATCTTCAGTTGCTACCTTTTAAAGTGTAGGTATATAAGAAACTAAGTATAGCCATTTATCAAATAGTAATGATAGTATAAAGCCTGAAAGAAATATACCTAATATGTACCATAAGAAAGTATTTAGATTTTTTTTCATAGATAATCACCAATTCATATTATATTTAATCTTCTTAATTAAAGTATAGCAATAATAAGTATAAAGAGTATATAAAATATTACAAATATTAACAGGATACATGAAACTATAGTAAAAGTTATAATAATAAAACGAACGAAAATTATCATACTAAAAGCACTCCAATAATTTTAGGAGTGCTTTTATGATAATTTATTAAAATATAAATCATTAATAGCATTGTTTAAAAATATTTAAAATGCTGTAAAACCTCCATCAACAGGCATAAATATACCAGTTACATTGCTTGCTTCATCTGATGCTAAAAATAAAGTAACATCTCCAACTTCTTCTGCAGAAGCTACTCTATTCTGTGGAGATACTGTTTTTCCTGATACTATTCCATTCTCAGTATTTTTACTTCCTGTTTCTTTCCTTTTGTTGTTTAAGAATTCTAATGCTTCATGGTACATAGGAGTATCTGTAGTACCTGGATTAATTGCATTTACTCTTATGCCATTTTTTGCATAATCTAAGGCCATATTTTTTGTTAATCCATTTAAAGCATGTTTTGAAGTAACATATGCACTATGCCCAGGGAATCCAGTTAAGCCAGCAACTGAAGATACATTTATTACTACTCCTCCGTTGCCCAATTTTATCATTTCATTTATGCTAAAGTGTGAACAATGAAATGCTGACATAACATTACAATCAAAGACATGTCTAAACATTTCTTCTGACATTTCATGAACAGGAGCAGGTATTCCAGTGATTCCAGCATTATTTATTAGTATATCTAATCTTCCAAATTTATTAATTGCTGTGTCGATAACTTTTTTACAATTATGAGAAGTTTTCAAGTCTAGTATTAAGAATTCTACATTTGGAGTTATCTCTTTTATTTCCATCAAAGTTTTTTTACCCATTTCTTCTTTTTTATCTGCTAATACTAATTTCGCTCCTTCTTTGGCAGCTCTTAATGCTATTGCCTTACCTATTCCTCCTGATGCTCCTGTTACAATCATAACTTTATCCTTAAATCTATCTTTAATTATAGCTGACATAATAAATAACTCCTTTTATTATTTTAGTATTAAAATAACCTTTTTATATGAAATCTATTCTACTTGTGATTTTATTTTAGAAAGATACTTTTTTTAAAAACATACATATTATTACCCAAGTAAAAAAGTTTCATAAAAACAAAAATAGTATATGTTTTTTATAAGTTGATGATATAAATGATAATTTATTTTACAAATCTTAGTTCATATATATTTATGTCACTAGAGTTCTCTAATTTTAGTGATTTAATTTCATTCTACAGTTAGAAGAGTGCAATAGAACTAGTTATTATTTAACATATATGTTTGAAAATTTGATAAATTTATAGATATGAATAATAATTTTAATATATAAAAACAAATTAAATAAGTGGGTCAAATGGTAAAGTCTACCTATAGTTTTTATGTTAAAAAGCTCCTATTATTAGTTTAAGTTATACTGAATGAGGGAGCGACATAAGATGGAAGAAGAAATAATAATAGAAAAATTATTAAGAGCAGAACTGATAATAGTGTAAAGTATATTAAAAAATATGTATCTGTGTGGATTACCAGTTCCCAAAAAACTAAAAGAGAAAATAGGAAATTTACTAGATACAATGACAGACGAATTGAATATTAAAGAAGGCAAATAAGCAATGAAAATAGCAATAGTGCCAGGTCAGACAGAAAATTTATACGTTATAGGAGGAGGAGCATGCAATAAAATAGATTCTATAACTAAAGAGAGATACACTATGATAAAAGGTAATGATAGGTTTGATACACTTTACAAATCGTTAGATTTTATTAATAGATAGATTGAAGGTAGCAACTGGAGATAGTTGCTACTTTCTTTCTTTAAGTTTTTTATTTTCCATATTATCTAATACTTGCAGCGAACTCATATAGAATTTTTGTCGACTATCCCATTTTTGCTGAGCTTCACATATTAGATATAAATAAGCACTAAAAAAAACTCCTATTACAGCACCAGCAATATAAAAATCTTTTATAATATTGTTGGCAAATAGACTAAAGAAAATTGATATAAATGCAGCAATAAGAGCAATTACAAATGGATTTGATGGATTATTTTTAGAATTTAAGATGGTTTTGATGCGTGTTTTTTATATTTTCTAGTGAAACTATCTCCTTAAGAGAATTATAAAATCTATAATTGCATTTATAATATTCTTCAGCTTCTTTTATGTCTGGCTTTTCTTCTTCTTGAATAATATTCAACTGCTCTATAGGGCTTTTTTTGTTAAATTTAATAATATCAAATATATCATTTAGAAATATATTTTATACCTCCATAAATTAATGTCTATTATACTTTAATTTATTAGCATATTTAAGAACTTATATCAGCAATTTGTCAAACTATTTTTAGAAGAAAATAGAGCAAGGACACAGGAGAAAAATTTACAGAGATTTATTCTTATGATGTGTGGTTAACAATGGATAAGGCTAGAGAATTTGTAAAAGAAAAATTATAAGTTTTAAAGTTTTATTTAAACAAGTATATAGATAAGAAAAATTTATATCAAAGTTTTTCTTATCTATTTTTTCTTATAAATATATTTATTAAATTTATAAAAAGATATATTTCTAGAAAAAATATGTTTTTTGACTATTTATGCGTTTTTGATGGCTAGTTAGACAGTAAGTGTTGAATATTTTGAATATTTAATTTATTATTTTAATAAATAATTATATATAAGTACACATATAATTATTTATTAAAATAAAATTAAGAGGTGATTTTATGAATTTAGATTTTCACTATTATGGTACATATCTTGCAGCTAAAATAGCTGGTTATAATGATTCTGATGCAAATACAATAGCTTATGCTGCTCAATATGTGGATGAATCAACTAAGAGTATGATTCTTGAAGATGTAAATTTTACACTACCTACAGTACAGACAACTTTAGAATTTGAAAAATATTATGCAGATTTTACTTCATGGGGTTATAAATGGAATCTTGATAGTTTAAATGAAATAAGAAAAGTATGGATACCATTTCATTTTTTACCTGGAAATTTGAACAACCAATATGAGTATAATGGAGTTAAAGAAAGCACAGGACTTACAACAAACTGGAAATTTAAAGATGGAGATGAGAGAAGATTTAGATTAATGTGTTTACCAAATAGTGAAACTGTTTCTTCTATTATAAATGACCTTATCTATTTTCATAGTACTGAGGAATATAAATTACAATTTATTGGAATGAGAATGCATGTACTTGCAGATACATGGGCACACATGTATTTTATTGGAAGACCTGAATGGTATATTAATGATGTTAAAGAATTTATAGCAGAAGAAAGTAAATACATAGAAGAAACTAAATGGACTAAAGCAGAAGAATATCGTAACGGTAGCTGGCATGCTATTAATGTTTCTGGTACTCCTGAGGTTGGTGGATATGAAGGAATTGCATATCTTGGACATGGAAGAATGGGTCATATACCAGACTATGGATATCTCAATTACAGATATGTTCCAAATTGGAGTTGTACTGATGATAAAGTGAAGATACAAAAAAATAATCAAGACAATTTCTTTAAAGCATTTTGTCAAATGGTATATGCACTAAAGTGTATTAAGAATGGTACTGATTTTAGCCTAAATCAATATGAGAGTTTAACAGAAAATCAAAAAATAGAAGTTATAAAAGTAATAACAACTAGAAAAGATGACCAGTCAGATGCATGGAAAAAAGCAATAAAAGCTTTAGGATATAGTTCTTTAGATAACTTTGATAAAAACAAATGGAAAAATGAATTTGAAAAATCTTCTAATAAGCAAAAAACAAACTATTATTATTTTAATCTAGTAGCCAAGAAACATATAGATTATGTAAATAATTTCTTAGAAGAAAATAAATTGAAATTAGATGAAATGTGTAGTGAATATTGTGAATTCAAGACTTTTGATGATAGCCAATTTGCTAAAAATAGAAATAGAGTAACAAAAATTATACTTAGAGGAGCTTTTATAGTTGATGCTATACAGTTTGTATATGATGGAAAATATAAAACTCAACTACATGGAGAACCTTTTGGAGGTAGCATAGTATCTATGGATTTAGATGTGGATGATTATATAATTAAAATAAGTGGTTCTATAGGATGGTTTACTGGTTTACCTATACCAGCTAGAACAATAGGTAACATAACTTTTTTAACTAAAAAAGGAAAAACTATAACAGCAGGAGAAGAAAAAGCCTTTAAGAAATATGGAAACTTTACTCTGGAACCAGAATCTGGTGAACAAATATTTGCCCTTCAGGGTTCATACTCAGTATATAAATTTAGTTCAGAGTATAGCAAAAGATATTTAGATTGTCTAGGGATTGCTTGTATGAAATAATTACATGAAAGAATGTTTAAAAGCCAAATTAGAAATTTTTATTTAATAGATAGATTAGAAGGTAGCAACTAGAGTTAGTTGTTATCTTCTTTTACTATTAATCCTATTATATTTTATATAACTATATATCTTTTCCTAATTATATAATAGGATATTATTGTTATAATAGATACTAATATTACTGATATTATCACAGTATCAAGTCTTCTTATTAATAACCCCATTATTATGTATTCCAAGCCTATTAAATATTGAAAAAATATTTCTAGTTTAGTAGCTTTTTCTCTATCTATATTACCATATTTTAATTCTAATTTATTTAAATACTTTTTCTTACAATAATTAGTTTTACCCTTGATTAAATATCCTACAGTAACCACTATTGTAAATGTTACTCCATAACTTAAAAATATAATGTTCCAAGAGTTCATAGTAGAGATACCTCCATTTAGATTTAGATTTATTTCTCTTAATCAAATTATATCAGTAGTATGAACATAAAGAATGTCTAAAAAATTACAAATATTAATAGAATGAATAACATTATACAAGATTAAACAAAGAAAAATGTGGTAGGGTTAACCTACCACATTTTTACCCACTAATAAATGATGATACAAAAGTCAGTATAAAAAATGAAACAAACAATATAATGAACTTGTGCAATTTGCTTAGTTGAAATACTTTATTAGCAAAAAATAAAATTAATACTGAGAGCAATGCAAAAAGTAAATCTTTTATAATAATCATTTTATATCCTATTGATTTCTTACAGATTGTAAGTAGTATTTAGTTACATAAGCCCCGCCTTTATTATAACGTATTTTTTTAAATTTAAAGATTTTCCCAGATGTTATATTTGACCCAAGATGCATTATAATTGCTCCAACTATAGCAGCAAGATACTGACCTACACCAGGAATGGCACCGCCAAAAGACCTGCAACTCCTGTACCAGCACCAGCTAAAGTTAATGCAACTCCTTTAGAAAGATATAAATCAAAGCCTGTCTTAGTCCAAACTATTTTATTTGTCCCAGCTTTTCTATAATATAATTCATTTTCAACAAGAGTAGTGTTAACATCGTTTTCCTTAAGGTTTTTAATTAGTTTATTCATATCTATGTATGTAACTGTATCTGGTTTAGGTAATTGAGAGTCGTTGATTTTCAAGTCTTCTATTGACGCTGGATTATTTTCCATATAATTTGGGATGTCATTTGAAAGCCCCATTGCATTGGCTGTTTGTCCAATAGGTATACCTACAAGAGCTGCTAATAATGCTACTGATAACAATTTCTTAATCCTTGGGTTTCTTAGTTTCATAAAATACATCCATTTTAAATTAGTTATATATCAAAGATATATATTATTGTTGTAGAATGTAATTCTTAAGAATTAACTATATTAAATATTAATAAAACATATAGTAAAACTTAAGAATGCATACAATAAAACTGAATATAAATTAAGTATATGAGATAAATTTCATGTAATATAAGCTTATATATTATAATTATATATAAACTTATATTATATATTGTAACAATAAAACGAACTAAAATTATCATACTAAAACATAAGACATGTTAAATTGTATTAGATATATAAATTAACATACACCAAAGCACTCCTATAAAAAGAGTGCTTATTTTTTTGGAACATATTAAAGAAAAAACTATCAAGAATATTACTCAACATACCTTAGAAACGATTTAAATAGGTCTTTTTAACAACCTAGAACATATGATATAATAAAAAAATAGAAGTGTATTTGCAGTACACTTCTATATCTGTAACTAAGCATTCTCATGTCAGGGAATGATTTTTTCATTTCTCCAAACAACCTTGTTTTTTTCATCAACAATTATCTTACATATACTAGCAATAAAAAAAGACCCTAAAAGAGTCTTTCCCGAAAAATCTATATATTATAATATAGTTATATTTTCTGCTTGAGGACCTCTAGCACCTTTAACTATATCAAAGCTTACTTGTTGACCTTCTTCTAATGATTTAAATCCTGAAGTTTGTATAGCTGAGAAATGAGCAAACACATCATCTCCACCTTCTATTGATATAAAACCAAATCCTTTTTCATTATTAAACCATTTCACTATTCCATTATTCATTAAAAATACTCCTATTAACCTATATCAAGATATACTTGATTTAATTGTGTATTACCACAAATACTATTGTATCATAGATTAATAGAAACGTCTACTTAATTATATTTATTTAGTTAACATTTCTACTTATTCTTAATATTAAAAATACATTTAAGACCTTTGTATTACTATAAATTGGTACGAATGTAGATAAAGCTAAAAAAATTCTCTAGAAAACAAAATCTATATAACTGTGTATCTATAAATTTATAATAATCATATGAACTATCAGTATAAGCAGTCAATATATGTGTATATCCATACAATTTATTTTTAAATATAGATATTATTACCCACCTAAAAAACTTTCACAAAACCAAAAGAGTATATGTTTTTGATAACTTACCAATATAACTTATAACTCATCTTACAAGTCTTATTTAATAAATATTTATACCACTAAATTCCTCTAGTTTTACCAATTTAGTTTTATTCTACAATTAAAACAATACAATATAACTAGTTATTATTCAACAGATATGTTTGAAAATTGAATAAATTTATGGATATGAATAATATTTTTTATATATAAAAATAAACTAAAACAGTAGAATATATGGTAAATTTTACCTGTAGTTTTTGTGTTAAAAAGCTCCTATTATTAGTTTAAGTTAGACTGAATGAGGGAGCGACATAAGATGAAAGAAGAAATGTTAGTAGAAAAATTATTAAGAGCAGAATTAATAGTGATGGAATATTTATGGAAAAAAGATTCTAAAATGTCTAAAAAAGAAATTGTAAAAGATATAACACAGATGTATGGATGGCATAAAAGTACAATAAAAACACTATTAAAGGGGCTACTTGACAAAGGTTATTTGGCTAGGGATATTATAAAGTTTCAATCTCATTATAAAATAATAATAGATAATGAAGAATATTACGCTTTTAAGAAAAAGGTACTAAAATCTAGCAAGAGTAGAAAAATAATGCGCTCTCTTACTACCATGCATAAAAATGTAAGTAAAGAAAAGTTAGATTCATTAGAAGAGTATTACAGAAACTTAAAAGAGTAATATGGTAAAAATCAGATGTATATATTTGGCTAAATTCTCTTGTCTGAGGAGTTTTATTGATGTAGAATTTACATATGCATAAATCGGCAAAAGGGTGTAAACTATGAAAATTAGTAAATTACCAGAAGCAGAATTAAAAGTTATGAGATATATTTGGGAAGCTAACAAAGTATTAACTTCTAGAGATTTGGTTAATGCAATGGAAGAACAAAATGGATGGAATGAATCAATTACATTTACAGTTTTAAAAAGATTAAAGCGAAGAGAGCTTTTAGGTACAGAGAAAATAGGTAAACTTACACACTATAATGCAATAGTAAAAAAGGAAAAATATCTAAGGTTTGAAACAAAAGAATTTTTGAAGAATATACATAAAAATTCAATTTCAAGTTTAATATCAGTATCGCATAGTAAAGATGATGAAGTGGATGAAGATAAATTAATTGAACTCGAAGAACATTTTAAGTGTTTGAAAGAAAAAAATGACAAATAGATACATAATAAATAAAATGAAGGTAGAAAAAGTTATAATTTCATACCTTTATTTTATTTAATATTCTGAACATATTAAAAAATGAAATAGGTTTGTCTTATATTTATATAAATTTTAACAGAATATGTATGGTATATAATAGATAGTATGTATAAAAATAGAATTTAAATAAGTAGCTATTATTGCAGTTAAATAAATGCTTCTAAGCCTATTTGGGTGGAAGAATGGTGGAAGAAAACTAGTAAAATATGATTCTTCCACCATTCTTCCACCTTAAAAATAAAAACTGCTCAATAAGAATTAATATACATTAATTCAGCTGAATCCAATCAAAATACTTAAATAAAAGTAATCTGAAAACAACATAATTCAAATCAATTAATTCAAATAAACCTCAATTTATCTTAAATCTTAAGAAATATTTAAGATTTAGGATAATATTTTCTTAAGATTTATATTCTATTATATATTTATAAGGTAAAGTTACAAAAATGTAAGCCAAATTAATATAACAATTTAGTCATTGTTGAGAAAGGGAGTGAAAGATATTGTATAATAGAGATGAGTATTATTATACAATAGAGGAAGTGAAAACATGTACAACATATTAGTAGTAGATGATGATAAAGAAATCGTTGATTCAATAGAAATATATCTTAAATCAGAAGGATTTAAAATATATAAAGCATATGATGGAATGAAAGCTTTGGAAGTAATAACAGAGAATGACATTCATCTAATATTAATGGATATAATGATGCCTAAATTGGATGGAATCAAGGCAACTGTGAAAATACGAGAAGAAAGAAACATACCAATAATTTTAATTTCAGCAAAAAGTGAAGATACAGATAAAATAATGGGATTAAATATTGGAGCTGACGATTATATAACAAAGCCATTTAACTTATTAGAGCTTATAGCTAGAGTTAAATCAAACTTAAGACGTTATGTAACTTTAGGCAATTATGAAGATGCAAGTCAAGAAGTTTTAAAAAGTGGAGCTTTGGAGTTAAATACACTAACAAAAGAAGTGAAAATTGATGGTGAAAATATAAAAATGACTCCAATTGAGTACAAAATCATTAAACTTCTTTTAGAAAATAAAGGACGAGTTTTCTCAATAGATGAGATATACGAAAAAGTATGGAATGAAGAAAGTTTTAATTCAGAAAATACAGTAGCAGTACATATTAGGCGAATAAGAGAAAAGATTGAAATAAATCCAAAAGAACCAAGATTTTTAAAGGTGGTGTGGGGAGTTGGTTATAAGATTGAAAAATTTTAGTGGAAAACTTATAAAAGAAAAAAGTTTAATATTTAATTGCGTTTTGATTTTGGTCATTTTTACATTTACACAAATGTTAGGAATTCTTATATGTTTTAACTTTTTCTCTAGTAGTTTAATTTATTCTATGGGAATTATGCTTGTATTAAATTTTATATTATATAAAATACTGACAATGTAGATGAGGTGGACAAGTTGGAAAAATATAGAGCATTAAAGTTAGTCTCATTAATCATAATATCTATCTCATTTCCATTAACTATATTGTTGGTAACAATAGGACTTGCTGAACCTAAATACAATATACAAAAAACTTCTACAAAGAATGGAATTTTTAATATATCTGATGATTTTTATGACAGTAATTTGTTTGATGATGAGACAATGTTGAATTTATTATACAATTTTAAGCTATCTATGGGTATTGGGTTAAGTAGTGAAGAAAAAATAAATTATGAAGATTTTTACACAAGAGGTAAGAGTCTAGATTCAAGTAGTAGCATTTCTGATTATAATAAAATCATGAAGAAGGTAGAAACTTCTTCTGAATATTTAAGTTCTCTAAAAAATATAAAAATGTATATTGTAAAGATAAATTCAGGCGAATTTTATACAAATACAGAATATAGTTCGTTAGAGGGTTTTAAGCAAAATATTAAAGGCTATTGTGACATAGAGATAGTAAATGATGGAGAAAGAAGCTCATATACTAAAAAAATAAATGGAGAAAAATTTGAATTAAATAATGTTAGTATGGAACTAAATGGAGAAGAGGACGCTTTTGAGGTCTATGCATCTTTTCCCAAAGAACCCACTGTAGATGATGGAATAGTATATACTAACTTTCAAGTATTTAAACAAGCTACAGAAAAAGTAAGATTATTTTTTGTAGCTAGTTTAAGTTTAGCAATCATATGTTTATTATCTATAATTTTATATAGTAGAATAAAATGTGAAGCTTTAAAAAGAAATAACATACTTTTACTAATATACAATAAGATACCTATGGAATTTAATGTAACATTGGTATCTATTTCAACCGTGTTTTTGATTATGTATATTTTTGATGTATCTTATGATATTTATGTCATGATGTTAGTTTCTGTATCCTTATTGGTAGTATCAAATAATATATTTTTTATACATGTTCAATTGAGTTATTTAGAAAATAAAATATGTATATTTAAGTCAAGTATTATAGTAAGAGTGATTTTATGGCTAATAAAGACTGTAAAGGAGGTCATTAACGCTATAAAAAAAGTATCTTTAGCAAGAAAAGTTATTATGATAGTGATAGCATCTTTAGTTTTAATCATGGCGATTAGCACTCAAAGTACAAGTTTTGGATTATTGGTTTCTATATGGATATTTTTAGGATTTGCAATATATATAACTAAAAGACTTTCCTATCTTAGCTATGTAATAGAAGGTACAGAAAAGATAAAACAGGGAGAGTTAGATTATAAGATAAAAATTGCAGGAAATGATAATTTTACATCTTTAGCTGAAAATATAAATAATATTGGAGAAGGTCTTGATAAAGCAATAGAAGAGCAAGTAAAGAGTGAAAGAATGAAGTCTGACCTTATAACAAATGTATCTCATGATTTGAAAACTCCACTTACTTCTATAATAAATTATGTAGACTTGATTAAAAAAGAAGAATCTATACAACCAGACTATATAAATGACTATATAAATGTACTTGAATCAAAGTCAAAAAGATTAAAATTATTAATAGAAGATTTATTTGAAGCTAGTAAAGTAAGTAGTGGTAATATAGAATTACAGATTAGTAAAATTGATTTAGCGCAACTATTAAGACAAAGTATAGGTGAACTTGAAGAGAAGTTGTCTAAAAGTAATTTAGATATAAAATTAAACGTTCCAAATAATAAGGTATATATATGGGCAGATGGAAGAAGAATGTATAGAGTATTTGAAAATCTTTTGTCTAATATAGCTAAATATTCTTTAGAGGGAACTAGAGTATATATCGATGTATACGATTGTGATAAAAATCTAAAAGTAACTATGAAAAATATATCTTCTTATGAATTAAACTTTGACCCAAGTGAGATTATGGAAAGATTTAAAAGGGCAGACGAATCAAGAAATACTGAAGGTAGTGGATTAGGACTTGCTATTGCAAGAGATTTAGTAAACTTACAAGGTGGAAAGTTCTATATAGAAATAGATGGAGATTTATTTAAAGCAAATTTAGAGCTTCAAAAATATGAAGAAGAAGTAACAAGTGTAGATTGAGATAATATTTAAATACACACATACTTTTATAAAGAATAATAAATTTTATCATAATAAATTAAAATCTTGCTAGTAACGATTGAAATGTAAAAAACAGAGTGGTTTAAAACTACTCTGTTTTTTATTTAAAATCAAGATGATAATAAATTAAAATTGTACATATAATTTATAAACTATTATCTAAAGATTATAGGATAATTCCAAATAAATATATAGATATCACACCTGTAACAATAGAAATCCCAATAGATTTAAACCTATAAGCTACAAGAAGTACAACTAGAAAAGATATAATTTTAGGATTAGTCATAGATAAATATAAATTATCATCATTAAAGAATACATCTTTAGCAGTTAAAGAAGTAAGTATTGCTACAGGTATAAATTTCATAATTTTTTTCAAAGGTTCAGGCATTTCTTTTTTTGAGAAAATCAACATAGGAAGAACTCTTGGAAGATATGTGACAATATACATTCCAATTATAATACAAAGTATGTAATAATTATTATTCATAAGACTCCTCCTTTTTATAGTAAGATTCCTCTATGAAGAAACCAATCAAAGATGCTAAAATTGAAGTAACTATTATCACCAAATTGTTTTTAAATAATGCATATAATACAACTGAAATAATAATTGATGATATAAATACCACAATATAAATTTTATTTTTTATCTGAGAAACTATTAGAGCTATAAACATAGAGGTCAATATAAAACCAGAAATAGAACTATCTATAGATATACTTTCTCCTAAAAATGCTCCAATAAAATTAGCTAAAACTGATGAAATTAGACAGAAGAAGTTTAGATAAAGTGCATTTTTATCAGACCAATTTCCAGTAGTAAATTTTTCGTAATTAACTGCAAAAGTTTCATCTGTTATAGTATGACAAAATGGTAATATAAATTTTGGACTTTTATTTTTTATACACATATTTAAATTAGAGCTCATTAGAAAATGTCTTAAATTAACAATGAATGTAGTCAAAACAATAGATGTTATACTTGCTCCAGTAGAAATCATTGAAGCTGCAATAAATTGAGAACTTCCTCCAAATACTAGTGTTACCATTAGTGCTATTTGAAAAGGTGAAAGACCAGATTTTTGTAATAGTATTCCTCCTACTATACCTATAGGTATATAACCTAGAAATATTGGGATTGAAGCAATAAAACTTTCTCTTAGTTCTTGAGATTTTCCCATAATAAAATCACTCCTTTTGTTTTAATGTATTAAAGATTAGTAAAACAGTAAAATAGATTAGTGGTATAATTGCAATCATACTTAAAAATGAATTTGGATTAATATGTAAACTACCATATAAAATCAAGATAGTTTAAAAATACTATCAAAATCAATATACTGGTAATAATCTATATTAATCTCTATAAATTAATTACTATCTGTTGTAATTTTATTGTAACAACAAAAAAAAATACACACAATTAAAAAATTGTGTGCAATACAATTATCTTTTTTCATCCAATAATCTTTTCAGTACAGTAAGACCTGCTTTAAGTTCTTCTGTACTTTCTGTAGCACATACGGCTATTCTTATTGCAGAAATAGGTTTTTCCTTTCCAACAGCAAAACGCTCAGATGCATAAACCTGTACACCTTTTTTAAGTGACTCCATTTCAAATTCTTCTGCCATTATATCATCAGGCAGAATCAACCACCTAAAGATACATTCATCACTTCCTAAAAGATTGTATTCAGATAAATACTGATTAATAATCTTGTTTCTTCTCCTTGCAGATTTGCGACGAGCATTGATTAATTTATCAGCTTCTCCTGAACTAATCATACGATAAGCAATTTCTGTTAAAAAATAGGATTGAGATAAATTAATATTGTATAAAGCACTTGATAATGCTTCTCTATACTGGTTAGGTGTAGAGATATAGGCTAAACGTAAGCTAGGTGCAATAATTTTTGATAAACTCGTAATATAGATTGTCTGATTTGGTATATAAGAAGCCACTGGATTTAAATGTTCCTCATTAAGTAAGCTATGAATAGCATCTTCAATAACAATTAGATTGTATTTAGATGCAATATTTGCAATCATCTTTCGCCCATTTTGTGACATTATATGTGTAGTTGGATTTTGATAATCTGGTATTATGTATAGACCTTTAATATTTTCATTTTTACAAGCATATAATAGACCTTCTTCACTAATTTCCATATTTTCTTGTTTAATTGGAACTAGTTGTATTCCAAGCATTTTAGCTGCAGTCTTTATTCCAGGGTAAGTTAATGGGTCTACACCTATTTTATCTCCATGTTGAAATAAACCTGCTAAAATGGCTACAATTGCATTTTGTCCACCACTTGCAGGAAGTAGACTATCTGCTGTAGTTTCAAGTCCAGCTCTATAAATTAATTTAACAATAGCTTCTTTTTGCCACTTGGCACCATCTCTTTGGCCATACTGAAATATAGTTTTAAAATCGATTTCTTTAATTATATGCTTAAACAAGGTATTCATTTCTTCTAATGTGAAATCTGGATTCATTGTACCCATTTCAATAAATGTAATTTTATTATTACTCGACATTAAGAATAAATTTGAACGTGTATCATAAGATACAAAGGTCCCACTTCCAGTAACTCCACTTACCAATCCTTTTTTTTCACAAATTTTAAAAGCTCTAGAGATGGTACTGACATTAACATCTAAAAAATCTGCCAATTCACGTTGTGGTGGTAATTTAGTACCTGGCAACAACAATCCATTATTGATGTCTTGTTCTAACTGTTCTGCAAGAGCTTTATATAATATTTGTCCTTTTGAAGGTCGCTTTGGTTTCCAGCTCATAGGATAATTTTCAAAAGAATTAATTGGCATAAATTTTCACCTCTCATTATTAGTTTAATTGCTATCTTTATCTAAAACAATGAAGCCATGTTTTTAATTATTCTTATTTTCTAACTCTATTTCCAAGTTCTTTATAAATTTATCAAATTCTTCTGGATGTCTTTTTCCAAATAATATTCTTACAAGGACTGAATTAATTTTTCCAAATACATTTCTCTCACTTTCACTTTCAGTGAAAATAAGTTTTGTATTTTTTAAATCAACATGTATAAGTTCATATCTAGTGATAATACTTTCTCTGTTATTGCTTGTTTTTATCTCATATATTTTATTTTTTTCAAAATTAGTTATTTCAACCTTAAATCTTTTGTTATTTTTCTGTTGTAAAAATGTCCCCACTGCTTTTTTTTCATTAAAATTAGGAAAATTTAATCTTGCAGATTTTGTAAATATATTAAATATATCTTTTGCAGAATGTTTTAATAAGATTTCAGCTTTAAATGTATTCATATCGTTTTCCTCTCTGTATGTAAATTTAATACTCGTAAATTAATTTTTAAGTTAAAATAGTATAATATGCCATATAAAAGCATGTAAAAGTCATTTGTATATCCAAAACCATATGGTATAAGTATTTATACTATTATATAAAAGTAAAATTTTAAAACAGAAAGTGTTAAAAGCATAATTTATAATAATTTTTATTGTTGAGTAGATATGTATTATTATATCTAATTAAACAAGTTTTTCAATTATAAATTTATAAATATTATTATATTATAATTCAAATAAAGGATTAAATTATTTAAATTTATAAATAGTAAATACATTTAGTAAATTACTAAATATACAAAATGTAAATGATTATCAAATTGTATAAGTACCAATAACACCCAGTTACCTACAGGGTTTGAATAGCAAAAAATATTAAATTAAGTATGGCATGATAGTTGCTTATATAATTTATCAAGAAAGGAGTTATTAAGCATGGAGTTGAGAGATAAACTTGTAAACATCATAAATACAGAAAATAAAAAGGAACCATTAACAGATGTTCAGATAGCAAAGTTTTTAAGTACAACTAGAGAGAATATAACTAATTTAAGAAAAGAGCTTAATATAAGTAATTCAAGGCAAAGAAGATATCCTTATCTAAAGTCAGCAATTTCATCTATATTACAAAAGAATAAAAATATTTCTATATCAGAAATCACAAGAGAATTGATGGCAGAAGGTTTTAATATATCAAGAAGAGTTGTAGAGGAACTTTTGCCTAATGAAAGTTTGGAAATGAATGTAGTAGAGATACCTAAAGAAGAATCAGAAGATTCATTTGAAACTCTAATAGGAAATAAGGGAAGTCTTAAAAATGCAGTGGAACAGGCTAAGTCAGCTATATTATACCCTCCAAAAGGATTGCCCACGTTGATTGTAGGAGAAAGTGGAGTTGGTAAAAGTTTGTTTTCTAAGCATATGTATGAGTTTGCAAAGAAGAAAAAAGTAATAAAAGAAAGTTCAAATTTTGTTGTATTTAATTGTGCTGATTATAGTGACAATCCACAATTATTGTTATCTTTGTTATTTGGATATAAAAAAGGTGCATTTACAGGTGCTGAATACGATACACCAGGTCTTGTAGAGGAAGCTGATGAAGGAGTTTTATTTTTAGATGAAATACACAGATTGCCTCCAAAAGGTCAAGAAATACTATTTTCTATATTAGACAGAGGAACGTTTAGAAGATTAGGTGAAACTAATGCTGAAAGGAAAGTAAGTATTATGTTAATTGGAGCTACTACTGAAAATGTGGAAACTAATTTATTATTGACATTTAGAAGAAGAATACCAATGCTAATAACTTTACCACCATTACATGAGAGACTACTAAAAGAGAAAATAGACCTTATATACAATATCTTTCAACAAGAGTGTAATAGAATAAATGCAAAAATATTTGTAGATAAAAATGTAATTGAAATACTTGCACTAAAAAAATTTAGTGGAAATATAGGGCAATTACAAAATATGATTCAGGTTCTTTGTGCAAGAGCTTTTATGAAGTTTATAAATTCCAAAGGTGAAGATAAAGAGTCAATAGTAGTAGTAGATATAAATGAAGTTTTAAAGCTTAAAGATTATTTTAAAGATGCAGCTTTTCAAGAGGTTGAATACACAGAAATAAGAAAATATTTAAAAAATGCTATATTTATGCCATTTAATTCAGATGAATCATCAGTAAAAGGAAATTTTTTGAGTGACGAGTATATGTTACCAGAAGATATATACAAAACAATTGAAAAAAAATATTATGATTTAAAATCCCTTGATATTGAAGATATAGATATAGAGAATATTTTATGGACTTTTATTTTAAATAGATTTGCTGATTTAAAGTTCAATCTTAATAGTGATGAAGAGCTTTTTTCAATGAGTGATTTAAATAGTTTTGTAAGTGATGATTTAGTCAAGTTGGTAAAAGAACTTATGAATGATATAGTTGAAAAAAATATTAGCTTAGAAGTAAATAAAAACATGTTCAAATATCTGGCAATACACTTAGAAGAAGCTATAAAAAGAATTAAATTAAATCAAAAAATAATAAACGTAAATTTAGAAAAAATAAGAAGTGATTTTTCAAAAGAATATGAAATTGGTAAAAATTTTGCAATAAAAATAGAAGAATTAATTGGTATTAAGATTCCAGATGATGAGATTGGATTTATAACACTATATATAAAATCAGCTCTAAAAAATGAAGTAAAAAAAGATAAAGTAGGATTAATAATAATTTCTCATGGACGTATAGCTACTGAGACTGTAAATGTGGTTAAAGAACTTTTAGGAGTAAAGTTTCCTGTAGCTATAGACATGCCTTTAGATGAAAAACCAATAAATATATACAATAAGGCAGTAGAATTATCAAAAATAATAGACCAAGGAAAAGGAGTTTTGTTTTTGGTAGATATTGGTTCACTTACGAACATAGGTCAGATAGTAAATAAGCGAACTAATATAAATACTAAAACTATTGATAGAGTGGATTTATTAATGGCATTAGAGGCAGCTAGGAAAGTTTCTATGGGAGATGAAGAATTAGATGAAATATTTTTTTCTTTGTTAAAAGATAGGATGGGATATAACTATGAATTGGAAAAACATATGGATAAATCAAATGCACTTGTAACTTTGTGTCTTACTGGAGAAGGAACTGCCAAATACATAAGTGAAACATTGGAAGAAAAGTATAATAATACTAAATGTTATCAAATGAGTGCGTTAGATGAAAATTTATTTTGTAAAATTGAAAATTTGAAGGAGACAAACAATATATTGGCTATTGTTGGGACAATAAATCCTAAGATACCAGGTATAAATTTTATCCCATATAATAAAGAACTTTTCAAAAACCTGGATATATACTTATCAAACTCAAGAAAACAAGAAGACAAACAAATTAAAGTGTATGAAAGAATGCTTGATGAAGATTTATTTATTTTCGAACCAAATATATACTTTAAAAAGGATTTATTAGAGTATATATGTTCAATTCTTATAAATAAAGGATATGTGGAAAAAGATTACTTAGATTCTGTTTTACATAGAGAAGAAATGCTTCCAACATATTCTAAAGGAGCCATAGGTGTTCCACATGGAGATTCATCTACTGTAAATAGTACAAGGTTTGTTTTTGTTAAACTAAAGAATCCTATTGACTGGAATGTAGGTAATGTAAATTTTATATTTATGCCAGTTTTTAAGACTAATGATAAAGATATTGTTAAAAATGTTCTTGAAATATTAAAAGATGAAGAATTTATGAATAATGCTAAGCAGTGTTTTAATAAAAATGATTTCAAAAATATTATATTAGATAAATTTAAACATCTGTAGCCATAACAAAAAATTGAGAGGAGTCAAGGTAATGAATGTAGATTTAATATCATTAGGCTTAGAATCTAATGATTATGAAAGTGTTATTAAAGAATTAGGAAATAAAATGTATGAAAAAGAATATGTAAAAAACACATACATAAGTGCTGTATTAGAAAGAGAAAAGACACTACCAACAGGTCTTGATATTGGTGAAATGTGTGTTGCTATTCCGCATACAGATTCAAAACATATAAATGAATCTAATGTAGCTGTGGGTATATTGAAAAATCCTGTAAAGTTTAATTCAATGATAGACCCAACAGATAGATTGGATGTAGAACTTGTATTCTTATTAGCAGTAAAGAATCCAGATTCACAAGTAAAATTATTAAAAGATTTAATGTCAGTTTTTCAAAATATAAAATTATTAAAAAATATAAAAAATGCGTCAACAAAAGAAGAAGTAGCTCAATTATTGGATTTTATAGAGTTATAGTGAAAATCCAAACAATCAAGAGTAAGTGTTGTTTTTAAATGAATTTAATTTATATAAAATAAAAACTTAAAGTATAAAATTAGGAGGAAATTATTATGAAACAATTCAATGTATTATCAGTTTGTGGTTCAGGGACAGTTACATCATCAATGGTGGCAGGTAAATTAAAAGAAGTATTAGGAGATAAGGGAATTTCTATTACAACAACAGAAGCTAGACCAACAGAAGCACTAAATTTAGCACAATCAGGAAGATTTGATTTTATAACATTTACTAGTCCACTTCAAACAGGTGATTATGGAATACCTACCATAAATGCATTTGCTTGTTTAACTGGAATAGGTGAAGAGGCATTTTTTGAAGAAGTATTAACTGTTATTGAGGGAATAAATAAGTAATATCTAGGTGTAAATTATAGTATTTAAATCTGTGATTTAGATACTATAATTAGTCTGAAAATTCAATTAAATATTTATAAATAGGAGGATAAAAGATGTTAGAATTTATGAAATCTATAATCGATACATTTGGTTCTGCAATTATAGTTCCAATTATAATATTCATAATAGCAAAGATATTTAAAGTGACTACAAAGAAATCGTTTCTTTCTGCTGTATATGCAGGAGTTGCTTTACAAGGTTTTACACTTATATTAAATTCTTTTACACCAATAATAACACCAGTTATTAATAGAATGGTTGAAAGTACAGGGGTAAATCTACCAGTTTTTGATGTTGGTTGGCAAGCTACATCATTGGTCGCATTTTCAACAAGTGCAGGAATGATATATTTAGGCCTTGGAATTTTATTACAAACAATTTTATTTTTAGTAAAATGGACAGACGTATTTCAGCCTTCAGATTTGTGGAATAATTATTCATATATGGTATGGGGAGCTATGGTCATAGGAGTAACAGGAAATTTCCCTTTAGGTATAGGATGTATGGTTTTATTAAACTTATATAGTTTATTAATATCAGAATTAGTTGCAAAGAGATGGTCCAGTTACTATAGATATCCTAACTGTACAATAATAGCTATGCATAACGTTGAGGCCTCTGTATTTGCAGTATTTGCAGACCCTATATACAATAAACTTGGATTAAACAAAATTAAGTTAAATCCTAAAGAACTAGAGAAAAAACTAGGTTTTTTAGGTGAACCAATTACTTTAGGTCTTTTTCTAGGTATGTTTATTGGGATATTAGGTAATATGACAAGAATAAATACTATGGAAGCTTGGGGAGAAATAATGAAGGTAGGAATATCTACGAGTGCTGTTATGGCAATTTTCCCTAAAGTAGCAAGTATGTTTGCTCAAGCATTTGCACCTATAACAGAAGCTGCTAGGAAGATTATGCAAAAAGCTGGAAATCGTGAGTGGTATATAGCAGTAAATGATGCTGTTGGATATGGTGAACCTGCAACACTAATATCAGGTCTTATTTTAATTCCAATAATGCTTGTAGTAGCCATGATACTTCCTGGTAATAAGGTATTACCAGTTGTAGATTTATTGGCAATTCCATACATGGTACAAGGTTTAGTTGCTATACATAATGGTAATATTCCAAAAGTATTAGTTTCAGGTATAATTTGGTTTGGGCTAGGATTATATATTTGTACATCTACAGCACCATTATTTACAGATATGGCTACAGGAATAGGAGTTGCTATACCAGCAGGAGCAATGCTAATAACAAGTTTCAATATATTAGGAAAACCTTTGATGGGATTAGTTTTCTTTGCGTTTTTAAGTGCAAATCCGATTTATATAGGTCTTTCGATTGTAATTTACTTCATCTTATGGGCGTTATTTAGAAAAAATAAAGCAAGTATACTTGATTATTTAGAAAAGCAAGCACTTAAAAATGTAGTAGAGGAGTCTATAGCAGTTTAAATTTATAAGTGATAAAAAGAGTAATTAAAGGAGTTTATAGTTGATTTTATATAAATATCAGAGATTATTTGATAAGTATTTAAATGAAATATAGACTCCTTTTTATGATGTATATATTTATAATTTATTGTATTGTATAGTCAATTTTTTAGGTGTCTTGTTATACAAACATACTCTTTTATGTTTATACAATAATGTAGTCTAATTTTATAAAATGTAACTCATATTGGCAAAATACCTTGTATATAACGTATTTGCATGAATAAACTATTTATCTTTTGTATGGCATAGATATTGCTATATACAAGTATATAGCATGAAAGGAGATATTTATATGTCAGATAAAATGAGAGCATCAGTATTATACAATATAGGTGATGTTAGATATGAAATGGTAGATATACCAGAAATAAAAGAGAAAGAAGTACTTGTAAATGTAAAATATGTTGGAATATGTGGTTCAGATTTACCTAGGTCTATGGTAAGTGGTTTGAGTGGAAATACAGCATATCCATTAATTTTAGGACATGAATTTTCTGGGGAAGTTGTTAAAGTTGGAGAAAAAGTAAAAAATATTAATGTAGGAGATAGAGTGACAGTTGCTCCATTAGTACCTTGTAGAGAATGTAACCATTGTAAAAAGGGTAATTTTGGCTTGTGTGATGATTACAATATAATTGGAACAAGAGTAAATGGAGCATTGGCAGAATATGTAAGAGTTCCTGAAGAACATATTTTAAAACTTCCAGATACATTGGACTATGAAACTGCTGCTGGAATTGAACCAGCAACTATAGCTTATCATGGTATTTCAAATTCAGGTATTAAAGTAGGAGATAGTGTAGTTGTATTAGGTTGTGGTCCAATAGGCCAATTTACTATACAATGGGCAAGGGTTTTTGGAGCGTCTAAAATTATAGCTATCGATATTTTTAATGAAAAATTAGAACTTTCTAAATCTCTAGGAGCAAATTATACCTTGAATTCAAAAGAAGTAAATGTAATTGAAGAAATAAGAAAAATAACCAATGGTGGTTCTGATATTGTTATAGAAACTGCTGGTAGTAGGTTTACACAAGAACAATCTTTACTAATAGCGAAAAAAAGAGGGCAGATAGTATTTGTAGGAATATCACATGCAGAACTACCGCTTAGTGTAGAAGCTACTGAGTGTATATTGCGTGGAGAACTCACTTTAAAAGGTTCTTGGAATTCATATACAAGTCCTTATCCTGGAAGAGCATGGACTGCAACTTTGGATTTTATGGAAAAAGGTGATATTGTTTTTACACCAATGATTTCACACAAAATAGGGCTTAATGAGGTAGGAGATTTTTTAAGTAAAATGAGCAAGAAAGAGATTAAATTCAATAAAATCCTAGTAGAAATATAATGATTAAATTATAAAATTTGGATATTAAACAAAATAAGAGTAATTTTTCTAAATAAAATGTAGGGGGGAGAAAGATGTTAGAAAGTTTAAAGGAAGAGGTACTAAAAGCGAATTTAGAATTACCTGCAAGAGGGCTAATTACTTATACCTGGGGAAATGTGAGTGGTATAGACAGAGAAAAAGGATTGGTAGTTATAAAACCAAGTGGTGTAGAGTATAGTAGTATGAGTGTAGAAGACATGGTAGTAGTTGATTTAGAAGGCAATGTAATTGATGGTAAATTGAAGCCGTCTTCAGATACTCCAACGCATCTAGTTTTATATAAAGAGTTTGAAGAATTAGGAGGAATAGTGCATACACATTCAAGTTGGGCAACTATTTGGGCTCAAATAGGAAAATCTATACCAGCATGTGGTACTACTCATGCAGATTATTTTTACGGAAGTATACCATGCACTAGAAAAATGGCTCGAGAAGAAATTTGTAATGATTATGAAAAGGAGACTGGAAATGTGATTGTTGAAGAGTTTATGGGAAAAAATCCAATTCATTGTCCAGGAATAATTGTGAATGACCATGGACCTTTTACATGGGGCAAAAATGCAAAAGAGGCTGTACATAATGCAGTAGTTTTGGAAGAAGTCGCAAAAATGGCTTATTATACAGAATTAATGAGCCCTGAGAATATTATGGATAAAGTGCTTATGAATAAACATTTTTCGAGAAAACATGGAAAAGATGCATACTATGGTCAAAAATGATTATTTGGAGGTAAATTATGTTGGAGTCTTTGAAGGCTAAAATTGTTGAAATAGCAATTAAAGCAGAACATTATGGCTTATGTAAAGAAAAGGCTGGTAATTTTAGTATTAGAGATAAAGAGACTGGATATGTTCTCATAACACCCTCTGGTATAGGCAGAGGAGAATTAAAAACAGAATATATTTGTGTGTTAGATTTAGATGGAAATGTAATAGAAGTTAAGAAGGGAATTAAGCCTAGCAGTGAAATATTGATGCATATTGAAATATATAAAACAAGGGAAAATGTGAATGCTATATCACACACTCACTCTATATATGCAACATCTTTTTCGGTAGCAAAGAAACCCATTATACCAATTGTATATGAGTCTGTTAATTATGGTGGTTATGTGGATATTGCTCCATATGCAAGGCCAGGAACTTTAAAACTTGCTAAAAATGTTTCAAAATTATTGCTATATACAGATGCTTGTTTGTTAGAAAGACATGGATTAACAACTGTGGGTAATGATTTAGAAGAGGCATTATTAAAATCAAGGTATGTAGAAGAAGTAGCAGAAATATACTATAGGTCTTTAGTGTTAAATCAATTTAAGGAACCTGAAGCAGTAGATGTTGATGAATTTAAATCATGGAAATATCCAGAAGAAATAAAATTTTAATCTATACAAATTACATTAAGATATTAATTAAAATATAGATATACTATTTATGTGAATTATTATTTTTGTAAATGTATTTAGTATACTTTTTTAAACGAATATAGAATTCCAGAGTCGTATGAATTTGACTTGGAATTCTATATTTTTTATTTATGCATTATTTTTCAACTGATTTTCTGGAGAATTTATATATTCAAAGTATTTTTTAGTTTCAGATACTATTATAGGAGATAATGCAAGTAAAGCTATTAGGTTAGGTATTGCCATAAGTCCATTTACAATATCAGCAATTATCCAAACAACTTCTAATTTTAAGAATGCACCTAATAGTACCATGGCAACAAATACAGTTCTATATCCATTCATGCCTTTTACACCAAATAGGAACTCAAAACATCTTTCTCCATAATAACTCCAACCTAAAATTGTAGTAAATGCAAATAATGTCAAACTAATTGTAAGTAATATTGGTCCAAATGTAGGAATTGCTCCATTAAAAGCGGCCTGTGTCATAACAGCTCCATTAAGGTCTGAACACCATACTCCTGAAATAACAAGAGAGAATCCAGTAAGTGTACAGATTATAATAGTATCTATAAAAGTACCTGTCATAGATATAAGACCCTGTTCCGCTGGCCATTCAGTTTTAGCCGCAGCTGCAGCTATTGGAGCACTACCTAGACCAGATTCATTTGAAAATACACCACGAGCTATACCATTTCTAATAGCTAGTGAGATAGTTGCTCCTAGGAAACCACCAGTTGCAGCAGTAGTTGTAAAAGCACTTTTAATTATTAGCATAAAAGTTTCTGGTATCTTGTTCCAGAAAGATATTAAAATAATACCACAGATTACAATGTATATAACAGCCATAAAAGGTACTATTTTAGTAGCTACATTAGAGATACTTTTAAGACCTCCAAACACAACTAAGGCTACAAATACTGCTAATATGACACCTGTAATTCTAGGGTCTACACCAAAACTACTATTTATTGCATCTGTTATTGAATTTACTTGAGTGAAAGTACCTATTCCTAAAAGTGCAACTAATATACCACTTATAGCAAAAAATATTGCAAGAGGTCTCCATTTTTCACCCATACCATTTACTATGTAATACATAGGTCCACCAGACACTTGACCATTTTTGTCTTTAGTTCTATATTTTATTGCAAGAACACCTTCTGAATACTTAGTAGCCATTCCAAAGAATGCTGCTATCCACATCCAAAAAAGGGCACCAGGTCCCCCAGCCTTAATAGCTGTAGCAACACCTACAATATTACCAGTACCAACTGTAGCAGCTAGTGCAGTACATAAAGCTGCAAAACTTGAAACATCACCACTACCTTTGTTTTCAGCAGAGAAGATTAATTTAAGAGCTCTTGGAAGTTTAGTTATTTGTATAACTCCAAGTTTAACAGTAAGCAATATACCAGTACCAACAAGTAGTACTAGTAAGGGTGGTCCCCAAATAAAAGCATCAACTTTGTTCAAAATATCAATTAGATTCATAAAAACACTCCCTCATTTTTTTTGCTTTGCATAATCAATAGAATTTTTAATGAAGTAATTGACAGGAAATAAGTATAATTTATTAATAATTTCTAGTGTAATAAAAAAAGCTAAATCTAAAAAAGATTCAGCTCTGGATATACACTAATTAGCAACCAAAATAAAAGTATTAATAATACTGATTTTGGTAGATAATCCCTGTCCTTTTGCCTGAGAGATTGAGCATAAAAGCCTTGCCCCTTCGGCGCCCATAATGGGTCTCTCCAGAGTTCCGTAAATTTTACAGTCCTACTTTTAAAAAGTACCTGAGAGTGTTACTCCTTCGGTGTGCTAGATAGCAACTCTTCTATAAAATCTTAACCGGATATTGATTTGTCATAGCTTATTGTATTAATAATATTAATATAAGTTTTTATGTTTTGTCAACTAAAAAATTAAAAAACAGTAAGAAAATATAAAAATGTAAGTCTAATTACGAATGATAAACTTAAAAATATAAGTAATATACGTGAAATTTGATGTCATAATAAGTATACAAATTAGGTATAAAATAAGTTTTAGATAAAAAAATAAGAAAATCTTAAATAATTAATTAGATACCATTAAATTATGGTAATATTATAGTTACGATATTAAGAAAAGTTCTATTTATTTAGATTTTAAGTGCAATATGAGATTGAACATAGAGAAAGGAAGTATTTTTAGATGGGAAAAATATTAGTACTAGCAGAAAAACCTTCTGTTGGAAGAGATATAGCAAAAGTTTTGGGGTCGAAAAATGAAAAAAGTGGATATATAGAGGGGCCAAAGTATGTAGTTACTTGGGCATTAGGTCATTTAGTTACACTTGCAGACCCTGAAAGTTATGGAGAAAGATATAAATCATGGAACTTAGAAGACTTACCAATTCTTCCTAAGTATCTAAAGACTGTTGTAATAAAAAAGAGTGGAAAGCAATTTAATACAGTCAAGGCTCAAATGAATAGGAATGATATAGATGAAATAGTTATAGCAACAGATGCAGGTCGTGAAGGAGAACTTGTGGCAAGATGGATAATAGAAAAATCACAAGTAAAAAAGCCTTTAAAACGTCTTTGGATTTCTTCAAGTACAGATAAAGCAATAAAAGAAGGTTTTGCAAAATTAAAAAGTGGAAAAGAATATGAAAATTTATATTATTCAGCAATAGCACGAGCAGAAGCTGATTGGATTATTGGAATAAATGCAACTAGAGCTTTGACAACAAAGTATAATGCGCAACTTTCTTGTGGAAGAGTTCAAACACCTACTCTTGCCATGTTACTAAAGAGAGAGGAAGAAATAAGAGATTTTAAACCTAAAGAGTACTATGGATTGGAGTTAATTGCTACAAAGGGAAGTTCAGACATAAAATTTATTTGGAGTGATAAGAACAACAATTCTTCAACATTCAGTAAAGAAAAGATAGATTCTACATTAAAAAAGGTGAAAAATTTAGATATAAAAATATCTGAGGTAAGTAAATCATATAAGAAAAAATATTCTCCTGCACTATATGATTTAACAGAGTTGCAAAGAGATGCAAATAAAATGTTTGGATTTTCAGCAAAAGAAACATTATCTATAATGCAAAAGTTATATGAGCATCATAAAGTGCTTACTTATCCTAGAACTGATTCTAGATATTTAACATCAGATATTGTTGGGACATTAAAAGACAGGATAAAAGCTGTAAATGTTAGTGATTATTCAAAGATTTGCAACAAATTATTAAAAAGCAATATTACAGCTAATAAATCTTTTGTTGATAATTCAAAGGTAACAGACCATCATGCAATAATACCAACAGAGCAGAAGGTATTTATGAGTGATTTTAGTGATAAAGAGCGAAAAATATATAATCTTGTAGTAAAAAGATTTTTAGCAGTATTATCTCCTCCATTTGAATATGAGCAGACAACTATAAATGCAAGTATAGAGGGAGAAACATTCAAAGCAAAGGGAAATAAAGTAATAAATTTAGGATGGAAGGAAAGCTATAAAGATATTGATGATGAAGATGAATATGAAAGTATACCAAATGTTTTAGAAAAAGACATACTTAAAGTTAAGGAATTAAAGGTAACTTCAGGTAAAACAAATCCGCCACCATATTTAAATGAGGGCACATTATTAACAGCTATGGAAAAAAATGGTCTTGGAACAGTTGCTACAAGAGCAGATATAATAGAAAAATTGTTCAATTCATTTTTGATGGAAAAGAAAAATAAAGATATATATATAACATCAAAAGGGAGACAATTATTGGATTTGGTTCCAGTAGATTTGAAAACACCAGAACTTACAGCTTCATGGGAAAAAAAATTATTGGAGATTTCAAATGGAAAACTTAATAAAAACACATTTATAAATGATATGAAAGCTTATTCAAAAGACATTGTCTTAGAAGTGAAAAATAGTGATAATAAATTTAAACATGATAATTTAACTAAAAATAGATGTCCAGAGTGTGGTAAATTCATGCTGGAGGTAAATGGTAAAAAAGGTAAAATGCTGATTTGTGAAGATAGAGAGTGTAATACTAGAAAAACTATATCGCAAGTAACTAATTCAAGGTGCCCTAATTGTCATAAGAAATTAGAACTTCGTGGAGAAGGTGAAGGAAGAATTTTCACTTGTAGCTGTGGATATAGAGAGAAATTGTCATCTTTCAATAAAAGAAAGCAAGAGGAAAAAAAGAAGGCATCAAAAAAAGATGTTAATCAATACTTAAAAAATCAAAACAAAACTCAAGAAACATTTAATAATCCATTTGCAGAAGCACTAGCTAAATTGAAAAATAAATAGTTTTTAAATTATTATTATACACAATTAGAAGTTTAACTATATATTAGTTATATGTACTGATATAATATAGTGTATAATTTAGGCATGAAAGTAGGGCTGTTAAATGGATTTAAATATTATATTTGAATATTATTGTAAAAAATGTGAGGATACATGGAATAATTCAAGTGTTGAATTATCTGAGAATATAGAAACATATAGTAAAAATTCACAAAAAAAGAGTGAAAAAGAATTGGATAAATTGATAGATACATTATCAACTCACTTAAAAAAATATCCAAGTGATTTTGTATTGAGAAGAATGTGGGTAAAAAAAGGTGAGGTATTTTTACAAAACACATTAGAAAAAGACAATATTTTCAAGTTAGAAAAAATGGATGTTGAAGATAGAAAAAAGTTTTTAGGTATAACAAAACAGTTTATTAGAGATGCCAGAAAATTTGATGATGATTTGCCTATAAGTGATATTATGCAGGCTATGAGGAATGTGTGGATTTCAAATGCATTACAATTATTATTTGATAAAGAAGTTTATTATTCAAAAGCAAACTTTGCATATAGCATGTTATATCCATATACAGACAACTATTTAGACAATACAAATATAAATGAAATTGATAAAGTCTTATTTAATAGCTGGTTAGAAAAAAGACTCTTGGGAGAACAAATTAAACCTAATAACTACCATGAAAGTAAAGTATCCCAAATGATTGATTATATTGAAAGTGTTTATCCTAGAGAAAAATTTAAAGAAGTCTATGAGTCACTATTATTGATATTTAAAAGTCAAGTAAAGAGCTTAAAGCAACAAGATAGAAAAAGTAATTTGTGTGAAGAAGAATTATTATCTATTTCTATTGAAAAAGGTGGTTCATCTGTTTTAGTAGATGGATACTTAATAAGTGGTTTGATGACAAAGGAAGAAATAGAGTTTTGCATTGGTTATGGATTTTTATTGCAAATATCTGACGATTTGCAGGATATAAAAGAAGATTTAAAATTCAATCATGAAACTGTTATGACAGAAACGATAAAAAATGGAACTTTAGATAAAATCACAAATAAATTAATAAATTTTACTATTGAATTGATAGATGGTTTTAAAATTAATAATAAAAACGAATCTGTAATAACTATGATAAAGAATGATTGCTTGATGTTAATCTTATTTTCTGTAGTGTATAATGCTGAATTTTTTTCTAAGGAATATATAAAAGAAATAGAAAAATTTATTCCATATACAATATCTTACTCATTAGAAATTAAAGAAAAATTTAAAAATGTAGATGTTTTAAATAATGAAGACGAATATAAAGAAATGATTGATATTATTTGTAAAGAGTAGCAAAAATAGTGAGATGTACAATACATCTCACTATTTTAAGTTTAAATAAAATGTAAAAGCTAATCTATTTAAATGCAGTGATAATACCATTATCGTGTAGATTTTTTATGATTGTAGCTGCGATGGGAAATCCAAATAATCCAGCTATTCCAAATAGTTGAGCTCCAACAAACATACACATTAGAGTTATTAAAGGGTATAGACCAATTTGGTGTCCTACTACCTTTGGTTCTAGTATCTGTCTAACTACAGTTATAATGATATATAGTATTAGAAGCCCTATTGCTAAGTTGATATTGCCATTAATTAATGAAATAATCATCCAAGGTGTCAAAATACTTCCTGTACCTAAGACTGGTAAAATATCAACAAGTGCTATTATGACAGATATAGCAAATGCATTTTCAACTCTTAGGATATTAAGTCCAATAAGTAGCTCTATAAATGTCACTGATAGTAGTATTGCATATGCTTTTAGCAGTTTTAAAAGAGCATTAATACTACTATTTTTTATATTTATTATCATCAGCTGACTTTTTTCTGGAAATTGTTTTAAGATAAAGTTTACTATTTTTTGATAGTCAAAAGTAAAGAAAAAAGAAGCAATCAAGGTAATAATAAGTTTTAGCATAAATGCAGGCGTTTTACTTGCAATACTTGCAATAGCATTAAGTGCATTTGTTGAAACAGAGGCGACTAAAGACATCATCGATTGACTTATATTATCCCAACCAAGTATCAATGCTAGGTTAACATTAGGTGTACTAGCATCTATTTTAGAAAACAGAGTATTTAGTGTTGGTTGTATATTTGATTTATATATTTCAGGAAGTCTAAAAAATATGTCACTTACACTCGTAAATATTTTTGCACCAAAACTAATTAATAAAAATATGCATAATCCATAAAAGGCTAAAAGTACTGTTACAGAAATAAATGTACGATTTAAATTCGTATTATTTGTAATAAGTCTTATAATAGGTCTTAAGATGGATGCAATGATAAAACTGATGACAAAAGGCATCAACAATGGTAACAAGAATTTTAACGCAATATATACAATACTTCCTATTAAGACAACATATGTAAACTTAATTATAAAATTCTTTTGCTTTTGAATGTCCATAATATAAAACCTCCAATGTATTTGATATTATTCTAAATATGGTCTTTTTTACATAAAATATACTACTGTATATTGATTATAAACTATAAAGCTTCTACAAAGTAAATAAATTATGTAAAATTTAGGTTAATTTTGTATAAAGATATACTTTTATATTTTACAATTGCTAACTAAATACTAAAAAATATTTTAAATAAATAATATGAAATTGTGATAAAATTAATTTATAAATATTATTAAATATAAGTACAATAGATAGCTTTTAAGAGGTGGTAAGATGAAAAATTTTAGAGATTTAGGTGGTAATAAAACTGAAGATGGTAGGACTGTAAAGTATGGTTTATTTTATAGGTCTGCAAAATTATCAAATCTAAGTAAAAATGATATAAAAATTTTAAAAGAATTAAATATTAAATATATATTTGATTATAGAAGTGACAAAGAAGCTCGTAAACATCCATCAACAATAATATCAAATATAAAAAACATAAGAATTCCAGCTATGAGAGAGTTAGAAGAATCAGAAGGGAATTTTGGTTCTATTGAAGATATGATTGATGGTTTGTTTGAAAAAGATGGTGCATTTAATATGTTAAACAATAGTTATTATAATTTACCAATAAGAAATCCATCTTATAAAAAATTGGTAGAGCTTGTAAAGGATTATTCTAATTTACCAATATTAAATCATTGTACAGCAGGGAAAGATAGAACTGGTGTAGGGAGTGCTATAATTCTTATGATTTTAGGTGTATCAAGAGAGAACATAATGAAAGATTATTTGAAAAGCAATGAATTTGCAGATAGAGAAATAGAAAGGTTTATTGAATATAAGCCTAAATTTAAAGGAATTCCAAAAGAAAAATTAAATTATATATTTGGTGTGAATGAAGAATATATGAAGACTGCTTTTAGAAGAATTGATGAAGAATACAGTAGTGTGGAAAAATATTTATATGGAGAATTTAGTTTAGATAAAGAAGAAATAAAAAAATTGAGAAATCAATATTTAGAGTAAAAGGTGATTTTATGAGTTTAAATATAACAGCAAGACAGATAAGTATAATAAAAATCCTGTTAAATTCTGAAGATACAATTAGTGGTCTTGCCTTGAGTCAAGAAATAGGATGCTCTTCAAAAACTATACAAAATGAAATAAAAGATATTAATAAACAACTTAAAAAAAGTAAAATTCTATCAATACGAGGAGTTGGTTATAAACTAGAGGGAAGCTTTGATGAGGTGAATTTAAATAGTAATCTGTACGATGATGTAGATAGAGTAGAGTATATAATCAGAAAAGTGTTAACCTTGAGTAATGAAGAAAAAAATACCATAAGGCTTGAAGATTTAGCAGATTCCATGTATGTGAGTGTTTCAACAGTAAAAAATGACTTAAAAGAAGTAAAAAGAATATTAGAAAAGTATTCCATTTCGATTAAGTCCAAGCATAAGCAAGGTATCTGTATTTCTGAAAGTGAAGATAGAATAGTAAATTGTATAATTGATTTGAGTAATAAGAGAGATAATCAATTGACTCTAAATGATTTTTTAAATGATGATATAAGAGAAAAAAAATTAATAATAAAAAAAATCTTATTAGATGTATTAAATGAAAATGGTTTGGTATTAACTGACATAGAATTTAAAAATGTGTTGAATAATATACTAGTTATGTTAAGTCGACACAAGTGCGATGAAAAAGAATTTATAGAAAGTTTTGTAGAAAATTATAGCAATAAAAGAAGTTCGATTTTGGCAAATGAACAAAATAAAGAAATTATAATAAGCTCAATAAAAACCTTTTGTAAAAATTTAAAATTAGCTACCTCAATAGATATAAGTCATGATGAGATATTTGAAGAATTTTTATATAAGCATATTAGTAGTCTGTGTAAAAAAATAAAGCTAGGTATAAATCAATCACCTATAATAGCTCAAGACATTAAAATAAAATATCCATTTGCTTTTGAGCTAGCTAGTATAGCTAAAAAAACAATAGAAAAAGACTTAAACATAGAAATCAATGAGGATGAGGTTGCAAACATAGCTCTACATATAGGCGGAGCTGTTGAAAGGGCTTCTTATAATAATAAAGATAAGGTTTTCAAGACTATAATAGTTTGCACATCAGGTATAGGGACATCAATGTTAATAAAGGCTAAATTGGAAAATGTATTTAAAGAAAAACTAGAAATATTAAAAGTTATTCCTTCATACTTAGTTGAATATATAAAAGTTATAGATGTTGATTTTGTAATATCTACTGTTCCTATTGAAATAGCAGATATACCAGTAATAAATATATCTCCTATTTTAAGTGAAAAAGAAATCAAATTAATTGAAAAATATATAGAAACAGGAAATATATATTTAGATTTAGATATAAAAAATCTTCTTGATAATGAATTATTTTTTACTGATTTAGATTTTAAAAGGAAAGAAGACGTTATAAATTTTATGGCAAGTAAACTTGTGCAAAAAGGTTACATAGATGATGATATGAAAAATTCTTACTTTGAGAGAGAAAAAATAGCTACAACTGAAATAGGAAATATGGTAACCATACCACATGGAGCAATTGGAAAAGTTTTTGAAAACAAAATAGCAATTGGAATATTGAAGACTCCTATTGCTTGGGAAATATCAGATGTTCGTTTGATAATAATGTTAGCTCTTGATAAGGATAAAATATTGGATTATGAAGTTATATTTTCAAATATATATAAAAGAGTAGATTCTATAGCAAAAGTTATAAGTATATGTGAAAATAGCAATTTTGAAAAGTTTGTAAACTTATTTAAGTAGAGAGATATCATATAGTATTGCATATGCACTTGTAAGTTTGGATAATATAAAACTAAATAAAATAAAAACGATAAATTTCTCTTTTAATTAAGAGAAATTTTTTGACTTTCAGAGATATTAATATGAAGTTAAGATATAAACATAAAGTAAATAAATAAAAAGAGGTGGCAAGATGATTTATACAGTGACATTAAATCCATCAATAGATTATATAGTTAAACTAGATAAATTAAAGACTGGAAATACAAATCGTGTAAATGAAGAATACGTTTATCCAGGAGGAAAAGGTATAAATGTATCTCGTATACTAAAAGAACTTGGAAATGATAATACATCTTTAGGTTTTATAAGTGGCTTTACTGGAGAATATATAATAAAAACATTAGAAGAAAAGAATTTGAAGACAGATTTTATAAGGTTAAAAAGTGGTTTTACAAGAATAAATGTAAAAATAAAAGAATTGGAAGAAACTGAGATTAATGGGCAAGGACCAAATATAGCTGATGAATATATTGACTTGTTGTATAAAAAACTTGATAAATTAAATCAAGATGATATTTTAATATTGGCAGGAAGTATACCTTCTACTTTAGATGAAAAACTATATGAGAATATAATGTCTAGACTAGAAGAAAAAAATATAAGAGTTGTAGTAGATGCAACTAAAAATCTTCTTCTTAATGTTTTAAAATACAAGCCTTTTCTAATTAAACCTAATAGTGATGAATTAGAAGAACTGTTTAATGTTAAATTAAACTCAAATGAAGATATAGTAAAATATGCTAAGAAATTAAAGCAACTAGGGGCTAAAAATGTTTTAGTCTCAATGGGTAAAGATGGAGCACTGCTAGTTACAGAAGAAGATGAGGTACTTATAAGTAATGTACCTAAAGGGAAAGTTAAGAATTCTGTAGGAGCAGGTGATTCAATGGTGGCTGGATTTATATCTGGATATTTGAATACTGGCAAATATGATTATGCTCTTAAATTAGGAGCAGCATCAGGTAGTGCAACTGCTTTTTCATATGACTTAGCTAAAAGAGAATACATTGATGAGTTGGTAAATGAAATATCTGTAAATAGATTCTAAAATATCTAAAAATATATAGAAAGGAAGTTAGGAATTATGAAAATTATAGATTTACTAGATGAAAAATCAATTAAGTTGAATTTAAAGTCAAAAAACAAATCAGAAGCAATAGAAGAATTAGTTGAATTAGTTGCAAACAGTGGTAATTTAAAGGACAAAGAAACTTATAAAAAAGCTATTTTAGCTCGTGAGGAAATGAGTACAACAGGAATTGGAGAAGGTGTAGCTATTCCTCATGCTAAGAACACATCAGTTACTAAAGCTTGTATAGCAGCAGCAATATCAAAAGAAGGTATAGATTATGAATCATTTGATGGAAGCTTATCAAATCTATTTTTTATGATAGCTGCACCAGAAGGAGCTAATAATACACATCTGGAAGTGCTATCAAGATTATCTACAATACTTATGGATGAAGATTTTAGAAATAAACTTATAAATTCAACTTCTGAGAAAGAATTTAAGGAAATAATAGATAAAAAAGAAAGAGAAAAGTTCAGTGAGGAATATCAAGATGAAATAATTAAAAAAGAAAATATAGTAGATACTAAGGATAAAGATATTAATAAATATCCTCAAATTTTGGCAGTAACAGCATGCCCAACTGGAATAGCACATACATTTATGGCAGCTGAAAGTTTAAACAAAATGGCTGAAAGCAAAGGAATATCAATAAAAGTGGAAACTAATGGTTCAGCAGGCATCAAAAATAGACTTACAAAAGAAGAAATAGAAAATGCAACATGTATAATAGTGGCAGCAGATAAGAATGTTGAGATGGCTAGATTCAATGGGAAGAAAGTCATAAAGACTAAAGTTGCTGATGGTATACACAAAGCGGAGGAACTTATAGATAAAGCTGTAAATGGTGATGCTCCAGTTTATCATGGAGGAGAGGCAAATCACAACGAATCAAATGAAGAAAGTGAAAGTGGATTTAGAAAAGTGTATAAACATTTAATGAATGGTGTATCTAATATGTTACCATTTGTTATTGGTGGAGGAATACTTATAGCAATAGCATTTTTACTTGATGATTATTCTATTAATCCTTCAAATTTTGGTTCAAATACTCCAACAGCAGCATTTTTTAAGGGAATAGGAGATAAAGCTTTTGGATTTATGCTACCTGTACTTGCAGGATATATAGCATACTCTATATCTGATAGACCAGCATTTGTTGTAGGTTTTGTAGGAGGAGCCCTTGCAGGTGATGGTGGTTCAGGGTTTTTAGGTGCATTACTTGCAGGTTTTATAGCAGGTTATTTAGTAGAAGGACTTAAGAAGGTATTTAGTGTGTTACCAACTTCATTGGAAGGAATAAAACCCGTATTATTATATCCTTTATTTGGAACGCTTTTGATGGGGATTATAATGACATTTTTAGTAATACCTCCAGTTACAGCAATTAATAATGCAATGGTTGGATTTTTAAATGGTTTAGGAGGAACTTCAAAAATAGTTTTAGGATTGGTTTTGGGTGGAATGATGGCTGTAGATATGGGTGGACCTGTAAATAAAGCAGCATATGTATTTGGGGTTGCATCACTTGAATCAGGGCAATTTGAAATAATGGCAGCGGTAATGGCTGGAGGTATGGTTCCACCTCTTGCGATAGCTCTTGCAACTACATTCTTTAAAAATAGATTTACAAAAGAAGAAAGAGATTCTGGTAAAGTTAACTATGTAATGGGATTATCTTTTGTAACTGAAGGAGCTATACCTTTTGCAGCTGGAGACCCACTTCATGTTATACCAGCATGTATAGGAGGTTCAGCAGTAGCAGGAGCACTTAGTATGTTGTTCAATGCAGCTCTTCGTGCACCTCATGGAGGAGTATTTGTTATACCAGTAGTTACTCATCCACTTGGATATATATTAGCTATAGCTATAGGTGCTGTGGTTGGAATGATGCTTTTAGCATTACTTAAAAAACCACTAAATCAAGAAGCATAGTAAATAAAGATTATTTAATAATTAAAAATACTTTATTTTATAAAAATTAATATATTACTGCATTATCCTAGAGCAAGGAATTCAAAAAAGTGAACTTTGATATACAAAGTTCACTTTTTGTGTAAAGTTATTTTAAGAGCTTATAATTTTTAACATGTAAATTAAATTTTATAACTAAATTGTTAATTATTGATAGAAAATAAAAATAAATATAAATTTAACAAAATAGTATTAATTTCAAAAATAAATTACAAAGAAAGTATAGAAAAGAAGAATATCAGTGTCGAATTATATAGAGAAAAGCAATAAAAAACCTTTTCAAATTATGATATTATGTTTGAGTACACAAATATATAGAAAGAGGGAGTGTTATTTTTGAAATTAAAAAGTAAAAAAGTATTATCATTATTATTGACATTAGTTTTAGGGACAACAATGTTAGTTGGCTGTTCAAGTAAAGATGGTGAAGCTACAACACAAGATGATTCTCAAAAAGATAAAGGAATTTTAAATGTAGGAGTATCGGTAGAATATGCACCATGGTGTTATAAAGAAAATGATGAAAATAAAGGTTTTGAAATTGATGTATGGAAGGAAATATCAAAAAGAACAGATTATAAAATAGAGTTTAAAACTGCTAAATTTAGTGGACTTATGGGTATGTTAGATGCTGGTAAAGTTGATACAGTAGCACACCAAATGTCAACTACTCCTGAAAGAGTAGAAAAATATGATTTTTCGGATACTTATGCATATAGTAAATATAAATTTATAGTGCCAGAGGATAGCACTATAAGTAAGATAGAAGACATAAAAGGTAAAAAGGTAGGTTGTGTTCTAGGTGGTAATGGAGAAAAAACTATAAGAGATTTAAATGAAAAACATAACTTAGGACTTGATATAGTTACATATGATGGAGTACCTATGGAAAAAGATGTAGAGAATGGAAGAATTGATATTGCATGGCTTTCAGAGGTTAAAGCTAAAACAACTATAGAACAAGGTAAACTTAAATTAAAAGTTGCAGATATAGATACTGGTGTATATGAAGTAAATCAATATCCATTTAGAAAAGAAGAAAAAAGTAAAGTTATAATAGAGGATGTAAATAAAGCTATAAAAGCAATGCATGAAGATGGAACATTTACAAAACTATCTGAAAAATGGTTTGGCTTAGATACAACTAAGGAAAATTAATTGGAGGTTAATGATGCAAGTATTTGATTTTGGATTTGCAGCAGGTATATTTCCGTTAATATTAAAATATTTGACAGTAACATTCAAAATGTCTCTGTTATCTTTGGTATTGGGAATTGTTGTAGCTTTACTCATAGCATTAATTGTAGATGCTAAAGTTCCTATTTTAAAAACAGTATCAAGAATATACATCTCATTTTTTAGAGGTACTCCTCTTGCTGCTCAACTTTTTTTCATATACTTTGGTCTAATACAATTAGTACCAGAACTTAAAACATTGGAAGCATTTTCAGCAGCAGTAATAGTAATTGGTTTAAATTCTTCTGCCTATTTTGCAGAAAGTTTAAGAGGTGCTATAACATCTGTAGATAAAGGTCAAATAGAAGCAAGTTTGGCATTTGGAATGACGTATGTACAAACAATGAAAAGAATTGTCTTGCCACAAGCTATAAGAGTTGCAGTTCCTCCCTTTACAAATACTTTTGCAGATATTATAAAAGGAACTTCTCTTGCTTTTACTATTGGGGTTACAGAAATTATGGCAGTTGCTCAATCAGAAGCAGCAGCAAGTTATAAATATTTGGAAGCTTTTACTTGTGTAATAGTAGTATATTGGATTGTAAATCTTATATTAGGTTTTGTTCAGACTAAGCTAGAAGAAAGGCTTAGTGAGGTATATTAATTTTATAGAAAGACTTATAAATTTGTATAGATATGTTTTGTTATTAAATATTACTGGAAAATTTGATTTCTAGTAATATTTTTTTGTAACTATAAAATGCTAATCAGAGATGTATTAGTTTTTATTTTATAAAATTTGTAGATTCTATACACTAAATTTTGGTATGTGTTATTAATTGCGTTGACTTAATTATATAGTTATTTCTATTTATACTAAGTAATATAACAGAGTATTCATTACAAAGAGATATTTATTTTTTATGCTATTTATAATAAATAAACTTGATGATGGGAAAACTACTATTATTTAATATGTAAAGGAGTATTTTATATGAACGAATCGTATTGGTTTTCAAATTCAAATCCAAAGGAATATAAAAAATTAGGCGAAAATATAAAAGTAGAGTGTCTTATAGTAGGTGGAGGTATAACTGGATTAACAACTGCATATTTATTAGCAAAAGAGGGTAAAAAAGTAGCGCTTGTTGAAGCTGATAAAATAGGATATGGAACTTCAGGAAGAAATACTGGTAAAGTAACTTGTCAGCATGACATATTTTATTCTAAGATAGAGAAAAAATATGGATTAGAGAAAGCAAAATCATATTATAATGCAAATAATGAAGCTCTAAACTTAATTGAACAAATAATAACAGATAATAATATCAAATGTGATTTTAAAAGAGAACCATCTTTTGTGTTTACAGAAAAAGAAGATACTATAAAGGATATAAAGGATGAATATCGTACATGTAAAAAAATAGGAATAGAGTGTGAATATCATGAAACTATAGAAGATATTCCATTAGATATAAAGGGAGCTATTAGTTTTACAAATCAAGGTCAATTTAACCCCAAAAAGTATATTGATGGATTAGCAGAAATAGCAGTACACTTAGGTCTAAAAATATATGAAGATACACCAGTAGTGGATTTAGAAAAAGGGAAAATATGTAGAGTTAAGACAAGAGAAGATAATATAATAGAAGCTGAGAATGTTATAATTTCATCCCATAGTCCATGGTATGATGGATTGAATTTTTATTTTGCAAAAGAATACGCAGAACGTGCTTATTTAATGGCAGCAGTTTTAGAAAATAAATTGCCAGAAGGTATGTTTATAAGTATAGATGACCCATCCATAACCTTTAGACAATATAATGATGGAAATGAGAACTTACTAATCTTTGGAGGAGGAGACCATAAAGTTGGTCAAGGAGGAACTGAGAAAGAAATATTTAATGACTTAGAGCATTATGGAAAAAAGGTCTTTAAGGTAAAAGATTTTAAGTGTAAATGGTCAGCTCAAGATAATATGAGTTTTGATAATGTTCCTTATATAGGTTACATTAATAAAAGAGAAAGCAATATTTATGTAGCTACAGGTTTCTCTAAATGGGGGATTACTAATGGTACTGTTGCAGGAATAATAATAAAGGATTTGATAGTAAATAATAATTCAGCTTATAAAGATACTTTTAATCCATCAAGATTAGGCAGTTATTTCTCAAAGGATTTTATAAAGGAAAATGCAAATGTAGCAATGAATTATGTAAGTGGAAAATTAAAAATAGGTAGTGGAGATATGCCTAAAAATAATGGAGAAGGAAAGATTGTTAATATCGATGGGAAAAGATATGGTGTGTATAAGGATAATATGGGCGAATTTTATATTGTAGATACTACATGTACTCATTTAGGATGTGAACTGAATTTTAATAGTGAAGAAAAAACATGGGACTGTCCATGTCATGGTTCTAGATTTGACTACAAGGGAGATATACTTGAAGGACCAGCTCTTAAACCACTAAATCTTTATGGTTATGGCGATAATGATGTTAATCCTAAGCTATTATAGACTTGTTTTAGAAAGGTAAAGTGTGTATGAATAAACTTTTAAAACCAATAACTATACTATTATATATAGTTTATATTTTTTCTGCTATATTTTTTGCAATCAACAAAGAATTAGGTAACATAGGATTAGTAGCAATAAGTTTAGTTGGTACTTTTATACTGAGTTTTATAAATAAGCAAAATCAAAGGTTGTTGAGTAAAGAGCTATATATAGTTCTTGCTTTATTTATAATGTTTTCAGCATTGTTAGGTACTTGTTTTAATTTTTATGATATAAATTATTATGATGATTTTTTACATTTATGGTCAGGAATAATATCTGCTATTGTGGCATTTTCCATAATCAAGTATTTCTATACACAAAGAGATATAAGCAAAATGAGTAAAATATTTTTAATCATATTTGTATTTATGTTTAGTATGGGAGTAGCTAGTTTGTGGGAGATAGGTGAATTTTTAATGGATACTTTTATTGGTACTACTACACAAGCTGGTGGACTAGAAGATACTATGATTGATATGGTAGATGCTTTAATAGGTACAATTGTAACAATTCCTTTTATAATAAAAAAATCAAATGCATAGTTTCACAATTGATGATAATGGATTTAATTTTATTCATATTAGTTTTTAAGAAATTATATGATAAATTAAATCCATTTTTTGTTAGATATATTAGTATAAGAGATTGTATAATTTCTTATATTATGAAAATTAATTTGAAATATTTAAACAAGTATATAATTATAAAGACAATATTTTGCTCTAAATACATATATTCTACAAAAAGCATAATATAAATTTTGTTTTTTTGTTACAAAATGCAGAACTGTATAGGTATATATATAGATGATAAATATTCTTTGACATTTGACGAAAATTAAGCTCTTTTACTATTGTAATATAAAAATTATATTTAATAATGTAAATTTTAATAAATTAAATAGTATGGTAGGTAGAATATTTTTTATATAATATTAATTTTGATGATACGAAAATTAATCATTGTATACATGTATATAAATAAATATAAAAAGTTAAACATAATAGGGGGAGAAAATGTTAAAAAAAATCAATTTAGAGAGTTGTTTTAAGCATGCTATAGAAAAAGGATATAACTATTTAGGTGTAGTTGTAAAAGTAGATGAAAATCACAGGGAGTTAATAATAAATACAAATAACAACTTTCAGAGTAAGCTTAAGTATTATAAGTTAGCTTATGATGAAAATTTGAATCATAATGTAGCAAATAATATGAGCATAACTGATTTTACATATGGAAATACTTTAGCAGATATTGAAAGTAAATTAAAAAAAAATTTTATATAAAAGAAAAAATATACTTTTTAATTTAACAAAGTATATTTTATATAGGGTATATTACCAAGTGAATAGAAAATATGTCCACTCAAAAAGCCACGCAATACCAACAAGTCTAATAACCTCAAATAAGCTTGTTAGCATTATTTAAATGCTAACAAGCTTAAGTATGCAAATCTAAGATATTTAAACAAGGAAGGTTTAAGGAATATGAATAAAAGTATAAATGAAGAAGATGTATTGAGCTATAGACCTAATTTAAAAGTAGGTAGATTTGATGATTTTGAATATAAATCAACAAAGTGTACAAGTGAATCTATTACAGCTGAGAATTATAAAACTAATATTTTAAAATCATTTGAAATGTATCATCCATCAAGTGTAGTATCAAAATTAAATAAACTTATATCATTATCAAAATCATATTTGAGTTTGATAGAGAATGATACATACCAAGGTAAAATCATGAAAAATTATTGTTTTTCCATTACAGAAAATGAACAAGACATACTAAAAGAAGAAAATTTTAATAATTTATATGGTGACTCTAAGTTTGAAAGTTACTTAGAAATTTTAAATATAAAAGATGAACTATTGAATATAAGAAAAGTCTTTATAAATGGAATTTATACAACCAAAAAGAATGATTATTTATTTGATGATGTAGATTATTCATTTATTGATAAATTGAATCAATATGAATATGAAGATATTAATCATAATATAAATTATTTTTCTTTATTTTATGATGTCCAAAGTGCATTTATTTTATTAGAATACTGTAATGATATAGAAAAAATAGTTAAAGAGTTATATTTGATTGAAAATAATAAAAAAAGGCAACCAATAAATTCAGAAACTTATACTATTCTAAGCAAAAAGTTTAATCTTATAAATAAAACTATGAAAAATGATTTATTTAATGACAAAAGTGTTTATGGGAATATAGAGACTTCTTTACATAATTTGTTTTTAGCTAAACATGATGTAAATACATTTATAAATGGTTTTATGAATTTAGATGTTTTGAAAGATGATTCCAATTTAGTTAATGAAATAAAGGAAGATAATTTAAACGATATAGAAATTAGAATTGACGAACTGATAAGCGCTTGTATGTTATCTGTAATTTATAAAAGAGATATTTACAATTCATTATGGAATAAATCAAAAATAAGAGAATTTTTTACTAAATAACTTACAATAGAGAAAGATAGTTGGTATATTCAGAAAATGAAAAGTATTAATAAGGAAGGTGAATATGTGGCTGTTAAACAAAAAAATATTAAAAAGAAAGATAAAGAAGAACTTTATTCAAAAGCAGTAAGAATAAAATGTTGTTATTGTATTAAAAAAGAAGGCTGTTTGTATCAAGCAAGAAAGGAGTCTAGTGAAAGTTCAGGTTATATAACTTATTGTACATTAACCCCAAACATTCCTAGAAAACAACGTAAAAAAATAAAACGCTAGTCAAAGGAGAGAATATATGAAGAACTATTTAAAAAAGAGATTAAGAAACAAAGGGTTTTGGGTTTCTCTATCGGCGATGCTAGTACTTACAATTCAATCTTTTGGATATGTCGATATACTACCAAAAAATTATTCTGATACAGTAAATTGTTTTTTAGCTTTACTCACAGCACTTGGAATATTGAATGATAATTCTACAGAGAATAAGTGGTATTTAGATGACAAGTAATAGATTTTCTTAAATAGCTAATATATTTATATTCTAAAAAACTTTTCAAAAATATTTATAATAAAAATAAAGGAGAAAATATTATGATTTTTAATGATTTGAAGATACCAAGAGGTAGTTCTTTTGACCCAATGCAAGGAGTTAGATCTATAGACAATATAGATGGAGATGTTACAGAACTTGTCACAGTTGAAGGGGAAGTCAATGTCAATGTAATAGGGCAATATACTTTGAAGTATTCAGCCCCAGATAAATCTGGAAATGTAACAACAATAAATAGAACAATAACAGTTGTAGATACAGGTGCTCCTATAATAAGTGGTGCTGATGATAAGACTATAAATTTATTGGAAGAACTAGATTTAAGAGCTGGAGTTACAGCAATGGATGATATAGATGGGGATTTAACTGATTCTATAGTTATAGATGGAACAGTAGATAATGCTATACCTGGAGAGAATAATATTGTCTATACTGTAGAAGATAAATCTAAAAATAAAAGTGTAGTAAATAGAATAATAACAGTTGTTGATAATATAGCTCCTATATTATTTGGTGTTGAAGATTGTACTGTAGAATATGGCTCAACATTTGATTCAAAAGCTGGAGTTACTGCTAATGATAATATAGATGGAGATTTAACTTCAAAGATAGTAATAGAAGGAGCAATTAATACTTCTATTTTAGGAGAACAAATATTAACATACAAAGTTACAGATGTAGCAAATAATGAAGCAAGTGCTATAAGAAAAGTTACTGTTGTTGATACTGTTAAGCCAGTGTTTTCAGGTATAGATGACTTAACATTAAATTTAAATGAGAACTTTGACGCTTTAAAAGGGGTAACAGCTGTAGATGAAGTTGATGGAGATTTAACAGATTTAATAACTGTTGAAGGTGGAGATTTAGTTGATACATCTGTTGTAAAAGAATATCAAGTTACTTATAAAGTATCTGATAAATCATCAAATGAAACTATAGCAGTTAGGCTGGTATCTGTAATAGATAATATACCTCCAGTATTAACTGGTGTTGAGGACAAGACTATAGAAGTAGAACCAGTGCCTAAAGAAGAAGTTTAATAAATAGTATGATAGAGGTGAAATTATGAGTAACTTTAATGTCGCTTATAGTGCTGGTGGGAATTTAGATAAAATAAAAAAAGTTGGAAATATAGAAGAAATAAATAACATAGAAAGTATAGATAAAATAGATAGCCTATCTGAAATAGAAAAAATAGAGACTCTTAAAAATATTGAAAACTTGGAGCAAGTTAAAAGCGTAGAAAAACTTGAATCTGTTTCTAATATAGATAACCTCAATGAAGTTAATGTAGTAAAAGAAATAAAAGCGATAGGGAGTATACGAGGATTTGCATCAAAAACACAACCATATAATTATATGAGGCTAATAGAAGTTCCAGCACTTAGAGGAGTATTTGAAGAAGAGATAGTTTTATCTCCATCTGAGGTTGAGATTCTTGCTATATCTGTTACATGTAGTGGATATGGAGAAAATGACCACTATAATTTATATTTTAATGGACAATTGTGGTTTAAAGATTGGTATTTAGGAGAAGTAAAAGAAGGTCTTTTCTTAGGTTCATCTACATATGTATATCTAGCACCTCCAGATTCAAGAGTAGTTTTAAAATTTCATAATGATAGTGGAACTTCTAAGAAATTATGGTTTGGGATAAGAATGTTAAAAGATCCAGAACCAATTTAGGGATAGAAAGGAAAATTAAATATGTTAAGTAATGAAATAAAAGACTTTGTATTCCATGAGTTTAAAACAGATGCAGATAGTTTTGTAAAAGATTTAGCAAATGTTTTAGCCTTAGGAAATTATACTAAAGAAGTAAAAGATGTATCTGGAAATTTAATGAGAAAGTCATTGCCTTCAAAAGAAGATTGTTGGAATATAGTATATCCAAATCCAAACTTTAAACTTATAAAAGATAGAGAAGTCTCTTCTTTTGATGAGGTAAATGCAAGAGAATATGAGATAATAACTAAAGATCAAATTTCTAAAATAACTGATTCTGTTGTTGTAAGAGCTGTTACAAGACCAGTTGATAGAATTACTCAGCAAACAACAAAAGTTGGTTCTGATGAAGTTTCAAAATATGGACTTTTGGATGAAGCTATAGAAGAAAATGCAGTTATGTATATGGAAGTGTACTTTCCAAAGTATTTATGTGATACAGAATTGGATGACCCTACTCAACAACGAGATGGAAAAACTGTACCAAAAGTTGTAAATCTAAAAACTGGTGAGAAAGATGCACAAGCTAGAAACTATCATAACTGTTATATGAGAATTTTTGATAATCCAAATAAGGATTATTCTGGTCCAGCAGAAAATGTTATAGATATGGTAACTGGAGATATAGCTGAATTTAACTCTGCTTCATCTGAATGGTGTAAACTATCTTGGTTTACAGACTTTGATGAAAAGTTTAAATCTGAGCTTGGTATAACTGGATCAGATGCTCTTTTAAGAATTCCTATTACATCTTCTTTAAACAATAAGACTAAGATAAGAGTACTTGCTAATATACATCCAAATAGAGTACTTATAAATGTTACAGGTAATCCAAATGTAGATTATGAGGATAATAGATATTTAGTTGGTCAAGCATATATAGGCTCTATTGACAGTTTTGATTTTGCTAAAAAGGATATAGCTGGAAATTTTGGTATATTTGCAACTTCTTCATCTGTACCTTCTATACCAAAGTTTAATATTAAGTACAGTGAGCCTTTCAATGGAGTTAATACACTTGGCACTGATGGTGGCAAAACATCAGGAAAGGCTGTTATATCAAATGCAGGTGCTAAGTCAGCATGGGTAAATATAGGTACATTTCCTTGGTTAAATAATTCACTACTTAGTAATAGACCAGCAGATACTGTAATAAAATATACCTATAATAGAAGGGATATACCAAGAGATTTTGGATCAAATATTGCAGGCGGGAAAACGACTATATATGAACCTAGTTTACAAGTTACAATAGGTGCATCTGTAAACAATGAATTTGCATCTGAGTTTGGATTAATGAATCCAAACGTAAAATATAGTGGCGGATATGGAATATCTTATATTACACCTAATGCAAGAACATCCATATCAAGAGAAAAAATTACTTTTCCATCTGAATTGCCAATAACTATAAATAAACCAATAGTAAAGGATATGACAGTGGAAGTTCAGGTAACTTATAATGAACAAGACTTATACAACTATATAAGAAAATATGTAGCACAAAATGATGGAAAAGGTCTCTTAAATGACTTAAGTTATTATATCTATGGTTCACAAGATGGAATGGTTGAAAAACCAATTTATTTTTATCTAGGTTTTGATGAGGTAGAAGAAAGAACTACTCAAGAAGGTGGTTCAAATAGAGATAAGTATGGGAATCTTGTAGATATAAAATACCATCAGACTTATGGTGTACATACAGCAAATGGAACAACAGATTTTGCAATGTATAAGACAGATTCTGCTGACTATTTCCAAAGTCACTATTTTATGTTCTCATCAACAGAGCAATTCATGAAAAAACATATGTATGGCAAATCAGTTTATACAAACGAATACTTCGCAGATAGAATAAAAATTGTCCATAGTGCAGAAGGTGTTCGTGGAGCTTTATCAGGTATGATAGTGATAGATGCTGAATCACTCTTCCCATTTGATGAATTAATAGTAAACAAATCTTTTGAGAAATACGAAGATAAACCAGAAGAAACATATATATACCTTCCATTAACTACTCCTTATACTCCTTTTGCAAATTCTCCAAATGAAAGATACGGTGTTGGAATATTAAAAGAACTTAAATATAATGAAAGTAATGATGATTCTAAGTGTGAAGCTGCATTAAGAGAAATACAAGATATGTATAAAGATATCTATTCTTGTACAAACAATACAGAATCAGTTTATTTTGCTGATAAAACAAATAATGGATTAGAAATAATCTGGGATTCTTCTGACATGAATATAGTAAGTTTTTCTAAAGGAGCAGATGTTGAAGAACCTACATTAGAATTAAAAATATCTCCTGAAAACCCAACTATAACAGTTGGAGCAAAAAAAGCTCTTTCCCTACTTGAAGGAGAAGAAGTAGTAGTGGATGATAAAGTAATTTGGATTTCATCAAATGAAAGTATAGTTACTGTTTCTCAAAATGGAGAATTGGCTGGAATAAAAATAGGTGGAGCCATTATAACTGCTAGATATAAAAGCAGAAAAGTCCAAACTGAAGTAAATGTAAATTCTACAGATGAGTTGGATGAATCAGATTTACAAGAGGAACCTATTATATAAAATATGATTAGAAATAGAAAGGATGAATATTAATGTTAGGTATAATTAATAGACCAGATTTCTATGAAGGAGATAAGGAAATATATTTATCTGCTAACGTGAAATCTGGAGAAGTCTCTAAAACTAAAAAATTTAAGGTGCTTGTAAAAGCATCAAAGCGAACTGATTTGCAAAGTATCCTAGAAGATATAGGAAACATATCTATACCAAGTATAGTCACAGAAAATCTAACATTTATACAAAAAGGTAGTTGTGGTTCAACTATAGTATGGTCATCTTCTAGTCCGAATATAATAGGACAATCAGGAAGAGTAACAAGACCTGTATTTGGAGAAGCAGATGCAAAAGTTACTATAAATGTTATTGTATCAAAGGGAAGTGTAAGTAGAAGTAAAGAATTTAAAGTTACAGTACCAGCATGGACTCAAGAAGGTGAAGTTGAATCTGCAGCTAATGCAATAACTTGGGAACTTATTAGAAATAAAAATTCTGATATAAATAAGGTCACAACTGATTTAATACTTCCAACTACTATAGGAAATGAAATAGCAATAACATGGACTACAAGTAATTCTGCTTGTCTAAGTGACAAAGGGGTAGTCACTAGACCTGCATATAAAGATGGCGATAGTATTGTATCTGTTACAGCAACTCTTACTAAGGGTGAACTTACATCTATTAAGACTATAACTAATATTAGAATACTTAAACAAGACCCTACTAATCAAGAAAAGGTTGATGATTTTGTAAAAACTTTTGATTTTGCTTCATATATTGCACCAAATAAATCATTAATAGAACTTAGCAATAATTTTACATTACCTGCTAAAGTTGAAAATATGTCATTAACTTTTTCAGCACTTGATAATGAAGGTGAAGATTTAACATCAGCAAATATAAAATTAGAACTTGATAGTCAGTCTCTTTCTTATAAAGCTATAATAGTAAGACCTAGTTCTAGCACTGGTGACTTTAGCTTTAATTTAAAAATAGAAGCTAAAATCACTGTCTTATCAGGAGAAGAAACTTCAGAAGAAATTAAGGCCTCTAAGATATATTCAGCTAAGATATTAGCTATGATTGAAGAATAGATGATTGCAACTTTTAAGTTTAGCACTGGCGTTTTAGTCAGTGCTAATTTTAAATATAATCTTTCTGGGGATGAAAACTCTATAAGTTTATTTTATAAGATAGAGTGTGAACACACAAAAAGCAATATAGGCAATACTTTGTTGAGGTTAAAAAATGATATAAAGTCAATGAATATTAGTAAAAAACAGAAATTTTTTATAAAAAGTAAGAAGTCTTTACAACCAATATCAGTTAAGAATATATGTATAAATAAAATATATAAAAAGCTATATGATAAAAATAGTGATGAATGTATAAGTTTTTATAAAGGTCTTAAGGAATTTAGAAATTTTAATGATGCATTGAAGTATTTAATTAGAGAAGAGCAATATTTAGATAAATCAATTATAGAATATCTACTATTTGTAGAATATAAAGATACTAGAAATAAAATTCAAATAAATAATGATTATAATACATTTCGGACTAATCAAAACACATTATCTTTCCAAGACAATATAACAGAAGTAAGTAATATTGATAAGTATCTAAAAAATTATGATTATGAGGATATGATAGGCACACCAAGTAAAAAAATTTTTGGAGACAATATAGATGTAAATATAAGTGAAACAGAAAATGATACATACATACTTGATTTTGAAAAAAATATTAGAGACTTAGACAAAAAAATAAATATAAATGATTATATAAATCTTAAAAGTTCAATAAATAATAAAATCTTTATGGAAAAACCAAAGTTGGTTGAAGGTTATACTGAAAATCTATCTATAGATTTACAAAAACTTATAAAAGATGGAGATTTGAGGAATGTTTTTATTGAAGAAAATAAAACATCTACATCAAATTCTTCATCTAATATATATATTAATTTGCCCTATTTTATTGATATGCCAAACATGTCAGAGATTTTAATAAATGAGAATATAAAACTGAGAAATAATTTTAATAAACAAATACTTATAGAAGATAAAAAGTATTTATCAAAGGGATATTCAAGTAAAATACAAACATTTTTAGAATCTAAATATAAATTATATAAAGGTGAAGATTATATAGCGTTATATAATTTACTAGACAATATTGAAAAAAACATAGATGGTAGTCTTCATGTTGTAGATAATATTAAAATTTTTACACATGCAGGTTCAAATATTCAAATATATGAGATACTCGATAGTTATGATTTTATAAAAGGAAAGCCTACATTTAATTTATATAACCTAGATATGAATACAAGAAAGGCTGACAATCGAAAAATTTATATTTCTAGTACAGATTTATTTTCTAAATACTACAATCCAAAGTTTGATTTTAAAAATGATGAATATAACTTATTAATATCAAAATCTAACAATAAGGAAACATCAATAACTGAGTATGAGTTGTTTGGAAAATATCAAGAGGGTAATTTGTATCTTATTGACTCAATTATATCACCAGAATATCTTTCAAAATCTTCATTGTATGTATTTGAAAACTATATATATAAGCTATTAGAAAGTAGCAAATATACACTTCTAATAAATAAAGAATTTGAAAAAGGAACAATACAAAAAAATGACTTTAAGATATTTTATGATTCAAATCTGACGAATTTTTATAAAGAGGGTAATTTATTAAGTATTCCAAGTTGTATAGACGAGTTATATAAATGTAATACTAATCTCTATAATATGTATCAAATTCAATTTGGAATAATAAAAAAAATTAAAGGTGTATCATCTAATGAATCGCCAATTGAATTAAAATTTTCAAAGCTACCTACATATAAAAATAATGATGGCTTTTTTGGAGTTGCAACAGAATATTTTCCTGAATTTGTGGTTATTGATGGAAGTCAAGATGAATTGATTCTTCCTAAAAACGGTTTTGATTATAATATATATAAAGATAAGATATTTGGTGATAACCTCATAATATTAGATAAGGACAAGTATGTAAAAAAATATACACAAGCAGGAAACCAAGTAATTGAATTGCCTATAGAAAATCCAGTAGATTATTTTGCAAATATAGCAATAGATGTTATAAATATTGATGTTTCTGTTATGAAGTATGTTCTTGACACACTATACAATCAATGGAGGCATAATATTTATAGATATGCTGGTATAGAGCCTGAAAAAGCTATAAAAGATTTAATAGATTCAACCATGAAATATATAGGTGAAAAATACTATTGGGATAGATGCAAAATACCACATCTTGAAAGAACATTGAAACTTTTCTTGTGGTATGCAGAAATGAGTATATTATGTAATTCAAAGTATGAAGTTGTGTATATAAGAGAAGATTGTGAGATTGATTATTCTAAAAAAACGCTGGGAAATTTAGAAAAAAATATACTATATATTGATAACTTAGTATTGACCGATGATTTTGTTTTATCAAGTCAAGAAAAAGGTGTAAACTCTGGGTTAAAATTTAAAGTTAATCAAGAATTTGATTTACAATTAAAATTTAAAGCTTATATGGAAAATAGTGGCGTGTTAGAAATACATATAGGAGAAGCAATTTATACATTTTTAGGAGATGAAAAGCCCTCTTATAATATAGATTTGACAATTCCAAAAGAAATTAAAGAAGTAGAAATTTTGTTTTTTTATGATAATGAGGAATCTTTCATAGATATAGCAGTTTTTAAAATAAAAGATATGTTCAATAAATCTGTTAATATAAAGTATCTTGGAAAGCTTGGAAAAACGAATAAAACTGTTGAATATTTGATAGATATGTTAACTATTGCAGGTGAATCTATAGAGGATACACAAGTTAAATTGGGAATTCAAAACTCAGTACAAGTTGCATATGCACTTGATACATTTAAAGATTACATGTTTAAACATCATGATAATAAAGAAAAAGGTAGACGAAGAGTAATCAGGAAATAACAAGTATAAATTACTAAGTAATTATCAAAAATGTTAGAAGGGAAGAGATATTATGGTAAATTATCAAATTCAATACAAAGAGAAAGTAAATCAAAATGTATTATCTGGACCACCAAATGAAGCAAATGAATTTTGGAGAGTAGTATGTGACATGCCAACTTTACAATCAGCAATAGCAACTACTAAATCACTAGTGAAAAAATATGGGTATGAAAATTTTCAGATATGTAAAGTAACTAGTATAAGGGTTGAAGTTCATGCAGAGTAAAAAAAAATTGAATAAAATATCTACAGGACATATATTTAGTGAGGAATTCAATGGTGCAATGAATCCTCTGTGGGATATATTTCCAAGTGATAATAATAGAATCACCTTTACAGGTGATTCTATTAAAATACTTGAAAATGCTGACAAAACAGAATTATTGATACCATGTCCAAAAGAGTCTGGATATGTATTTCAAACACATATAAGATATGAACCAAAAGAATCTAATAATGGTGGATGTATAGTAAAGTCTATTACAGAAAATTACATAGAATGTGAACTATCAGCAGAAATGGAATTAATATATTATTCATATTTAAAAGTAATATATTCTGAGAACTTTGTATTAAATCTTAGAGCATCAAAAGATGGATTAAATTGGGAAGATTTTGGAAGTACAAAATTACTTGATTCTAATTCTATAGGATATTATCTAAATGACAATAAAAATTCATTAGAAATATTTAATTGTGAAATGTATAAGAGTAATTTTATAACACTTATAGGAATTGATAAAACACAAAATATTAAAATATATGATGAAAATAATGAAGAAATAGTTACAAAGATAGATATGAAATATACTAAAGATTCTGTTGTAGTTGATTTATCATCAAAACTTTTTCCAATAAACAATGTAAGGATAGAAGTTGAAAGTGAAGGTAGATTATTTGACAGTGTGACTATAGATAAGTTGTATGGTGGAGATGTGTATTCATTTGAACCAGAAATTAAATTTATTGTAGATGAAGCTAATATAAATAATGGTGATTTTGATTTAGGATTAGTACAAGGTAAAGATAGAGTTTATGAGTTAAAAGTAGTAAATGAAGGAAATCTTACTAAAACTGGAATTTTAAAAATAGTAGGAGTTTCTAGTTATGATAAAGGTAATAGCATGGCTTATTTGGTGCCATATGGGGATTCAAGTGGAAATTCTGATTTATTTAAAGAACTAGAGGTTAGTTTGTTGCCTGGAACTACAACTAAGTTTTTGATTAAAATAATAAAGGACTCTAGTTGCATAACAATTGATGATAAATATAGTTTTAATATTATATTCATGTAAGGTGGTAGGTGAGATGAGTGTAAAAATAAAAAGATATGGAAAAACAGAATATTTAAATGACCATAATCAATTAAAAAATACGGATATAGAAGATCAACATCCAATAAAAGCTATTACTGGATTGAATAAAAAATTAGATGATATAGACAACAATATAAATATTAATGTAAATAACATAAGAAGTAACAGAGAAGATATAGATATTATTAATAGAATGATAGAAAATGGGGAGATTGGTGGAGGTTCTGGTGGTGTAGCTAATATAACTCCCCTTATTGAAAGAGTAAAAGTGTTAGAACAAAATGTAGTTATACTAAATGGTAATAATTTGGAACTAAAAGAGTTTGTAGTTAATGTATTGGGCGAAGTGAATCGTTTAGAAGATGAACTTGCAAAAACAAAACTTATTGTAGATGAGTATCATAAAAACACCAATTTGAATAAAAATAGTTTTACTGATACTTTGATAAATGATGACTATATACAAAATCTAATTGATTGTAAGATTGATATAAATAATGACAATGTTACATAAAGTGAGGTGATAAGATGCAAGGAATAGATAAATATACTTTGGTGTACTTAAAAGCAGAAGATTTTACTGATAGCAGTTTTAATAATATAGAGATAACTTCTGGTGGTGCTCAAATTATAGATGATGGTTGTTTTGGAAAATGTTTTAATTTTACAAATGTAAACCAACGATTGAGAGTTCCAGATGGTTCATATAAATTAAATGAGGAATGGACTATCGATTTTAGATTGTATATGAATTCATTGAGCACTCCTACAACTTTTGATATTTTAGGTAAAGGATACTATCAGGGTGGAGTTAACAATGGATTTGTTATTAGAATAGAAGATAACGGTTCAATTCGTATTATGCTAACCAATGGTTCAACAGTAAGAAACCAATTATTTACTTCAACTAAAGTCATAAAGGTCAATTGTTGGCAACATGTGTGCTTTATATACAAAAACTATAATTTAAGCATTTATATTGATGGAAAATTCGCATGTTCTTTTATTGATTACAATGTAGATATAAATGGAACAGGTAGAGATTTAATCTTAGGTGGTGGATGGGAAAATGATTCTACTAGAACCTCAAATCATAGAATAGATGAATTTAGAATTTCTAATGTGGCAAGGTGGACAGAAGATTTTACATTGTCAACAGAACCATACGATTACTCTCCTAACATTGAGATAATGGAGCAAACAGAACATCAGATAAGTTTTAATGTATTATCAAATACAACTACTGTAAATAAAGTTAAAGTTTATATAAATGATGAAGTAGAAAAAGAGTATATTGATATTTTTGAAAACTTAATATTTGATATTATATATGATGAAAAATACATAACTGGAGAAAATGAAATAAAATTTGTTATTGAATACAATGACATTAAAACTGTAGAAGAAAAAGTATATCATCATAGACAAGGGATTGATGAAAACACTGTCTTTTTTCTAAATGGCACAGAAGTAGTAGATAGCAGTTATAATCCCAAAGTTATAAATAATAATGGAGTAACAATGTCTGATGATGGTAAATTTGATAAATTCTATAATATGAAATCTGGATATCTGCAAATACAAAATTTTAATCCTCATTTTAAAAATTTTTCAGTAGAGTTTTATTTGAAATTTAATACAAATAATACACTAGATGTATTATTTGATACAAGAAACTCTTCTCATAATAAAGGATATGTAATTTATATAGAATCTAATAAGCTAAAATTCCAAATAGATAAAGATGCATCGTTGAGTTCTTTTATAGATTATTCAAGTTTTGATAAAAACATTTATCATCATTTTGTATTTGAGGTTAAAGATTATAAATATGTAAAAATGTATCATAATGGTAAACTCAAAAAATTTGATACCGTATCTGAATTACCTCAAGAACATATAAGTAATAACATATATATGTCAAGAAGATGTGATGGAGTTAATAATTTTTTTACTCATGAATTAAGTATGTTTATGATTTCTAATGTAAATAGATATAATGAAGAGTTCATACCAACAAATACCATTTATTCTTATGAACCTACACTAAAAGCAAATCAAGTATATGAAAATCAATTAATATTATCAATAGAGGATATATCAAATGTAATGAACAAACTAGAAATTTTTATAAATGGGGAATTAAAAGAAACTATAGTTGATGATTTTAACAATATTAACTTTAATTTATTATTAGATGATTATAGTGATGGTTTTAATGAATTTGAATTACTAATGACATTCAATAATATTAAGCGTATTATAAAAAAATTTAAAATTTATAAAAATAAAGAAAAGTTAATACTTACAAGTAAATATTTTGAAATTAAAAAAGTTCTATTTGATAAAGCATATACTCATTTTAAACCTTTCTTTTTAGGTCATGGTAGTATTAATATTTTGTACTCAACAAAGGATAATGAATTTACCTACTGCGATATTAATACTTTTACACAAATAAATTCAAATAATATAAAATTAATGTTCTTGATGGATTCAGATGCTATAATTGATGCCTATAAAATTTATGTGAAAGATTGTATTGATACAAGTATCATTAACTTTGATGAAGTTTTACCTCCACCAAACAACATAGATAAATTCCCAATAGCTGGTGGAGGAGGACTTAGTGAAGAATTATTTGATGCAATAAAAAGCAATTTTTATATTTTAAACAATAAAATAATGGAAGAACAAAAACATATAAAAGATATAAACGATAGAATTATCTCAGTAGAAGATAAAGTATATGATATTGAATTTGATGTAGACGAATATCATAAGAATTCTGGTTTAAAATATAATCGACTAACTGATACTCTTATTGATGATAGATATATAAAACAATTAATAGATTGTGAATTAGATATTACTAATGACAGTGTTACATAGAAAGAAGGTGAATAATATGTCTAGTATTGGAGATTCACTTCCTCAACCAGAAAAAGGATGGAAAAGATACAGTGATGATTGTGTAAATATATTCTACTCTGAACCGTATAAAAGAGTTCCTATGAGTTCCTGTTATGGTGGAACAGGTACATATGTTAAGAATGTTCTTTATAATGAAACAAATATTAATTTTAGTTTTATTGGTTCAAAAATAAGAATAATGTGTGATGTATGTAGCGATAGGTCTGATTTAATTGATATTAATCTTGATGGCAAAGTTGAACAATTTAGCACAAGAACTGATAGCACTTGGAATTTTTCTAAAATAGTATATGAAAAATTAGACCTAGACAATAAACTACACAATATTAAAATATCAGTAAATAAAAACAGTGTTGTTGTTTATTTATTCTTAGATTGTATAGATATAGATGAAAATGGATATATGCTGGATTTAATTGAAACTAAATTAAATAAAAAAACTACATTAGAATCTATGGAAATAGGAGATATAATTCCTTGTAAATATACATCCCCAATTTCTGGGAAAGTAGGATATTTTTCAGAACTTGGGATTTGTAATTGTGATGGAATAGATGTAGACACTTCATCAGATACACCAGATGGAAAGTTTTATTTTATAAAAGTTGATGATAATAAATTTATTGCTGATAGAAATGTTCAATCATCTATTTCATGGAATGAATTAAATAAAAGTAAATTAACTTGTAAAATGTTTTCTCCAAATGCTTTAGTATTTGATGGTAAATCATCATATGTAAGTATCCCTATAGAAAAAATCAGAACCACTAAAGAGATAACAATAAAAATAAGAGTATATCTAGAAGACTGGACAGTTGGGTCAGAACATAGATTTTTTAGCTGTACACAAGTTGGAGGTTATGCATGTTGTTATGTACCAGAAGATAGATATTTTAGATTTGAAATTTCTACAAATTCTGCAAGTTCATATTTTATTACTGGATTTAATGTTGACACCTCTACTAATGGATGGAAAACTTTTTATATATCATATAATGGAGAATCGTTTAAAATATATGATGGATTAACTTTAAAATTAAGTGAAAAACAATATGGCTCTGTTATATATGGGAATACAAGTCATATTGTATTAGGAGGAGAGGCCGGATTTGGATTTGAAGTATATGATAATCGTTTAACTGGAAAAATATCAGAGTTTGCAATATGGAATAAAGCAATAGACCCACTAATTATAGAAGATAATTTAACAGGCAATGAAGAAAATATAATTTGTCTACTAAAATCTACTAATGCAATTGGAGACAAGCTTTATGATTTATCACCAACTAAAAATACTGCAACTATTAGTAATTGTGTAAAAGAATATGATTATATTAATAATTATTATTATACTATTCCAAATGGAGGTATAGCCTATAATGATGATACAATTGTATCTTTTCCAAAAAAAGTTTTAACATCAAATGAAAGTGATGACTACATTCTAGAACAAAGTTCAACATACAGTGCAGGATACCTTGCGTATTTAGCTTTCAACAAAACAAATATAGATTCTAATGACTGTTGGCATAGTAATTCTGAAGCTAATCCATATATAAAAATATCATCAAAAAAAGAAAAAATACTAACTTGTGGATTTATGTTAACCAACAGAAATTGTCCTGGATCCATCCAACCTCCATCCTCTTGTACTGTATATGGAAGTAATGATAATACAATTTTCGAAAAGATATATGAAACATCAAATTTGCCTTCAGGAAATAAAGCAACTTCTTGTCATTATTTTAATTCGCAAGTAGAATATTTACATTATAAGTTTAATTTTCAACGTGTAGATTCATATGTAGCTATAGGTGAATTAGAACTATTTAAAGAAGATGAATATAAAAATACATCTCCAGGTCTAATTAATAAAAACCAAGGTGGTTGGCCAATAGAAAACGATTGGGATAAATACATAAGAAATAGTGATTTAAAAGTAAATATAACATCAGGAGATAATGATATATGGAATTATAATGATATAGCTTCTTTATGTAAAGAGAAAGTTATTACAGGATTAAAAGATATTAACAATGAAAATATAGAACCTACAAGTGGAAATATATTAATACCAATTCGTGGAAAAACTGAAGATGTTGATGATTTGTCAGCAAAAAGATTTAATATATGTTTATCTTCATCTGTTGCTAAAAATACAGGTTTCAGACCTATGTTAATTACAGAGAGAGGTGGAAAAAATGGCTAATATAGGAAGTTCTTTGTCACAACCAGAGCAAGGATGGAAACGATATGATAATGCAGATAGCAGAATAAAATATATAAATAAATGGACTATATATAATAACAATACATCTTGCCTATCCAATTATAAGCATAATGAGAATGGTGCATTAGAATTTAGATTTACTGGTACAAAACTAAGATTAATGGATGCTGCATCTGATGCTTCCCACACTAATAAATGTACTATAGAAATAGATGGAGAGAAATTTATAGCTAGTCAATGTACACCAAATCTTGTACATCCTAATTACATTTATCAAATGTTATTTTTTGAAAAGCTTGATTTAACTGATGGCATTCATACGGTTAAATTATATATAGAACCTGAAACTCCTCCACCTCCAAGTGCTCCTTATGGAGATCACTACTTAAGTCTAGATTCAATTGATATTGATACAAGAGGACAATTACTACATTACAAACTAGAACCAAATAAAATAATCAATGATATTCAAGTTGGAGAATATATATCTTGTGATTATACTTATGATAATGGATTTTCAAATTTTGGTGATGGAAAAAGATTAAACTTTATCTGTGTTAAAAATAATTTTAATCAGCATATCTTAATTTCTGATATAGTAATTCCAAACTTAAGCTTTGATGAAATAAACAATAAAGGTTTTATTTATGGAAAAGAATTGGATAATAACCTATATAAAGGTTACTCATGTATTATAAAATCAATTACAGACAGTCCATATAATGACAGTTACTTACATTCAGAATATGATAAATATATTTTAAACAGTACTTTAAATGACTTAATTATTTCTGGAAATAAAGATATATGGCATCACAATTTAGCATCTATAACTGACACTTTTTCTGACTCAGATAATACTAAAGTGATAATTAGAGGTGGTACAAGTTCAAATTCATATAATGTGGTAAATACATCTACTAAAAACGACACAATCGGGTTTAGACCAGTTTTAATTATAAATAATATATATTTATATCCAGAATTTGATATTGATTATACTTTTGGAGAATGTGATGGAATTATAAACTTAACAAATATATTATTAGATAAAACAATAGAAGTATCAAAAATAAAAGTTAAAATAACAAATAAAAATAATACAGAGATATTATATACAAATTTATTAGATGTAAATGAAGGTAATTTAAATTTAGATATAAGTAATGCTGACTTGTCAAATGGATTAAATCTCTTAGAAATAATTATAGAAGATGAAAATGGCTATGTTTCAAATACTAAGAGTATAAGTGTATTTAAACACAATGAAGGTCTTATTCAATATTCTAAAATAATCTTGACTGAAAATATATCATTTGATAGAGAGTATAAAAATATGAAAGTTAAATTAAAATCTACTGGTGCAATTATTGGAATTTACACTATAGATAATATTAACTATAATGTCTTTGACATAAATTCTATTTTTAGTATAAATTCAAATAATGTTAATCTACTATTATTAATGGATAAAGATACTGTTTTAAATGCATATAAATTAATCTGTGATGATATTGAACCAATTAATTTTGATAATACTGAATTAAATCCACTTCCTCCATATAGCGAAGGAGGCTCAGAGTCTGTAAACAAAGAAGAGATAGTAAAAATAGTAAATGAAATTGTAAATCCGAAAATTGATTTAATAAATAAAAATCTAAATATATCTGATTTAAAAATTCAATTAAAATATGATAAAGAATTAAATCTTTCAGCTAATTATACATCTAACTATTATATAGACACTAAGCTCGATACATTAGAAAGAGAAGGTGAATAATATGACCAACACTGGAAGTATACCTATTCAAACAAAAACTGGTTGGAAAAGATATGATGATAATCATATAAATATATTGTATTCTAAACATTACAAGAGAACATCTTTAGGTACATGTTATGGTGGTTCATGTTCATATGTTATTGATGCACCTCATGATGAAACTAATATTAATTTTACATTTATTGGGACAAGGATAAGATTGTTTTGTGTTAAGTTTAATGATAGGTCTGATGTAGTTGATATCGATATTGATGGTGCAATTGAACAATTCAGTACAAAAGACAATAGTGGCAATATTTCTACAGTAGTATATGAAAAGTTAGGATTAGAAAATAAAATACATAATGTTAAAATTTCTATAAATAAAAAAAGTCAATCTGTTCATTTTTTATTTGATTGTGTAGATATAGACGAAGATGGATATATCTTATCACCAATAGAAGGTAGATTAACTCAACGAACTTCAATAGAAAATATGGAAATAGGAGATATAATATCTTGTAGATATACTGCTTCTATTGCTGGAAAAATAGGAGATTTTTCAGAATTAGGAAATTGTAACTGTGAGGAAATTACAAGGGATGTATCAAGTTCAACACCAGATGGAAAATTCTTTTTTGTTAAAGTAGATGACAATAAATTAATAGCAGATAGAAATATACAAAACAATATATCTTGGAATCAGATTAATGGTAATTTAGACATATTTTATAAAGAAAAAATATTTCCTCTGAATATTTGTGAAAGTGATGAAACAGATGAATATGTTTTAAAAGCTAGTAGTGTGTATAATGAGAGATATGCATACAAAGCTTTTGGGAGTAAACTAGGATGGCATAGTAAAGGTGCTGGCTACCCACACACTTTACAAGTTACTTTCAAAACTCAACCTCAAAGAATAAATTTTTATAAATTTCATTTTGGAAATAGTGAACAATACCCACAATCTGCAACTGAATGGACTATAGAAGCTAGTAATGATGAATTAAATTGGGTTGTTTTACATACAGTTAAAGAAAATCCAGCTCTAAAACATGATCAAATTAAAAATTATATATTTAAAAATGAAAATTTTTATAAACATTATCGAATAAAAATAACAAATTCAAATTCAGTTGATAAAAGTGTAGCCATAAAATGTTTAGATTTCTTTTATAAAGAATTTTCTATGTGTTTACCAGATGGAGGAGTAGCATATAATAACGATATAACAGTATCTTTCCCTAAAAAAGCTTTAAATGCAAATGAGACTGATGAATATATACTTTATGCAAGTGGGTCTCTTAGTGACGCACTTCTTACATATAAAGCATTTAATAAAACAAACATTGATTCTAATGATTGTTGGCATAGTCCTAATGAAGCAAATCCATATATAAAAATATTTTCAAAAAAAGAAAAAATAATTTCAAATGGATTTATATTCACTAATAGAAATAGTGATTCATTCCCTCAAGCTCCAAATTTATGTATCGTATATGGTAGTAATGACAACGAAAAGTTTGAAAAGATATATGAGTCATCAAGCTTTCCTCAAAATGCTAGAGCTGTATCTTACCATTATTTTAATTCTCAGGTAGAATATTTATATTATCAATTTAATTTTAGTGGAGCAACAGGTTATGTAGCTATAGGAGAATTAGAAATACTTAAAGAGTATGAGTACAAAGACTCTTATTCAAGTTTAGTTAATAAAAATCAAGGAGGTTGGCCAACTATTAATGATTGGGATACATATATATGGAAAAATAACTTAAATGGAAAGATAGATGCAGGCGATAATGACATATGGAATTATAAATATCTTGTATCTTTCACCAAAAATATTGCAATTTTATCAATTCAATCTATATATGGAACTATTCCAGATGGAAATAGAATTGTTGTTAGAGGATATAATGACCAATATGTAAATGATAATAGTCCCAAAAGACTTGACATATCAATTACAACACATAAATCTTCTACTTTTGGGTTTAGACCTATGTTGGTTATAGGTGGTGAAGAATAATGGCTATTGTAGGTGAACAATTACTTCAACCAGAAGCAGGTTGGAAAAGATATGATGAATCAAAAATACGATCTATAAACAAAAACTGTAGTTCAGAGTCTAATAGTACTTATTATGGAGGTTCAAGCACTTTACTTAAAAGCACTGATAGCAGTTATAAATTCAAATTTTATGGAAATAAGTTAAGACTTATATCAGATAAAAATTCAAATAGACCAAAAGACAATACCAAGATAACTATTGATGGAATTGAGTATATAGTTAATTCATATAACAGTCAACCTATTTCACAAGTACTTGCAATTAGTTTAGAAAATCTAGAAAATTCTATACACGAAGTTGTAATATCACCTGTTAAAGAAGGATTTGTGGTTGTTGATTGTATAGATATAAATGAAGAAGGATATATCGCTGATTTACCTTTAGAAAAAAATAGAATTATTAATGTAATAAAAGTTGGAGAATACATTTCATGTAATTACACTTATAATAATGGTTTCACAGATTTTTATAGTGGGACAGGCATGAATTTTATTTGTGTAAATCATACAGATAGAGAATCAATATTAATATCTGATAAAGTCTTTCCTAATTTGTCTTTTGATGAAATAAATCAAAAAGGATTTATTTATGGTAATGAATTAGATAATCAGCCTTACCCTCACAATGTATTAATAGTGCGTTCATTAACTGGTGGTTCTAACAATAATGCTTTATCTGAATATGATAAGTATATTGTAAATTCAGATTTAAATGGACTAATAACTCCAGGAGATAAAACTATTTGGAATTGGGGCATTTGTAGTATAACAAGCTCTATATCAGCATCTGATAATTCTAAAATAATAACTAGAGGGTATTCTAGTTTAACAAACTATTCAACAAATAATACTTTTAATAACAAGGGACCAACATTTGGGTTTAGACCAGTATTAATTATTAAACATTCATATATATTTCCAATATTTGATATAAATTATTTTGGATATATTAATAATTGTTTTAATATAACTAATATAATTTTAGATGTCTCAATAAAAAAACCTAAAGCAATAATAGAGATAATAAATATAAATAATTCTCATACTTTAGTATCTACTGATTTAATAGATATTGTAAATGGTTCCTTAAGTGTAGACTATGCGTTTAATAAAAATGATTTTATATTAAATGAGAAAAATGAACTAAAGATTACTTTAATTGATGAAAATAATTTTAGTTCATTTATAAGAATAAATACATTCCCTACTGAAGATAAACTTTTTATATTTAATCACTCAATAACTTCTACTATTATTGAAAATAAATATAGCAAAGATAGAATGATTATTTGTGCAAATATAAAAGACAACTACAATGTTTTATATTTAAATAATGATAAATACATATCAGCAGATCTTGAAGAATTTATTGATGTAATCGAAAGTACAAAGTTAAAATTCTTATTAGATAAAAATTCTAACTTAATTTCTTATGGAGTAGCATTTGTATAATAAGAAATGAACATTATAATGAATTAAGATTTAAATAAGAAAATAATTATTAATAGATAGTAAATAAAATTTAATCTAAAACTTACAAAATGGATATAAGTAAGAGTATATTAAATAATGTCAAGATACATAGTGTATTCAACTAATCTTAAAGAATCATAACAAATAAAGATGCTTAAAAGGAATTAAATAAATATGGACACATCAAAAAAGCTATTTAATGAACATGAATTTTATGGTAAAAATATTTATCTATTAGGAACTTCAGAATTTGGACCAGTAAACACTCCAATAAAAATAAACTCAATTTCTCATATGAATTCAAAATTTGGAAAAACAGGCTCTTTAGTTAAAGCATATAAAATTATAAAAGAATCTAAATTAGACTGTAAAGTTTATCTATGCAAAGTTACAGGAGCACATGCAGAAGTTTTTTTAGATGTAAAATGTACTAATGGTGAAGTAATAAAAAACTGTATACATATTAAATCAAAGTATGCGAATGAAATATATAATGATATAGAAATAATAGTAAATCAGGATGATTTGCAGGTAATCTATCCAAAAAGTTTAGGGGATTATGTATTAAAATATCCATATAAAAATTATCCTACACTATATGACCTATCAGAAGCTATAAATAAAGATTCTCAAAAACTAAAAGGGATGATAATTTGTAGTATTTATTGTGATTCTTATATAGAAACAAAGGAATCTATAAGTGAAGTAAATCAAAGTATATACAAACTTAGTGGAGGATATAGTGGATTAGATTGCAATAAAAACACAATGTACAATAATTTAGATAGCACATACACTATTTTGGAAGGGCTTGACATAGATATTATTATGCCTTTAGGAGTATACTATGATGATACATTTACAGATGATATAGAAAAAATAGATAAATATTATGACCTAACTAGAGAATATCTAACTCTGAAGGATGGAGAAAGATACGTAACTTTTTATGAACAATTACTTAATTTCTGCATAGTACAAATGAAAACAGGTATTATAACTCATGGTGTAATTGGACTTAATCCAACTAATGAGATTTGGATAGATGAGAAAGAATATATTGGTAGATTAGAATATTTTAAAAAAATAAATGAAGTGTCAAAGTTTGATAAAAATTATGAACAATTGATAAGTGTAGTAGCTGGTGACATATATACCACATATGGTACTAATATTGTAAATGCAAGTATTGTATATGCTCCTCTTATAGCCAGTTTAAACATAATAGAAAATACTACAAATAAAGAAATTCCAGAGTCATTTTCATTATTTAATACTTTTGATATTTTAACAATAGAAAAAATGAATGAGCTTGGATATGTATCATTTAGATTCAGTCAGTTACTTAGAAGAGTAGTTGTATCAAACGGAATTACAATGAGTGAGCATACAGAATATAAGTATCTATGTAATGTAAGAATGATTCAATTGACTATGTGCTATATAAAAAAAATGATGTATTCATACATAGGTGAAAATATAGATGCTTTGCTATCATCTGGATATTTAAAAGAAAACTTAACACAATTGTTAGATGAATTAATAGATAAAGAAATTATAAGTGAATATATAATAAATGAATTGTTTAAACATAAGTCAGGAGAATTATTTTTAGATTTAAGTTTAAAGACAGTATATATGTTAGAGTATGTTAAAACCTATAGTGGATTGAGTATAGGTAGGTGAAAAAATGGATATGGAATTTATGCAAAATAATAAAAATATACTTACAACTGAAGAATATATTGATAATTTTGAAAAAATGGAAGAAATATTAGAAGACATTTTAAATGTAGAATTAGAGGATAATTGGGGAGTAATTTCCTTTGACACAATAAAAAAAGATGAAGCAAATAAAATTATACTTCCACAAATAAATTATATTGTAAAATTAAGAGAAACATCTAAAGGAAAAAGTCATAAACCAATGTTGGCTGATGTAATAGATGAATCAAATGAAAATAAAGAAAAAACAGGTAAGGTCATTAAAGTATATAGACAAAGTTTTGATTGTATATTAGAATTTAGATTTCTAACTAAAACACAAAGAGAATGTAGAAAACTCATGGAAGATTTCGAAGATATAATAGTGTCTTATACAGGATTTCTAAAGAAAAAAGGTCTTGGAGAGATTTTCTTTTTAAAGGAGATGTCGACTGAAGATAACATAAGTTTTGATAAAAATATTTCAGTCAAAATATCTGAATATTTTATACGATTAGAGAAAGTAAAGACTTTAAACGTTAATAAACTAAAAAGTATAGAAATGAAATTTTATATACAGGATAGAATTTAACCAAGAATAATGTGAATTTTACTTGGTATAAAATCTGTAAAATCTACAAGATTTAGAGGAGGAAAACCTTTATGGCAAATTTAGGAAATTTGTATCCTAATCTTCCAGGAATGTTAGTTGAATTTAAAGATGGTGGTTCTGCACTTAGATTTAGCTCAGATGAATACAATACTGATAGCATGTTGTTACTTGGTACAGCAGTTGATGGACCAGTAATGGAGCCAGTAGCTATAGATGATTCTTCTATAGAATTACTATTTGGCTCAGATATTAATTTAAATGGAATTCCAAATGGTGCAACATTAGTTCACTCATATAAGCAAGCTAGAGAGGCTGGATGCCAAGATATAAGAGTGATGAGAATATCTGGTACATGTTCAACATCAAATATAAGTGCACCATCACAAGTGGTTGAAAGAAATAAAAAAATAGATGAGGATTTATCCATTATTCAAGGTTGTGAGAAAACTGATATAAAACTAAGTGGAAAAGGAATTGTTCCAAGTTCGATTAGAGTGTATGTAAAAGGAATTGAGCTATTATCTGGATTTACATATAATGAATCTACAAAAAGTATATCAATAGAAAAAAATGCTTGTGATGCAGGAGTACCTGTTTCAGTATCTTATAGTTATAGATATTGGGTTGAGCAGAAACCAGAATATTTAGCTTTAAATAAAGATAAAAAAATTTTTCTATCCAATATACCAAATGGAGCTGCTATAGTAGCTACTTATGATGGTAAACCTATAGAGGATGACATTGAAATGAATGATAATGTTATAACAATGCCATCTTTAAGTGAAGGAGAAAAAGTAGCTGTTGGTTATAGGGTAGAAGTTGTTGGAGAAGATATAGAAACTCAATTAGATGGAAATATTTTTATGACAGCTACAACAACTCAAAAACTACTTTTAAGCAATACTCCAGTAGATGGAACACTTATATTATATGTTGGTGGAAGTAAAGTACTCGATTTGAACTCTTTTTCAATAGATAAAAAATCAAAGACTATAACTCTTAAAAAAGAATGTTTTGAAATGGGGCAAGTAGTATCAGTAAGTTATTACATGCCATTTAAAGAAAATATAGAAAGAAAAATAAGATTAAAATCTAGGTTTGCTGGAGATATATATAATTTAGGTCAAGTGAAAGTAGAAGATTTGAGAGATACTTTTGGCAATTATATAGGAAAATATGTAAAAATAATTAAGCCAGAATCTAAAATGAGTATTGGTGAAGAACCATTGATATTGTCAACTCTTGACTACATAACCTTTGGAGAGTTAGTAGATGCAATAAATACTTTACAAACAACATATTTTGCAGAAACAGATACACCAGAAGTACTAACAAAAGACTTGATAAAATCAGCTACATATTTTATAGGAGGCTCTAATGGTTTAGACATGAATAAAGAAGATATGTTTAAGGCATTATCAGGAGAAAGGGATAGAAATGGATATATAGTAAAACAAGGTGCTTATCAGTTGCTTGAAAATTATAATGTAGATTGGATAGTACCCTTAGGTGTTTATGCTGATGATAAACTATTTGACAGACATCAAAATTTTGCATATGAACTTGCTTTATTTTGTGCAGTCTTATCTTATAGAAATAAATCTACATATGGCGTGATATCAATGAATCCATTAAAAGACACCTCTTTGTCAGGTGTTCAATTACACTCTAAATATTTAACACAATATAATAATGAGTTTTTAATGAAAGATGATAAAGGCTCTATAATTACTGATGGACAGGGAAATTGTATAGACCTTGGAAAGTTTATATCAGTGGTTGCAGGGCCTACACCTATAGTTGAACATAGGGTAAGTTCACTTAGAGAAGGAAATGCGGCAGTGCTTTATGCTGCTTTAAATACGAATATCTTACCATATTCATCTCCAACAAATAAGATATTAAGTGGTGTAAAATCATTAAAGTACTCTTTTTCAAATGCACAATTAAATGATATAACAGGGAATAAGTTTGTTTCATTCAATTCTAAAAAATTAAATAGCAGAACTTGTTTAAATAAGGTTTTTGTAGTGGATGCTCCAACATCCGCAAAGAAAGATAGTGTATACTCAAAATTATCTACATTAAAGGTTATGAGAGCAGTAACTGATAATATAAGAGAAGTAGCAGACCCATTTATAGGGGAAGCAAATACAATAGAGCAGAGAAATGCATTAAGTGCAACAATTGCAAAGAGATTAGATACATTACTATTACAAGGAGCTATACTAGATTATAGTTTTAACCTAATAGCAACGCAACAAGATTTAATATTAGGACAGGCTAAGCTAGAAGTTGGTATAGTAGCACCACAAGAACTTAGAAAAATAACCACTATAGTAGGTTTAAAAAAATAAAATGGAAGAAAATATCCATTTAGATTTAATGGTTAGGAGATATCACTATGGCAAGCACGAATATAAACACACTAACAGCATTTTCTGGAGCTGATTTAATTGTAAGCTTTGCAAATCAAGTTATTGGAGAATTACAAAAAATATCATGGAGTATAGAACGTGAAAAAAAGCCAGTATATACATTAGGGAGTCCAGATGCACGAAGTTTTTCAAGTGGAAAAAGAGAGATTAAAGGGTCATTAGTATTTGCTATGTTTGACCAAGATTCTCTAATTAAATCTATGAAAAGCATTTTAAAATCATCAGAATCTATAGTATTTACAACTTCAGGAACTTTAGCTATAACTGAAGAGGAAAATTTTATAAATGCAGTAGAAATGTTGAAGTGGAATGTTACAGCACAAGATGCTATGAATATGAATAGTAAGTCTAAGTATAATGAAAATAATTCTAGAGTAAGTGATGAAAACTTTAAAGTACCTAATGGATTTAGTCCGATAAGAGATAATAGAATAGTTTATTTAGATTCTTTGCCACCATTTGATATAACAATGACATTTGGAAATGAACAAGGTCAATGTGCATTTCAAAAGATATATGATGTTGATATAGTAGATGAATCTAGTGAGGTATCTATTGATACAATCGTCTTAGAGAAAAAGCTAAATTATAGAGCTAGAAAAATATCACCACTTATACAAGGTGTATACTCAAAAGATGAAAAATAAAAATAAATCATAAAATTAAAAAACCCATGTAGTTAAATCTTTGTAAGTATATTTTGTGCATTTAAAAACTATATGGGTTTTTTCTAAATATAAATAAAAAGAGAGGTAAATAAAATGGATTTAGATAATACTTTTTACAAAGCATTCTCAAGTACAGATTCTCTCGCATTTATTTTATTTCCAGAATCTAAGCCAATTCTTTTAGGTAGCTTGACAAGTATATCCTACTCAATTCAAAGAAATAAAAAGCCAGTAGCATCAATAGGAAGTACACATGTATCTGGATATACTCGAGGACCTAAGATGATTTCTGGGAAAATGGATTTTACTTTAATAAATCAGAATCTAATAAGTGATTTGACAAATAAAGTTTCAATTTTATCTAATAAAAAAAAGATTAGTTCAGATGAATTGCCCTTATTTGATGTGATGATAGTATCTTTAAATGAATATAAATATGCCACACAAATGATGATATATGGAATAGATATTACCAATGATAGTCAAATTATTTCTATTGAGGATGTTTTTATAAAAAATATAATTCACTTTGTAGCAATGGATTTGAAGGATTTTGCAGATTTAGAAACTCATAAAACAGTATCAAATAATATAAGTAATTCAAATATATACTCAAATTCAGTATTCTATTATGATTTTACGATTGAAGGATATGAATATTCTAAAAAAAGCAATTTGAAAGGCGTTAAATATGACAAATTTAAACTTTGATGATGTAAATAAAAAAAAGAGAGATTATAGTACATATAAAGAAGAGTTTTATGGTAGTTCGGATGTATTGATTTATATAAATGGAAAACATAATAAACAAATATCTGCAATAAAATTTTATGTCAAAGAACAAAGTAAACCTATTTATGGATATACATCTAATACATTTGATAATATAGCTATTGGAAATAGGATAGTATTAGGTTATATAAAAATCCCTGTCAGCAATGCTTTAAAAAATTTCTCTAATTCTTTAGAACAAAATATAAATACTTGTGATGAGTCTATTTCAAATAAAGAAGAAAAAATATCTATACCAGATTGGATATATGGATATGATTTAAGAAATCTAAATGATAAATGTATATATGGAGAATATGACAATGTCTTATATAAAAATCAATGTAATGTATATGACAATGATGTCTCATTTCTTTATGATAAATCTCTGTTCTATGTTAATTTTGGTAGCAAATATGATATTAGAGTACATTCTGTTCAAACAGCTTTAGTATATATGGGATATATGTATGAGGAACGAAGCTTTAGTGAATTAAAATATGGTTATTATTGTGTGTGTACATATGATATGATTAAGGTTTTTCAAAAAGAACATAAGATAATACCAACTGGAAGATTGTGTAAGAAGACCTGGAGTTTGATATTTAGAAAATTATATTCCAATTATAATATAATTATTTTGAAGAATAGTGAAAAAGAAATCTGTATTAAAGATAAACAAGAAGAGAATCAATATAAATCGCCTTGTAATCTAAAAGCTATAAATTCTTTTATATATGATGAAGTAGAATGTGATTATAATTTGATTGATGGTTTAATAGATGATTGTTATTATGGAGAGAACAAGCAAAAGTTTGACTTAGAAGATTCAGACTATCAACTTTCTTTTAATCCAAATAATATAAATACACTTAAAAAGAGTAAGTTTTCTATAAGTCTTATATATGGAGACAAAAAAGAAAAATATCGAAAAATTATTGGAGTATCACCTATATCAGTAAGTCAAGAAATAGATACAACAGGAAATCCTGTATACGATGTTTATGAATTTATAGCAAAAGATGTAATTGAAATTAACAATTAAATAGTGTTTGGAGGAGATTAAATGAATTATGATGAAAAAAAAATAGATTTATTGGCAAAACAGGCTAAGTTGGATTTAGAATCTCAATATGGAAAAAATATAGATGAAATTGATTTATATGCAGATGTTTTTAATGATGGCAGTAAAAATAAAAAACTGAAAGATTTAGCGTTAGAAGATACACCATTATTTAAAGATGGACCAGGGACAATTCAATTACAAACATGGAAAAAGAAATGGTCTAATTATGATATATATATGATTGATATTTTAAAAAAAAGGTTTATATTTAGAACGATTAATAGATTTGAATATAAGCAGTTATTGTCTCTTCAAAATATTGATACTTTAGAACGTGAAGAAATTATATGCCAAACTGTGACATTATGGCCAGAAAACTATGATTGGAAAGATAATTCTAAGGCAGGATTAGCAACTTCATATTCTGAAGTTATTATGGAGAAGTCAGGTTTTACAAAAGATTTTGTAATAGAGGTAATATAGAATGCTTTCAATACAAGATATTATAAATATAAAAGAAAAAATGGGTTATAAAAAATTAATTCATATCAAATTTGGCACACATGAATATATATTTAAATTGATTAATCTAAATATATATATGAAAGCTAGTATTATTTCTAATACATACGAAGAGTTTAATGATTTTATATGTCAATCTGCATTAATATATCCTGAGGAATTTATTTTTTCAAAAAGTTCAGTGGCAGGATTAACAGATGAAATTTCTAAAAAACTAATTTATGAATCTCATATTTTAGATGAAAGTTCAATAGTAAATTGTTTTGAGGAAAGTAGAGGAAAACTTAATACTTTTTTAGAACAAAGTAAGCTATTTGTAAAAGCAGCATTTCCAGATGTTTCCTTTAAAGAAATATGTAATTGGGATTATGAGAAGCTTATGGATATGACAGCTAAGTCTGAATATATTCTTAAACTAAGAGGTGTAGATGTAAATCTTGAATATGACAAAGACTATTTAAATAATAAATCTAATAAAGAATATATGAATAGTCAAAATAAGATAAAAAGTTTAAACAAGAAAAACCTCAAAATTAATTATATAAAACCTAAATACTATCATCTAAATTCTAATAAATTTATAAATACAAAATGGGATACTCCAGATAAACTAAAAGTGATAGAGAATAAAAATATACAAAAACTAAATATAGAAACTAAATATATAGGCTCAAATGTTTTGAACATAGGGAATAAAAATAATAAAGATAATATTACTTATTCAATATATGAAAAAGATAAGAATAAAGATTCTACTGAAAATGAAGATGACTTTAAAAATGGTAATTATAGAATTAATTCTAAAATAAATGATTTTTATATCGACGAAAGTTTAAAAGATTATAACAACATATCAAAGATTCATTTAGAAATAAGAGATATTTTAAATAGAGCAGGATATAAAAATATTGATATAAATTATATTTTAGGTGGAAAAGATTCAAATATAGATTTAAATTTTTATGAAAACAGACTTGAAAAACTTAAAATAAAGATGTTAAAAATGATTGGAGATATTATACATGAATAGTATAAATAATATTGAAGAAAAATTTTATGAAGAATATGAAAACTTTTTATTAGGAAGAGGAATAAAAGCTAAGGTAGTTTTTAATAATATTAAATCTAAATTAAATGACGAATATTATAATTCAGAAAGTAAAGATAACATAATAGAAGATGATATTTTGATAAACAATGATAAAGCATTAAATATGAAAATATCTGCTCAATCCCCTTTAGATGCTAATATAGATTATGGTGAAAAGATTATAAAAAAATTATTTAAAAATATAAAAAATTTAAATATAAGAACTACAATACAAGATGATAGAAAAGATATAACAAGCGATGAAATTGAAAGCATAATATCTAAAATCATTTTATGAATTTATAAAAGTACTTATGAGCTAAAGAGGGTGAATTTATGGGTAATGAGTCTAATAAAAGTTCAAATCAATCATATTATGGAGCTATTGCTCAGGAAATAACAGATAGAGATAGTCAAGAAATAGTTAATATGCTATATAAAGAAGCAACACTTAGAAACTTAAGTAATAAATATAAACCTTTAAGTTATTATGAATATATTCAGTATGAACATAGACTCAAATATAAAGACAATGTTGATAATATTTTTAGAATAGGAGATTGCTGTTTTGAAATACCTCCAGAATATATAAGTGTAACTTCTACCAATGATGGTGAAAGTTTTAATGAAAATAGGTTTGCAAATATAGGACAATCTAAAAAACAGAATATAAGAAGAGAAATATTTGTAAACTTAATGACAAATGGTATAAATCAAGTTAATGGATATAAGGTGGAATCACCATTTGATTTCAAATATTATGTAGATGGATTAAGAAATTTAATTTGTCAATTTAAATATACTCCATTTGTTCCAATTGAATGTAAAGTTGTGAATAATGCAAATGGTATAAATAATGTGGTCTTAAAAAGTATGTCAGTTGAAACTGTAGAAGGTTTTTCTGAGAGTCTAAGAATTAAAATAATTATGGAAGAGCTTAATGTAAATCCTTATTTTAATAAAGATTATGTCTCATTAGATAACCATATAGATTGGGATTTGTATAGATTTTATACTCAAAAAAATCTTGAAAATTCTAATTTATCGAGGATTAATAAGATAAAGTCAGTAAACTTTACTGGTAAATTTACATTTAAAAAATTACACTCAAAAAATATAGATTCCAATAAAATAAAGAGCAAAACCACAACAACAAATAAAATTTATTTTGATGAAATATTAAGTGATAAAGAAAATGTGTATCTTACATATATCAATTTTAATTTAAATAATATATTTTCTAACATAAAACTAAATAATGGTGAAATACCAACAAAACAATACATGGGATTTGATAAAATTGACTTTGTGTTTGTATTTAAAACTAGTGATGAGAGTATAATAAAAAAATTCAACAAATTAAATAATAAAAATAGAAATTTTGAAAATGAAAATATAGATATTATAAAAGTGGAAAATGAACTTGTTAATTTGACTGGCACAGAATACATAATGATAAAAGATGTTCAAGTAGATACTGTTTTAGGATTTTCTGGACTATACAATATAACTATTAAATGTAGAAGTTATGATATAGATAAAATCCAAAAGACTAAACCAATAGGATTTAGACCATTCGATGAAGTTAAGGAAACAAATGGATATGAATATAATGAAATTCCTGAGGGTAGATTAGGTACAAAAGAGGATTTTATAGATTGTACATCTAGAGGTATAGATAGGAAAACTATGCAAGATATTTGTGTTAACAAGAAAATTATGTATTTAGAAATGTATCCAACTCTAAATTTACCAAAATATTACGAAATAGACAATGCTATACAAAATATAAGAGATTTTAGATTTAAAAATGGAGTTAAACAAACATCTCTTATAAAATATCCTAGAACAGATATTGTTATGAATAAAATAGAAGAAAATGAAAAATATAATGGTTTTGTAGAACCAGATTTTTATATTATATATCCTGATAAATTTGAATTTAATAAAGTTAATGTACAACTAGAAAATATTAAATCAGATACAGTTATAGAACCAGAATATAAATATGGATATGAACCTCAAGATATAAATAAATTGGAGAACGAATTTAGAAAAGAGCTACATTCTGATGAGAATTTAATATTTAAGAATGAAAATTTTAATAAAATACATGGTAATGAGATTGGAAAATTTAATATTGAACAAGTAAAACCAAAGCAATCCTTTAAAAAACTTCCTGAGAATAATCCAAGTACAGTTGTAGAAAATATGTTAGTGGATGAATTTTTATATTCACAAAAAGGTACATTTACTAGAGCATTTCCAAACTTTATATTTATGTTATGTGATGAAGATGTAGACTTTTTAGAGGGGAAAAAAAGTTGGACAAACTACTATATATACAAATCTGTTGTAGATATAAAAATATCTCAAAATGTTGATTCTCCCATATCAAGTGCAAAAGTAATCATTTCTAATGATTTTAATAATAAGAAAAATTTAGATGATAATAATTATATAAAAAATAATGTTTTAAATATATTTAATAAAAATCAACCTATATCATCAAAATGTTTAGAGGAATATAAAATAGATTCAAAATCTGAAATTGATTTAGATATATTAGAAAAGAGAAATAAATTAGACAGTCAAGAAGTTTTAAAAGAAGGAACCAGAGTACATATTCGTATGGGGTATGGTTCAAATCCTTCAAAATATCCAGTTGTATTTAATGGAACTATAGTTGAAATAAATATCTCAAAAGATAATATATCAATAGAAGCAAAATCAGATGGTATAGAGCTTACAGATAAATATCTAGATGAAAAAATGAATTTTTCAGATGATAATATAGATTTAAAAAAAGATGCAAGTAATATAATATTAGATTTAATAAGTAAGAGAAATTTAAAAATAGAATACCAAAACGTTGAATGTAATGAAAAAAATCTTAAGAGTAAATACGGTGTAGAGCATTTTGGTATGTACGATTCTAACTCTATAGGAACTTACAGAACAATTCAAAATGACATATCTAAAAATATATATTTAAGTACTTATAAAGGAATATACTTCAATGATATTCAGAATATTGATTATATAGGAGAATCGATTTATGAGTTTTTACCAATAGGTAAAAAGATATGGGATATATGTAAAATGAGTGAAAAATCTATGCCTGAATTTGTAGTATATCCAAGACCATTTTTATTTGAACATAGATTGTTTTTTGGTTTACCTATTTGGATGTATAAATTTAATATAAACAATATAAAAAATGATATATATGAGTACTCTAAGGCTTTTTCACAAATGCATATAGTAGATTTTTATGACTCAATTATAGATAATAATATAATTATAGATAATAATAATTTAATAACAAATGTAAGAGGAATCTATAATGTATTAGGTAATTTAGAATCTACACCTTTTATAATAAGTGATAGCAATATAAAATGGTCAAACCAAAAGCTTAAAGTATTAGACAATTCAAGAATACAAAATTTTAATGTATTTTCTAACTTAGAGGATAAAACTTTAAAATACAGAGAATTATATGCAAATAATAGACATATGGCCATAAGAAATTGTATATCAGAAATTCAAAACTCATGGAAAGAAGCTTACGATGGCGAGTTGATTATTACAGGAAAACCGCAAATAAATGTATATGATTTAATAGCAATTAATGATTTGTTTGGAGGAACGGTAGGTGTATGTTTAGCAAAGAAAGTAACACATTCACTAAATATGAAAACTGGATTTACAACATCAATTACTCCAGGTTTGTTAACTACAAATTCATTAAAATATAGCGGTATGAGTAATGTACTAAAATCATGTAATAAAGTATTATTTTATGTATCAAATATATTAAATAATGAAAGACTAGCAAATCTAAACGATACAACTGATAAATTTAAACGGACAAGATTATATAATTATGAAAATCTAAATAATATGCTTACTACACAATATGAAATGTTTAATTATAAAAACACTATAATTACATATCCATTATATAAAGTCTAATTCATATATGAAGTTTAATCTAAAGTAGGGGGGATTATGTGAAGCTCAAAGATAAATTAATAGATAACATCATAGATCCATATTCAAATACAATATTTACAACTTCTATAGGAAAAGTCATAGATTTTAATATGCATAAAAATACAGCAGATATATATGTAGAGAATGTAAAAGGTAATAGTGCCATTTTTTCAAACGTACCTTTTCAAAATATAGGAGAAGGAGTTCATCTATTACCATTAGAAAAAGATGATAAAGTCTATATACAATTTAATAATGGTTCTGTATTTCAGCCTAAGATAACAGGAATAGCAAATGAATCTCACCAATATCTATCAAGAAAAAGAAAAACTCACATTAGGGATGGATGTCTGTTATCAAATATAAAGAGAGACTCAAGAGAAATAACCAAGAAAATGAGTGAGACTTGGTTAGATTATGATAATAAAGATAAATCAAAATATAAAGATTTTATGGATAAAAATCCTATTGATAGTGTTTTAGAAAAAATAGAAGGAAAAGGAAGTTTTGCAGGTAATGAAGTTGGTATATATCATCCTAAGAAATCTTCAATTGTAAAATTAAGAGATGATAGCAGTATAGACATATTTACAGCAACTAATGTTGGATTAAGGATAAATGCTGAAAATAAAACTATAGAAGTTTTTGGAGATTTTTCTACTAAATCAGAAAACTGGTCAATAATCTCAAATAATATAAATATATGTGCTGAAGATAAAATTATTTTATCTGGAAGTGAGATAGTTATTGATACAAAAAAGATAGAAATAAATGGAGTAGATAAAAATGTTTGATTTTTGCATAACAGATAGTGGAGAACTTATATATGATAATAATTCCAATAATTTGTTGTATTTAAATTCAGATGATTTACTTAGACAAAAATGTATTTGTAGAATAAAATCTGTAACAAAAGATTGGTTTAATGTGGACTATATAGGTTCAGATATAGAAAAATTTTTAGGAAAACTAAATAATAAAGATACGCTAGATTCAATTATAGCATCTATTGAGAATGCATTATTTTATGACAGGTTGGTTGGAGAAAATAATTTGTTTTTTATACCTAAAATACACAGAAATAAGATAGAATTATTAATTTTCATAAAAGAAAGAAGAAATAACAATCCGATTGTTATTAACATGGAAATTGACATAGTTAGTGGGGTGAAAATCAAGTATGATATTAATACACAATAAAAATTTTGAATCTCTGGTTAAAGAAACAGAAGTTGAGTTAAATAAAATTGGGTTTGACACAAGCCCTGGTTCTATAGCTAAACTTTTTTCTGACATAATAAATAAAAATATATCAGAATTTTATGATGTACTTACAATGAGCCATCTTCAAGCTTTTGTAACTACAGCTACAGGCAAATTTTTAAACGCTATAGGTTTATTAGTGGGATGCAAAAGATTATTTGAAGAATCAGATGAAGATTACCGAAAAAGAATTACTCATCAAACCTTAACTTTGGCTAAGGCAAATGAAACTTCAATAAGATTAGCCATTTTAAGTATAGAAGGTGTAAAAGATGTAATATTAAAAAGATACTCTCATGGTCCAGGCAGTATGACTATTGTGCCAATAGCTGAAAGTATAGGTGATGAAGAATTGCTTTCAAGTGTAAAAAAAGCATTATTAGATATAACATCATTTGGAGAAAAGGTTGTAGTAAAGTTACCTAATTTTAAATATCTAAAGTTAAATATAGATTTAGTTTTTTCTTCATATGTGGATGAAATAGAGAAACAGTCTATAAGAGTGTCTGTAAGAGAAAAAATTATAAGCTATATAAATTCAATAAATATAGGAGAATCACTATTTATAAATGAACTGACGCAAAGAATAATGCAAGTTAGTGATTCTATACTAACTTATTCTTGTAACAGTATTAAGATAAACAATAAAAATTGTTTGTTAATTAATCATGATTGCAGATGGGATGAGAAATTTATTGTTTCTCCAGATGAGGATTCTGTAGTAATTATATAGGGGACATAATGACTGAAAACGTATATTTGGAATTAATAAAGAGTTTTGTAGCAATTATAACTGCAATTATCACTGTAGTTGGAGCTTATTTAGGTAGAAAAAAATATAAGATAAAGAATAAAGAACAGTATAGAGCCAAAAATAATCAGTTAATGTTGTATTCGCATCCAATATTTAAAAAAATAGAGCTAAATAAAAATATTATAAAAATACATTTTACACTTGAAAATAAGGGAAAAGAGGCTGTTTTTAGAGAAATATTAATTAATCATATGAATATATTTAAAATTCATGCTTTAAAACTATGCAAAAAAGTGGATTCTGGAAAGATTGTGGATACAGATGAATTATATACAGAGAGTGTTTATACATTAAATAATATTATTGCTGATTTGAAAAGTTTTTATAAAGATAGCAATTGCTATTCACAAGAAGAAGTAAATGTACTTGATAAAGTAATGGATAAGTATAATCATTGGAATTCAGATAGGCAACAGGAAATAGTTGCTAGGATTCAAGAAATTTGTGTATCTGCTTTTTATACAGATATATACAATAAGTCTATAACAGTATTTGACACACTTCTATTTGTAATGAATGATATTATGTTTGATGCAAATAAAACATTAAATAATTTAAATGGAGATTTAGTAGGGCTTAAATTTAGAGGAGTGATTATCTAAATGAAAGAAAGTGATTTTGCAAGATATACAGAAAAAATAAGATCAATGCTTCCCTTTTGGTTTGAAATGAAGAAAAACCCTAACAAATCTATTGGGATTGAGTTTTTAAATATCTTTGGCATGGAGTTAGATGAAATAGAAGAAATATTGCTTTATGCTTCAAAGCAAATCTATATTGAGTCAGCAGATGAGGATTTTGTCGATTTGGTATATAAAGTTTTATTACCAAGCAACTTTAATGTAAATAATATTTCTATGGTGTATACAAATCAACTTATACTTGAAAGAAGTTGGGATTTGTATACTTTTTTTGGAATAAAGAAAAATGAAAAAAATTTAGAAAACAACATAAGTCAGCCAGATTATTATTTTATTGATAAAAAGAAAAAAGTAATTTATGTTAGAGAATCATATGATAAAGAAGAAGATTTGCCTTTTGGGAAAATAAAAGTAAAGTGCAATAATAAAGAATTTTTGTTTGAGTTAAATTTACATCATGTATGGAATTTTTTTGATGAGTTTGGTTCTTTAGTAGGATGTTCTAGGCTTAAAGGAGAAAAGAACCATGAATATAAGCTTAGAATTCTTGATGTTTTTAAAAATCCAGCTAATTCCACAAAACGAGGTCTTGCCAATGGAATTTCAAGAGAGCTTGGAATTAGAGAAGTAAAAGAATGGAAAGATATGAGTAAAGATTTTGTTATATCTGAAAAGATGGTTTTGGTAAATACTATATTAGTAGATAACAATTTAATAACTTTAGATGATGTTTACATCACTTCTACAGGAGAAATTCTATTAAAAGGAAATCCTGATAAAAAAAATCAATCATCAGTTGTTTCTTTTATAAAGAGTCTTGAAATGTATGAATTAGTAGATATAAATAATAAAAAATTAAGTATAGAATTATATAATTCAGATGCAACCCCAACCAAGTTATTAATTGATTATGTAACAAAGATAAAAGAAGATACTTCAATTTTTTGGAATGATTTTAAGTATGATGAAGATATATGGGTAAGAGAAGATGAAGATTATGACAATAGTTTTTCGTTTTTACCAACATTTCTTGACTCAAGTATAAAAGGTTTTTCAAAATATGGATATTATAAAAAGTAGACTGGAGGTGAAAAGATGGAAGAAGAAAAGAGTACAATTATGAAAGAAAATGAAATACCAAATCATAACAAATTTGAATTGCCAGAAAGAGTGGAAATGGTTCCACATATAAATACTAATATAGCAAGTAGAATGAAAGCTTTTCAATCTGGAATAGGAGATTATAATGATTGTAAGTTATATAAATCAGAAGATACTACATATAAAAAGACATTTAAACTGTTAAATAAAATATATGGAATAAGAGCAAGTAACAAAGTGAAATACAACACTATAAAATTTTATTATAGATATAAGATGGAAGCAAAAACTAATTATATAACTTATGATTCTAAAGTAAGAGTGAAAGTAAGTGCAAGAGAAGTATCTTCAATTGGGGAAAAAATTGAAGGAGAACCATTTGGACCAACTTACACATCTGAACTAACTTTAGATTATATATTTGATGAATATACTCAAGTAGCAGATATTTATTTATATAGTTTGATGCCAGAATTAAAAAATAAGGATTATTCAAAGCGATATAAATTTGATATAGAAGTTTATGATATAAAAGGACCAGTAAGAATATATTCATATACGCATGGATATAGGGATTTTTTAGAAGATAATGAAACTGATAATAGGGTTGAATTTAGTGAATATGGTTATTTTGACCATAAGGTGTGTATAAAAGCGATAGAAGTTACAAGACAAAAAGAGTATATAGAGATATTTCCACCATTAGAATATGATTCGCTTGTTGGAGTTATAAATGGAGATTTTCAGGTATCAGAAAATGGTAAAAAAGATATGATGGATACAGCTCCACCCTTTGAAGCTTCTATTGATGTTTATGATAGAAAATATTATTGTATCATAGAAAAATTTAGCCCAGAAGAAGCTTATGTTTTATATGAATTTGAAAATCAAGTAGACGAAGATAATTATACTCTAATCAATGGAGATAAAATAAAATTTTATTCAGATTCTATAATTGCAGATTCAACTGAATATAAGGAGTTTTTAGGCCAAGTTGATAGAGGGGAATTCATAATTGATGATAATAGAAAACACACTTATATATATGGTCTTACAGAATTTAATTTAAATTCAACTGAGTATAAGAGATTTGAGCTTGTAGTGGAAGCTAGTATAAGTGATGTGGTGATTTTAGATTATCCCAAAGTGCTTACTATAAGATATGGTCATATTGATGATATTATAATTGTGTCTTTAAGGACATTACAAAATGCTTTAGCACGTTGGTGTCCAAGCATACATAATGGATATTATTATTATAATCAAGATGAGTATTATTTATATAATAAATGCAATATGAATGGTCAAGAAAAAGTATTACAGGATGTTTTTAATAAATTTAGAGTATTAATAAAAGTTACATTGAATGTATCAGAGTCAGAAGGAAAATTTGAAAGATACGATATTAGAAAAACTAATAAAAAAGATTTATTACTTGACAGTTCAAAATTTTTCTACAAAGATAATATGCTGTGGCCAAAACCAACAAAATGTTATAACGATTATTATTATGACTTTCTTGATGAATATATTTATGAAACAACACCATTTGTATTCAACAAAAAACCTACATCCATTCAAGAAATATCATGGATACAAAAATCTAGTCTATTCAGTACTGTAGATGTATATTATGTAGGGCATAACGATATTTATGGAGAATGGATGCAACCAGTTAAATTGATTTATGGACAACCCATTCCTCAAAATTTAATACTATGCAAAGTATTTAAATTAAGATTTGTACTCAAACCGTCTAAAATGCCTAAACTACAACATCGAGAATTAATTTATGAATGTGAATCTGATTGGAGAAATTTTATTGACTCTTTCTTGAGTTTCAATTTTTATTATAGAGAAGAAGTATTGATGCCATTATCAGATAATTCTATTTCAGTATCTATAACTAATATAATTGATTTAGGAGATACAGTAGAAGAATCAGCAGATTTAAGATATATAATGCCAGCAATGAAGTTTGATGGAAAAGTAGAATTTTATATACAGGATGATAATGTGTTGATTAATCTAGAAGGAAAACTAAACTCAGATAAATGGATTCAAGTAGAAAATAATACAAAGATTGAAACTAAGAGATTTGTGAGATTTAAAATTGTTTTGAAAGAGGGAGCAAAATTATATAGTTTAAATTTAAAAGTTGGAAGATATGAGTATACAGGAATGAATTTAGAAACATTTGTACCTGCGATAGGAAATATACAAGTTAAAGCCATTTATAATCCTACAGAACACTCATCTAAATATGAAAATATAACATCATATAATCTACCATATGATACCCAACAATATACAATTATAAAAAATATTGAGGAATATGCAGAGGCAGTCGCAAAAGCAAATGATTTCAAAGTAGAAAATATTCAAAGTATAAAATTTACCAAAGTAGATGTATATTCTGAAGAATATAATCTTTTATATGATGGTGAAGGTAAAATAACTAAAAAACCATTAAAAGCACAATCATTATATGTATCTCAAAATGATTTTATAGCAGAATTAGACCAAGATGGAATAATATTTAAGGTTCCATATACTAAAACTATAAGAATGTCTCCTATACCACAACAATATTCACCTATTATTATATATGAAATTGGAATAGAGGAACCATATACTCAAGTATTTTTTATAAGTAAAACAGGAGAATATTCACTTGAAAATGAAGAAAAATTTGAATCTCTAGGATTTAAAACTTTATACTTACAAAATATAGGTATAGATGAGACAACCATAGAGATTACAATAAATGATATATCAATGAATAACTATAATATTGAAAATAATGTTGTAGTTTTTGAAAAGGAAATTCCTAAAGGAAGTACAATAAATGTTAGATACAAAATTAAGAACTCTTTTATAGCTTTATATGACTATGAAAAAGATGAAGTTGAAATAAAATTGCATAAATTTGAAGAAAAATACCCAACTAAGGTGAAGGTATATTTTGAAACTCATAAAACATCTTCACTAAAAGAATTAAAGCATATATCATTAAATCCAATCTACAATACCCTATACAATGGATATATATACATATCAGACTATACTTTAGAACCTTACTTTTTAAAGATTTACTCAGAAAACAACTTTATATTTGCAAATGGAAAAGATGATATAAGCATCTTAATATCAGTAACAGATAAATATAATAATCCAATTGAAGGTGCATCTGTAAACGTAGAAGCTGCTCTTGGAACAATAGAAAAATTAAATTATAGAACTGATATTAATGGAATAATTGCATGTATTTATACAAGTTGGACAGGCAATTGTATAGATGTTATAAAAGCAATTGCCAATGAAAATGCTAAAGATGAAATTAATATAGTAAATAGAAAAATATAGATAAGTTACAAAAGGGGAATGTTTTATGGATATTAGTAAACTGAAAACATTAAATTATAAGATTACAAATGGGTCTAACCTTCAAGGAGTTATTCTGATAAATGATGGTCAAATAAATTCTTTAGGAGATGCATATAAAAAAGGCTCTATTGAAGAAGAGACTTTTTTAAAATTAGCTGGAGATGTTACTTTTAATATTTCAAACAATATAATTTATTTTAATTATTATGCAAATGATTTATACATAGGAGAAGACTCTTTTGACTTTGTTGTGAAATTAGAAAATGGTATGACATATATTCAAACAATCGATATTTTAATTGAGCAAAAAATAGTACCTATAAATTCAAAAGAAAGATTTATAGAAATATATTTTGATGATGAACAAGAAGATAGAGTAAATGTGAATATATCAAGCAATGTTGACCAATCTATAGAGTTACCAACCACAGTAGTTTATAGTTCAACAGATAAAGAATTTAATATTGATAAATGTGTTGAAACTAATGATGCTATAAATAACTTTAGTGTAATACCATACCCTTTATATGATTGTAAGGTTGAGATAGTGACTAAAGTTAAGAATGATATAGTAAATAATGGAGCAAGTATAAAAGTAATTAACAGTGCCAATATATCCTTTATAAAAAATAAGAAGTTTTTAGGGGATGAATATGGAAAAATTATATTTAAAAACTTTGTAAATAAAGAATACAATATTGATTCACCTACAAGAGAAATAGTTTATATAGTTTGGCATGCAAGAACAATTGCAACCGAATATAATCCTAAAGATGATATTGTAGTAAATCAAAGACCTGATATAAGTACGCCTGATTTCAAAATACCTACTATAGATTATCCGCAAGCACCAAAATATGAATCTATTTTGGAAAAAGAAGAATGTATATCGGGAGATTTATTTTCCAATACAAAAGTGCATAAGGAAATCGATAATAAAGGTAATAAATCTATTAAACTTGGAAGAAATATTCCAAGTGGAGCAGTAAATTTAGCCTATTATTATAATACAACAGCATCTCTAGATGATACTGTTTCTGTAATAGAAACCAATACCAATAATGTAACATTGCATTTTGTTGATGATTGGATTCATAAAAGAAACTTAGCTACAAAAAATGAAGATTATTTTCCAGAGACTATTGAGTTTGATGGTGAAAAAGGTACAGAATTAGAAGGATATTGGGGAATTTTATACAGAGACTTTGTTATGTGGGATGAATCTACTATCACTGATTTCAAGCCAGAACATAAAGTTCAACATGAGGAATTTCAAGGTCTATTAGCAAAAAGAGTGCCTATAGATAAGATATACAATGATGGTGACAGATATGGTGTTTTAAATCTGACAAATTCGATATTCGAAGCTGTAAATTTTGTTGAAACTGAGAATGAATTGATTGACTATAATCCCAAAACTTATAATGCATATACGCGATATGAAGGTTTAGTTAGGAAATTAAAAGTATTATATAATGGGTCAGCTAAGTACAGTGGTGTTGTAAATAAAAAAGATGAGATATCAAATCTATATCCAGAACAGGCAAAGGAAATAATAATGTATCCAGATGAAAGTGGTCTTTTACATAAGATTAATGGAGAATATTTGGTAGATGATGATTTATTTTATATAACAAATAAATTTAAGGACAATGTTCCATTGTATTACAAATATAAGTTAAAGTACAAAATTTATGATAATGTTGGATTAGATATAAATGGTCTGTATAATTCAGAAAACATAAGTCTTGTTTTAGGAAATAATTATCCAATAGATGAAAATAAATTTAAGTATAAGGTCTTTATAGAAAAAACTAAATATGAAAATGTATATGATGCATATATATATACATCATTCATTCCAACTATAGAAAATCCTATATATGTTATGTATGATGGTTTGTCAGAAGAAGCTTATAGAAAAGACAGTGTAAATCCTTTAGAAATCAAAGTAGGAATACTTGAAAAAATAAATCCAGTTCAATGTTGTGACTTAGAGTCGTATAAAGTGAATAGGCTTCAAGGCATAACAAATAAGTCTTCTATAGAAGTGTTCGAATATGAAATATTAGAGGATAAAAGAGCCAAAATACAAATTGAATATATTATAGTGGCTGATGATTTGGAAATAGCACCTATTACAAAGGAAATAATAAATAAAAAATATGCATTATATTCAGAACTCGATAGTTTTAAGAATGAAGATATGATTATATCTGAAAAGGATACAAACGGATATATGACAGCAAGAGATATATTTATGAAGTATTCATCTGATGAAGATAGAGACAAAATAAATGAAAATTCAACTTTTAGAGTTAAATATAATATTCAAAATTTAAATACCATGTATTCAAAGGATAAAACTTTGATATATACAGCATCAGATGGAAATGGATTTATATATGGGAGAACATATGAAGATACTGGATTTCCAGAACAAAATTCAAGTATTATTGGAAATAATAAAAACACTAGAACCTTAGATAAAGATTCTATATATAAGTCAGCTAATGGAAAAGTTTATAAAGGATATTCAGTAGTATGTAGAAACATAAATCAAATTATTGTGGGAACACCTCTAGAAAAAGAACCTTTAAAAGGATGGTTCCCAACCATTAAATATGCTTATTTCAGTAAAAAATACGAAAGAATTGATAAAACAATAGAACTTATATATTCTATACCAGAATACGACTTACAAATATTTGGAAAATATGGGAAGCCATACATTGATATATCTGAAGAAAAGGGAAGTTTTGTTGGAAATAATACTATTAAAGTAAAGAATACTCCAATGTATATAAAAGTAGATAATAGCTGGAAACCAACTAATTTAAAAGTTTATAAAATATTAAGTGATAAAAATAAAAAAGAACTTGAAATAAAAGGATTTAATTTCAAGTATGGATTTATAGAAATTAATGATTCAATAAGTGACAATGATAAAATACTAGTAGATTATAGCTATGAAGAAAAAAACCTTCATTATAGAGGCTATTATAAAAATCAAGATAAAAATAGTAAAATTATAGATTTAAATTTAAATCCAAATATGTATAGTTTTTATACAGACACTTCAAATGAGATAAATGAAATGAGAAACTCATATGATTTATTTAATCGAACAATCCATTTCTTTTTAAAGCCGATGAGAATAATAGATAGAGGGACAGGTGATATTCTAAAAGACAATTATTTTTGTGTATATCATAAATTTGATAATCAAGAAGCCTTAGAACCATTCGATTTACATATAGGTAGAATTTTTGTAAGACATCATACCTCGCTAAAGTCTACAAATCTAATAGATACTAGATTAAGAGGTGGAGGTATTATCAAAGAAATGGAAGATAGACTTCGTCGAGATTTAGAGCCTGAAAGCGATTATTATTTAGATATTGGTACACTTGATGGTAAACCATATCAAGAAAACTCTGTAATTATAATAAGAATAGATAGTAAGTTACTTTATAAAAATGGTGGAAGGTTTTCTGAAGAAGATATTAAAAAAGCTGTTCAAAAATGGGCTGCCTATGGTAGTTATCCTATTATTGAATTTGTAGATGTAATAGGAGATGAGGAATTGCCTCAAACTAGTATAGAAGTCCATAAAAATATAGACAATCAAAAACATATCAGACCAAGTATATGGATAGAAAATGTGAACTATAATGTATAACATAATTTGAGATTCATAAAAAATATATTTAAATGAAACTCGTTAAAAAACAAATAAATTAGATGATTAGTAAATATAACTTTAAAAATGTATTACTAGATTAAATGAGGTGATTTTATTGGGTGTTTTACCTTCAGCAACACTACTTACAAATGAATTGAAGTTGCATGATTTCAAAGGTGTTAAGTTATCAGTTACATTTGGAGATGCTGACTTAAATGATGGATATTCGTATGCAAAAATGAATTTTAGAGCAAATGATATTAAATTTGATTGGTGGATAGATAAACCAAAATTAAATATTATAACAAGTGAATTAACTTTAAACGATAAAAAAGTTTGGAGCGAGTTAAATCAAGGACCTAATAGTGGATTAAATGCAGATTGTCTAGATGGATATCATGCTGTTGATTTTAAAGATAGATTAGGATACAACCATTTTAAACATGCCGCAATGGTGTCTAATAAAAGATATATCAAAATAGCTACATTTACTCCGAGAAGAGTTGGAAATGCTCCTGATTTTTCTACAGATGGTAGACTTCCATATCAAGGTATCTTTGCAAATAACATAGTTGCTAAAATGAAGAATGAAGATTATATTGATGAATTTGTTAAATCTACATCTGATTACATAGACTACACAAAGCCTAATATAGGGAAGTTTGACCATACTGATATGATGACAGAAGGAATTTACAACTCACTATTTAGAGGTTCCATAACTCTTCTTAAAGGAAATAATCCAACTAGTATGGATATTCATATTGGTTTGTTTGAAGACCCTACAAACAAAAATAAGGATGGATGGACTTGTACAAATAAGTTTTTTTATGTGTCATTACATGATGAAAAATTACCATTTATAAACGAAGATTTATCTTCTGAAGAAACTTTAACAAAAGAAGATAGAATAACAACACACAAAAATAATGATGTAAAGAATCATTTAAATAACAATATAGAAGATAAAGAAAAAGCAACTATAGAAAAGTTAAATATAGAGGAAAGTGTTTCAACATATTCAAGTATGACACCACCAAGTGAAAATCATGCACATGAAAGACCTCTTGATTTAAGTGGTTATAAGACTCCTCCAGACCCTAGTAAAAATGACTATAAAGCGGAAAAATTTCCACCATATAAACATGAAGGAGATAGTTATCAAAGAGATATAGATGTATTAAGACTGTATCATGTGAAGTCAGACTCTACTACAGTTGATGGTGTGGAAATAGTTACTCATAAGTTTGAATTATATTTAGCTATAGATGAAAAAACAGAAGTACATATACAACCATATATGTCTAGTTCTTGTATAGTTCATCAATATCAAAGTCCAATTACAATATCTGGACTTCCTGAGACAAATCATTTTATAAAACCAAAATCGATTTATGATAATAGATATTCTCATATTAGACATAGACATTATGATTATGAGTCTAGATTGGATAAGATTGATAATGAAGTAGAAGAAATTTGGGATACTTTTGATTATTATGTTGTAATAGCTCAAGGAAGTGATAATGCTAAAAAAATTCTTATGACAGATGATAATGGAAATGTTTTTTGTTCAAATGATAATATGGAAAGACATACAGATTATAGAAGAAATGGCTCAAGAGTTTTAGTTAGTGATACTAATAAGTGTATTAGTGAAAGTTCAGTTACAACTAGAGAACTTGCTCAACTTAAAGATGTAAGAACTAATGTTCAAGAGCAGTTAGATGAACTAAGGGATGATATTGATGATATAAAAAGAGATATAATCAATATAGAAAATGAAATTAAAAATATTAAAAAAGATTATGTCAAAAGACGAGGGGATTCCATGTATGGGGATTTAACCATGATTCAGAATTCTAAGATAGTTATAACTGATGAAGGAGATAGAAAAATATCATTACGTGGAGACATTAAGGATACTCAACATCCTGATAGTGATGGAGAGGTTGACCATTTTTGTTTATATGATGAAGCTATTGAGTATAAAGATAATACTGGTACTAAGAGGAAAGGTAGACGAATATTATCATATAGACCTCAAGATGGAAATGGTGGATGTGTGTGGTTTTTCAATAACGCTATTCGTTTTGGAGATGGAGAGGGTATGCCAGGTCCTAGACTTATACTATCTTTTTGTCCCCCTGGAGATTATAAACCATTTAAAAAACCTAAAGTAGGTGATATATGGATAAAACATATATTGGATACAAAAACAGAAGATAAAGATACGGAGAATGCTAAATACCCTATAGGTCTTTATGTTTGTACTAAAAGTGATGGTAATACAACTAGTGGTGAAAAATATCTAGCAGAATGGACTCCAATAGCACAAAAAAAATAGTAAGTATATTAGGATAAAGGGATTGTTTTAATTAAAATTGAAACAATCCCTTTTATAGTAATCATATATATTATTTGTGGCAAACTTAAATTGCAAAATTTATTTGTATAAAAAATTGATAATATAATAAAAAATGTTGAACAAATTCGAGTATAAGCAAGGTATATTAAGAGTGAAAGTGATTTTACAAAAATAAAATGGAAAAGAGGTGAGTTTATTTGGAACATCCCAAAATAAATATATGTAAATCTACAGAAGGAAATTTACTACACTATATTTATAGATTTAAAAATATTTCATCAGAAACAGAAATAGAAGAGTACATAAATAATCAAGACCCAATTATAGAAATATTAGAAGAAAATGCTGACATAGAATCGACTAACATCAAAGATTTTTTACTTAGTAGAAATGATTTTCCAAAAGGATATAATGGATATACTGAATTTACGCTACCATTTGAAATAGTAATTCCTTTTAAAAAATTAATTGTAAATTTAAAAAATGATTTATCCTCAGTTCCTCAAGAAAAAATAGAAATACAATTAAGTTCATATCAAACTATATCAAGAATTTTATTTAAGAAAAAAACTGATTATAATGGATATGAGACATATAGAACTATAACAGAACAATATGAAATTGATGACATAATAAAGATTAGAAATAATAATGGATTTCTAATAAAAAAATCCAATGCTGAATACAATAAAGTTACCTTAGATTTTTCTATAGATATAGTTACATATATAGATATACATGCACATGGAGTATTTGACCCAGTAGTATCTACAATAGAAGGTAAAAACTACATCTTATTTTACCAGAAAAAAGAAGAACAAAAGAATAAATATGAGTATAGAGTAATAAGTAAATTTCAAGATGGATCTATCTCAGAACTATCAAATGTAGGAGTTTGTGAATTATATGAAAATACAGATGAAATAATTCAAGTATTAGAAGTAAAAGAGGATGACATTAAAATAACTAAATGGCAAGAGATAAAGAGAGAAAAAGTTTCAAAAGATATAAATATCAATAAGGATGACCTATATAGTAAAGTAATAAAGACTATAACTAGTCAAGAGATACATTCAGATGATTCCACTTTAATAACTGATGGAATAAGATATGTGAAATTACCAAATATATGGCATAAGAATAAAAGAAAATTATTTTATAGAAAATCTAGAGCTTTTAGGATGAAAAACATATACAAAAACATATCGACAGACTATTGTAAACCAATAATATTTCAAGATAAATTTGAAATATTAATTGATAAAATGCTCATTTACAGAAAAGATGTAACAAATTTAAGTATAGATGAGCAGAAAAAACCAGTTGACATGAAAGATGAAAATGCCACGATATTTAAAATATACATAAGGCAAGGTGGCAAATACTATAATGATTATATAAATAATATAGAAGATAATGATACAATTGAGATGGTCGTATTAAATTCTAGATATCCACTTTTGTCAATAAAGGATTACTGCTTTTATTCAAATAAGTACAACTACACTATATATTTATATGATGAGAAAGGAAATATATCAGACCCCATAGTGGCTGTATTGTAGGTATACATATGTATGAAAATATCAATAATCTTACAAAGATATATACGGAAAATACAATAACTTTTTCAAGGATAAAAAATTTAAAATGTACAAGTTATAAATTATATGTAAATGAAAAAATAGGCGAAAAGTGGAAAAAATATTTATTAACAGAAATACCGAATCCAAAGGTTGAAGTTTTGTTAAATGAAAGTAAAATGCTAGAGTATAATTCAAATCAAAAGTGGTATGTATCCAAGCAGATAAGTGGAGTAGTAAGTAAATATATAAGAGTTAGTGTAAATAATATAGAGTTAGATAGAAATAGTTATACATTTAATTCTAAATTTAAAATTTTATATATTCATATGGAACTTTCTCCTACAGACTTTATTGAGATACAATATCAAGTTGATAAGATAAAGTACGTGCATAAAACTTTAAATAAATGTGAGTATAGTGTAATACCTGTTTTTAATAAAGAATATTTGACAGGGAAACACTCTATATTATAGGTGAACTATGAGTGAAAAATTTACTAAGGTTTCAAGCAAAAATATAATAGATAAGTTATGTACTGATAAAGAAATAGTTAAAAATTCATCTAAAAATGATATATCTTACTATTCAGATAATTTGTTTTTTGATAGAATTTTATTTAATTTTGATAATAATAGATATGCAAATTCCTTATTTATAAATGAATTTAAAAATAAGGAATTTTCTGATGTACTAAATAGCATAAATATAAAATTTGATTTTGATAAAACGTGTATATCTTTAAATGAAGGTAGCAGTTTTGGAGAATATAATTCAGTTGATATTTATACTCATGAACATAAAAGTTCGTCATTAAATAATTTTTTTCTACTGGTGGACCAAGATATACCAGAAGGGTCAGAAGTAATATATTATCTAATAACAGATAAAAAAGAAGTATTTCAGATAAGAGCAAATAATACTGTACCATATACTATACAAAAAGAGGAAGATATACCTAAAACTGTAAAAATAAGAGCTAAGATATGGTCAAATTTGGCAGGAGAATCCCCTGAAATTAATGCAATAGCACTTTTATATAATGATGATTTTACAGAAGCTCAAATGGGTTTAATTAATCCTGATTTAGGAAGACTTCCAAATACTGAATATCCAGATTTAAATGATGTAACAACTATATTAAGAGATTCTAAAAATGATGATAAGTTAATAAAAGTAAGCAGTGCTAATGAAGATGTACTGCTTAATTATAGTGAAGAAGGAAATTTAGATACAATAAATATTTATGAAACAGTATCAGGAGATAAAAAAGAGGACATTTATCTTATATATGATGATTATGAAAATAGTGATAAAGAAGTCGAAAAAGTATTAATGCAAGTTATAAGTAAGAAAAAATAGTAACACATATAGACAATATAGTGAGTTGGTGAAATATGAGAATACAACAGAAAAAAGATAACATTTATGTAAAAGGGCTAGATAAAGTTGATGCATATCTAATAAATATAATTCAAAGATATTTTGAATATGATGGTAAAAAAGTTCTGGGTTCTAAAGAGCAAATTATAGATGAGGTCATACAAAGAGTTAAAGAAGAATTTATATTACCTCAAACTCAAGATTTATTGGAAGCATTTTTACTAAAAAAGGGAATATCATTTGAGGAAAATAAAGTTATAATAACTAATAAAGATTTAATACTTATAAATGGAAAAATAAAAGAAGATAAAAATACTGAATGAACATAAAGTAACAAAATAGATAAAGGAGGAAATTTTGTGCAAGATTTTGAAGAAGATAGATATTTCATTTCAAAAGAAAGTTTGGAAGGGTATATTATGGAAAGCGGTGTTATCATAGGAAAAAAGTTAACTAGAGAACTAGAACTAATGGATGAAAATATGTATGAAGTTCATAAATTATCTTTGTGGATTAAGTTGATAAAGGAAGGTATTAGACCAATTAATTGGAAAAAATCAGAATGGGATGGTACCAGAGTAGAATTTGAAATAATGAAAACTAAGGAAGATGTACAAACAGCTATAAATGAATTAATTGATATACTTGATAAATGTTGCGAAAAGTATAAATTAAAGGTTGGAATATAATATGCTAGGTACTAACTTGAATATAAATAAAATAAAAGATGAGATTATAGAAGAAATTGTAAGTCAAATAGCTTCAAATTGTTCAACTGATGAAGAAAGAAAGATTTTAGAAAATGAATTTAAGACGAAAATTAAAAATAATACACTAATATCAAGTCTAAATGAGCATGAGGTAAATATTAAATCTCAATCAATCAATAAGACTATGAATGAACTATATATAGATTTATTAACCAGTTTTGGTGTAGTTAACTCAATGAGTGAATTGATATCAAAGTATGATGGTATCAGTACATCATATATAAATAGCATAACAACTAAGATAAATCAAATAAAAGATAAATTAGAGAGTTGTAGATATTCTACTTCATTTAAACATATGTCTAAATTTATAATAGAGAGGTTTAGAAATTCAAATAACTTTGATAAAAGTAGAAATATTCAAAAAGATAGAGCTGGGCAATGGATACTAGAGAAGTGTTATGCTAATTTTGATGAAAATGAAAACGTGTTAACATTGCCATTTTTAAAACGGGATAATATGTTGAGGTATGATAATAAAGTATATACAGCATGTTTAAATTATAGCTTTCAGCTAGGGGAAGGATTTATACAATCTTGCAATAACGAAACATCTCTTGAAAATGCTATAGATGGAAATCCAAACTCATTTTGGAGTGATACAATACTATCTGATGCTCCATTAAATGTTTCATTTGAAAATAGTAAACCACAAGCTATATATGTAAGAGATAATTATTTTTATGGAATAGACTCTGGTGCAGTTTGTGATCTTGAGCTTAATTTTGAATCTATCAATAAAATAAATGAGATAAACCTTACCCCATTTACAAAATATCCTATTGATATAGTAGCTATAAGATATAAAATGACAGATGATGAAGATGAAGCATTGATAGAACTAGTAACACCAGATAATAAGGATAAAACATTAAAAAGTGTTTTTACAAAAGATAAGGTTACATTTAGGTTTCCAGATATAATATGTAAGAGAATATACATATTATTTACACAGAAACATTATATAAGAGAAACATATGTATATAATCCAACTGAAATAAATAAAAGTTTACTTTGGTTTAATAATAAAAATGATAGAAAAGAAGAAGTAACTAAAGCTGTATTTAAACCAGTGTATTATGATAGGAAGATGGTTAATTCTTTATGGCGAAAAATGAATGATAGAGTACTGTCTTATTCTTATGACGAGTTACTGTCTAAAATAGTCGGAAATGACAAGTTAAATCATATGGTCTTAAAGTATGAATACAACTATGGTTTATATAATATAGGATGCTATAATAATCATTTTGATAGGACAGGTATTTATACAAGTAAGTCTATAAATTTAAATTCCAATATAAAAAATGTACAGATAGTAACTGATGAATTACATCCTAGAAATTCATTTGGAAAAACCGTTACTGATATAGAATATTATATTACTGCATCTGATAATCCAGAAACTAAAGACTGGATTCCTATATTACCAACTAATAAGGATATTATAGAATCTGAACTTTTATTTATAACAGGGAGTACTAGAGCTTATTTTAGATTTGAGGCAGAAATTATTTATAAAGTAATGAAAGATGGAGAAGAGATACCTTTAAATAGTGAGGAGTTTTATATACATAAAAATCAAAAAACTGGATTTTTTTACTGTATTCAAATATTTAACTATGATTATAATGCAGTATATAGTATAAGTTATAAACCTGTTGCTGGTAGTGATTCTGTGGATTTATCATCAAAGTTAGAAACAACTATAGAATCTTTTAATGGAAAAAATAAATCAAATTTTGAACTTAAATATAGGCCATTTACAGAATATGATGCTGATTATTGTGATGTAAAAGTTACAGATACATTAACTAGTAATATTAACTATGAAATAGAAACTGTAAATGTAACAGATATATCAGAAAATGGTAGTAGTTATAAGAATTTTAATAATTTAGATGATAAATTTCAATTTTATATATTTGAGAATTCAATCTATTTTAATAAAGAGATAGAAAGTAAATATATGATAGATATATCATATAAGCATTTAGTATCAAAAATAAAACTAAAAGCATTATTTAGAAGAAATACAGTTAAAGATGGCTGGCTGACACCTGTTTTAAAAGAAATAAAATATATGATAGATACATTTTAAAGGTGATAATATGAATAATTATAAATATAAAAGGCCAAGTATATTGTTTGAAGAAAGAATTAAAATTTTAATAGAGGATTTAAATAAGGATTTTGATTCTGGGAAAATCAAAACAAAAACAGAGTATTTTTATGAATTTAAAAATATGATTATCGATTTTTATAATAAACTTGGAAAACCATTATTTGAATTCCATGAGGCAGTAGATATACCATCCTTTTCAAGCTATAGTGATATGTTGAAAAAAGCCAAATGTGATATGCATATTTTAATATGCAGTTATAAGGAAATCGGAAATAACTTACAAATATATTTTAAAGATGTTAAAGAAGATAATGAACTATTAATTAACAAATTAAATTGTATAGAAATAGAGATAAATGAACTAGATAAAAAAGTAGACTCCTTGAAAACTGTCAGCAATATGATTTATTCAGATGATTTTACAAAAATTAGTAATATAAACAACTTAAATAATGTTTCTTGTAGTGTATTAAATAGAGCATTAACATTAGCAACAATATCGAGTAAATGTGTAAATGATAATATAAATATACAAATTCTAGATGTATCAAATGGCTTTCCTGGGAATACACATGAAATATATTCATCTTACAATAAAATAAAATATATTGGAGAAGATGATCCTCATATATATTTATCAGACATATTAGATGGAAATGATGATACTTGGTTTGAGTTTGAAATGTATAATTTAGAAGATGATATAAAAATAAAAACTGCAATGGTTGGATTTAAGTATAAAGAAGGTATAAGTTGGATAAGTGATGATAAGATTTTAAAATTACATTTTAAGATTGTTTTAGATATTCCTGTTAATATAAATTGGTTTAAAATTTCTGGGATACCAAATCAAAATGTAAATCTACATAACCCTATAATAAAAAGGATAGTTGTAAGAGATAAATATGAGAATGTTCAAATATTACAATTAAACGAATCTTTAAAGGAAGAAAATATAATAACCTTTAAATCAAGTATAGTTAAAGAAATTGTAGTTGAATTAGAGCAAGAAGATAGCAATTTTACTAAAGTATGTAGAGAGTATTTTTTAAATATAGATCCAACTAAAATTCCATATTTTTTTTATGACAATAATAAAGATTATATACAATTTGATAAACCTCAAAAAAGTATAGAGATTATAGGCCTTAAGTATAACCATGATAATAAAAATATAATTTATCCATCTACAAAGTCAACAAACAAATTTTCAACAAGAGAGTATGTGAAATCTCAATTATTTTATAAAAAGATAAGTGAAGATAGTTATAAGTTTCAATATGAAGAAGTAAATGCAAAGAGATATGTTATAGGTATAAAAAATATTGAACTTAAATACAATGTTTATGATAAGTATGGAGTATATTTATCAGAGAAATTTTTATCAGCTGAAAGTATAAGGTCAATTACTTTGAATTCTAAAGATTACATACCAAGAAGATTTATGGAATATTTAGATGAAAATAAAAAAATTGATGACTATATTAAATACTATATAAGTTTTGATGATGGTTCAGTATGGACTAGAATAAGACCAAGACATAGAGCTGAATATGGCTCTTGTGCAATAGTTATAAATAGTAATATATCAACTATAAATAGAAATAAAAATATTACATATGTTGATATGCTTAATGATGTGAATGAATTTAGGTTGAAAATAGAGTTAGATAGACCAGATGAAATAATTGATGAGTCACCTATAGTATATAATTATAGGATAGATGTAGGTTCGGAGGAAATTATATGATGAACATTCAAGAGTATCAATTAAAAATTAAAGAAGAAGAGATAATAAAAAGACTTCTGAATAATGGTGATTTAGTAACTTTTTACGAAGTAAACAAGTTTATAAGTGAGTTTTTTGAGAAAAAAATAATTGGGTTACCATATTTTAAGCCATTTACATTATTACCATATCAAAATTCAGATAAAGAACAATTTAATACTATGTTTAAAAATATAGAATATGATTTGAAATCTATTTATGAAGTACATAATAATCAAGTAGAATCTTCTATAGAGACTATAAATAAATATGACTTAGAAATGATAAACATATATAACGAAGCAAATAAGATTATTGCTTATTCAGAAATAGCAAATGAATTTTCAAGCAAAAAAAAATCGTATTATCCTTATGTTATAACTTTTAATACACTTGAAGATACGAACACTATTAATTTAGTAAAAAATAACATACCTAAGTCAACTTGTGAAATAGATTACAATACCTCTACACTTAGAAATGAACTTCATTCAATCCCAAGTGATAAAATAGATTTGAGTAAGTCAAATTTGAAAGTATTGTTAAATGGGCAAGAGATAGATTCAAATACAAATATAAATTTGGTATTAAATGAGGCTCTTAATGAAAATATATCATTAGACATAACACCAATTAAAAGTGAAACTCAAATAATCACTATAGATTTAGAGTTAGATACTATTAAAACAGTATCTAGAATTGAACTTAGTGGTTATTCACTACAGGATACCACTATAACATTATTAATTTCTTCTGACAATAAGAACTTTAAAGAAAAGTTTAAATATAAAGGAGAAAAAAATAATATATGGAGATTTAACAAAGAAGATATATTAGTAATTAAATTTATAATAGAAAAATATGAGATTGGTCAAGAAGAACTAGATAACTTAGGTTCCTTATTTGTATTAAATAATATTTCACTTTATAATGATAAATACTCTAAAACCAGTGTGTACACAAGTAATAGAATTAATGTTGATGAACCTATATCAAAAATAACTTTAAATCCTCAAAATAAAGTGCCACCTATGACCAATATATCGTATTTCATAGGTATAGAAGACAAAAATAATAGTGTAGAATGGAAGAACATAAAGCCAAATATTGCTTTAGATTTAAATCTCTTATACGAAGAAGAAAAAATACTTAATTACTATACATCTGATTTATTTGGAAGACGCGATTTTGATATACAATTAAAAAACTTTTTATTTTATGTGCAACAACTTCCAAAGTATGTAAATTTAAATTCTATTGAAATGAGAACAGGACATTCTCAATGGCTTATTGAGAGGTTAGATGTAAGTGATAAATACAATCAAGAATATCCAAGTTCATTGAGAGTATCTATAAATGATTATGCAAAGCATAGAGTCACTGGAATAGCTCCAATGGATGCAAATACAATGGAGATAATGTGTAAAAGTAAATGGAATTATATAGTGATGAGTCAGTATGTTAATTGTCTTGAAGAAACTATAATAGAAGATAAATACTTTAGTTTTGAGAAAGATAAAGAAGTATTTGATGTAGTTGTACTTGTAAATGGAAGACAAGTATTTAAAAAAGATAATAAATATGCATTTAAGTTAAAAAAGGGAGAAAATAAACTTCAAATAATGTTTTTACTTGGTGAATTAGATTTATCAAAATCAGTAAAAAGCATTAAGCATAATTTTAATTTAATGTCTCATAGTGATTCTATATTTGCTGGTTCAAAGATGGAAAGAATAACCTATAATTCTTTAGTGAAAAATATAAGTAATAATTCTCTTAAGTATTATGCAATAAAATCTATAGATAATGTGGATAGTATAGTTATAAAGTTTGACCCTAATTATGTAATTACTCCAAATGACCCTATAAGTATTGAATTAAAAGAAAAAAAGATTCCACAATATCAAAGACCAGATATAAAAATTAATACAGCTGAATACTTTAGAATATTTGTAAAATATAAACATATGTTACCCTCAACAATTGAAAGATTAAAATCTCTGGATGGTAATAGTTTAATAAGATGTAGAGTAATGGCAAAATTATCTACATCAGATATATCTGTTACTCCTGTAATCAATAATATAAAGGTGGTGGCTGAATAATGTCAATAACATTATATACGAAATCATCTGATAGAGAAAATAAAGTTAGTTTAAAATGGGAGAATACATCAAGTTCACCACATTTGTATAGAGTATTTAGAAAAAAAATAGGAGATGATTTTGGGAATTCTGTTGACGAAGTATTTCAACCTATTTCTGTATGTGAACTAGAAAGATTAGAAAGTGACATAAAGGTATTAAATATACATCCAAATATAGGAGAAGAGATTAGTTTCAAATGTTATAGAGGTATTACATGGACCATTAAGAAATCTGCTTCTTTAAAAAAATGGATGGAAGAGCCTTGTAAAGAAGATGCAAGAGGGTATGGTTTAGCTAAGATAAATGTAACTCCTGTATCAAATAGAGAATTTTGTGAAAGTCCAGATGATTTTTTAAAAGATAGTAGAGGAATGTATATTTATGATGTAATAGTTATCGGATTTTCTAGTGGTGAAGATTATATTGTTGAAAATAAATTAAACAAAAGAGCACTAGATGCTATATTTGAGTTTATGAAAACAAATAGAAGTGTTATTGCGAGTCATGATTTAATTTCATCTATATTTAGAGAAGATGAAAGTTTGAATAAATTAAGAGATTTTTTTAATATAAAAGTTGGAAAGTGGAATGACAATAATATATTTTTTGATGAAGGTCATGGATTCACAAGTTCTGTATGGGGAAATGAAGTAGTTATAAATAAATCAGATTCAGTTACATTATATCCTTGGAATATGGTGAATAATGAAGAAAAAATAAAAATATCATATACTCATACTACATCAAATTTTGCTTATGGAGATATATGGTTTAATATAGTACCACAAAAAATAGAAGGAAATTCAAATTGGTCTGCTTCACAAGAGAAAGCATCTTCCTATTATCTTACAACATGGAATAATACAGCTATGATTCAAATAGGACACAATATAGATGATATTGAAGATATAGCGGAATATGAAAAGAAAATATTGGCAAATACTATTTTTAGAATGAAACAATTGACTGAAAATATGTCTGTTGAAGACAAGCCAGGAGATACATCTATTCCAATTAAACCAAGTATAACAAATCAGTATACTACTGAGGATAGAAAGGTCATTTTGGAGTATACTTCTACAGATACAGGAAGTATATATCAATATTATGTAGAAGGAGTAGATTTAAACTCAAAGGTAGTAACAGAATCAAATGTAGCTACAACAATAGTTACAACAGGTATTAAAGAGTATAATTGGTGTTTACATACTGTAGAAAGTGATATTAATCCAATCACCTTAGATAATTCACCAATTATATATAATAAGACTCAAAGAGAGACCATTATGACACAACCCCTTCAAAAAGGATATTATATGTTTAGAGTTTATACAACTGATTATTCAGGTAATAAATCTAATGTAGAAAGTAAGATTTTTCATGTAGATGGTAAAGTATATGACACTTCAAATAGAGTATTAGATGAAGTTCCAAATGCTGTAAGGTTTAATAATAGGTATAGAGGAGCACAAGAAAGTTATAAGATAAGTTCAATGTACCATCAAGCAGAGCATAATATAAGAAAATTAAGTGATAAGATAGATAGGTTAGATGTAATGAAAGAAGACGTGTCTATAGACTCTAATTGCAGTTATGGAAGTTTTGCAGATATAATTGGAAATATACAAGAAGAAATAGACACATTCTATGATGTAAGGGGGGAATTAGGTGAATAAAGTAGTTATTAATAATTTACCAGTATCAAATAGAAAAGATTTTGGATATAAAGCTATAAATACAAGTTCAATGCATAATGATAATCAAAATAACATGCTAAATGATATATTAGATTTGTTTAATAAAACTAATGAGATAGAACGTATGTTAAATGATAATATAAATTTAATAAAACTTGAAAATGCTCAACTAGAAGCTGTAAACTCAAACTTGATACAAAAATATAATCAGTTATTAAATAAGTATATTGATATACAAAAGTCTAATAAATTGAGAAGAAAAATAATCTTACCACAAGATTGTAAGTCTGATGAGAGTACTTTTGGAGCCATAATAAACAATATAACATCAGATATAACTATAAGACCTTCAAAAAAAATTTCAAAATTAGCTGTTTTCGATGATGTATCAAATTCCATGTTTATTCCAAAAAGTCTATCAGTTAAAACTAAAATTATTAGTTTTGGTGTTATATCAGAAAAGGACAACGATGTGTATGCTCCTTTTTCTAAAGATAATAATCTATATTGGATAAAAAGAGTAGTTACAGGTAATTCTGTAGATTTTTTGGACACAGAATATGAGATTACTCTTCCAGAAGATATTATGACTACATTAGAAATGAATGAAATATATATACATCCGTTTTTATGTAGTGTAAAAAATGTATATATAAGGTTTGGAGATTCTAGTTATTGGGAAGAAGTAGAGGGAATTGGATATCATTCAGCAATAACACAAAATAATTCAACAAATGAATTTTCAAATTCAGTTAGAGCATTTAGAATAAATTTTCCTAATAAAAAAGTTAATCAAATAAAGATAGTTTTAAGAAGTTATAATTATGAAGAATGTGAGACAAATCTAAGAACTTTCGTTTATGGTATAAAATCATTAGGAGCATATATAAATTATTATAATAATTATGAATCTTCTACATTTAGTTTTAAATGTAATATTGATGAAAAGAGAGATGTAATGATTACAGGTATAACACCCCATTTTAATAATAGCAGTGATGGTGGAAAGTATTCTAAAGATTTTATATTTGATATATATTATGAAGATAAAGGTGAATATTATCATAAAATAGTTGATGCTTTTCCATTTAGACCTCCTAGTCAAAACTTAATGTTCAAATGTAGAATAGGAGAAACTTATAGTGAAATGAATATAAAGAGTATTGATATAAATTATACCTACTCTGGAGAGGATTCAGAGCATTTTTAGATGTGAATAACTGTATTTAATATTTTGCATGTGATATAATTAGTAGTACAAATTTGGAGGTGGTACTTTTGATAGTGTTTGTGTAGGTTTATAATAAAGCTTTTTTTAACTTTGTCTTTTATAGAAGACTTTTTTTTTGTTTATTAGTTGTCGATTGTGACAAGTGACCTATATACTCTTATACTTAGATTTATTATTAAAATAGTAGGCAGAGTGAGATTGAAAATTAGGAGGTGAAAACTATGCATTTATTATATGAAAATAAAAGTGAAATAAAAACAGTAACTAAAATAGTTAATCTTATCTTTAAAATCATTGATGAGTTAAAGTTATTTATTAATAATATATTGATATGTAATATAAGTAAAGAAGATTTAAACTATTATTTCTTGAAGTTTGATTTACAAAATAAAAACTTGTTATTTAATATAAAGCTCTACAATTCAATTACAAAGACAGTTGTTATAAAGAGTTATGTATTAACAGATTTAATAAGAGATTGTGAAACTAAAAAAATAGAATTGAAATTGAACTATGATATTAAAACTATGATATTAAAATCAAAAGAGAATGTACATAAAGATATTACAGAAGTTTATATATGATTTTATCAAACTTATGGAGGGGAAATATGAATTTTACTATTGATAAAAATATAGAAAATTATATTACAAAAAGAAGTAAAGTACCAGAGCCACCAAGAAAAGGAGAGATAATGATATGCCAAATATGTAATAAGCCAATACTACCAGAACAATTTTCTATAGATGAATATAAAAGAAAGAGAGAATTTAAGTGGCATATACATCCAAAATGCTTTGAATACATAGAGAAACTGGCAGACAAGTCAGTTCCTGGTTTACTTAATGAAAGAAAATATTTATTTGATTAGATATTTTTAGTATAAATGTATAGTTTTATAATCTTAATAGATAAGAAGTAATAATATAATGCTAAGAAGGTATATAATATGAAAAAAAAAATAACTTATAAAAATAATTTGCAAAAATATGGAATGAATGAGTATCAAAAAATACATGATTTGGTATATGAATTACAAGCTGGATCAAAAGATGCAGCACAAGAACTAATTAATTCGTTTAGAGCAATGTTAAATAAGTATATTTCTTTAATAGTATATGGACAATATTCTATAGAAGATTACTCAATAAGAAGTTTTATTAAATTATTTGTAGAAGAAGAACATGAACGATTGAAAATAAATTCGTATTTTGTTAATGGTCATGGTCAAATGATTGCAGATAAGACAGTTGCAAAAATAGTTGGTATATTCTCAAATAATGATAAAGAAGATATACAACAGGAGATATGTGCTATTTTTTTATCTATGTGTCATAAATATAAAGATACAAAACCGTCTTTTCACAATTATGTAAAGCGAAATTTTCATTATTATGTTTTTAGACATTTAGAAAAATTATCTAAAGACCCTATAGCAAGGGGCCTATACTATCAGAAAAAGATATTTAATATATATGATTCTGATCAACAATTACCGATAGAAGAAACTATTTGTGATAAAAATGCACAAAAAGAAATAGATGAAGTGCTCGATTATGTCGAGCTTTTTTATAATCTAAAATTGTCGATTGCGATAATTGAAAAGGATATGACTATAAATATATATGATGAAGAATTTTTAAATAACAATTGGATTGATGGAATTACATGCTCTAATATATTTAAAGATCTTACAACATTTGAAAGACGAATACTAGTGATGTGGTATATGAAGGATAATACTGATTCAGAAATAGCAGAGATGTTTGGACTTTGCAGAGGAACAATAAATAAAAAAAGAGCTTGTGCAAAATCTAAATTGAAAAAGGCTGTTAGATTAATTAATTACTTAAGTGAATGAGAAGCATTACTGATATGAAATTTAGACCACTCTAACTTGAAGAGTGGTCTTCTTTGGAATTATTCTAATTCACTTGCAATGGTATTATAAAAGTTTGCCGATTCTATTAGCATTTGTTTAAACTCAGCAGCCCTCTCATTGTAGTAGATTCTTCCTTTTTCAGTTATCTTATAGAGTTTTTTACGTTCTTTTTTTGTTGCAACTTCAATAAGACCCTTTGTGAGCATTTTTTCTATTATTGGATACATGGTTCCGTTACTAGGTTTCCAAGACAAATTAAAACTACCTATGTAATCTGTAACTTCTTTCCCATAAACACAATCGTCTTTTTTTATCATTAAATTTAACGTGTACAGCTCTAAAAATATGCCACTAGAAAATTTATTGTCATTTTCTTTTGTATTTACTGCTTTCATACCCATTGTTGAATATTTCATATACTTTCTCCTTTTAAATATTATTTTTATAAATTCTGATAGAGTATTAATAGACAATTTACATGATAAATAATTTACATTATGTATTTGAATAATATAATTGAATCTACACTATGAATTTTAATTTATATATTTTATATAACTTTTATATACGCTTGATTATTATTATATAACATCAAACAGTCGCAAACAACAATTAATAGGTTATAAAATGTTTAGTTTTATGCTATAAGCAAAATTTTAAATAAAGGAATGGTGAATAAATATGTGTAATAAAAATATACAAGAAGAAACTATTTTAGAACAAATCAAAAAGATAAATGAAGAAGATAACAAGATAGTTACTAATATAGTAGATAATATTATAAATAAGATTTATGGTGAAATCAATAATAATGAAAACTTTAGTCTAAAACATGGTTTTTTAACTGTGGGAAGATTACTAGTTATTTTAGCACAATCATTATGTGATAATGAAGAACATTTTTCGAAAGAGTGTGATTTAGCAAAAGACATGGTTTTAAATAAGATTATGGAAGCTATTATGCCAAAAAGTGATTATGAAAAAGTCACAGAAGATGATTTTGATATAGAGAATTTATCAATAAGAAGGATAATGCTTGCACTTGGAATAGCTGTAGATTATATTATATGGAAAACTGATTTAGCAAGAAATTATCAAGAAAATAGTAATAAGTAGTTATATACTAAATAAGAGTTTTGACAAAGTAATATTTTATATGGCAATATAAGGGTATAGAAAGTATTAGGAGGAACCTTGAGTGTTAAAAAAGTTGTTTGGTATTATGAAAAAAAGACAAAAATTTGATAAAGCAGAAGAAGAAGGTGAAATAGTATTAAAAAATGAAGAGGGATTATATAAAGAAGAGTTAATCGAAAAGGAACAAGTATTAACTGATAAAAAAGAAATTGAAAATAAAGAAGTTAAAGTTTTAGAACAAGAAATATTTTTGTCTAATGAAGATGATAAAATTTTAGATAAGGAAGATATAGTATGTAGTAATGAAAACGAAGTACCATGTATAAAAAAAACAAATGTTAATAATGATAATAAAATATTGAATAAAGTGGAAACAGTAATTATTGATAAATATATAAGTGATGGAGATAAGGAAACATTAATTAAAAATAAAAAAGATGATTCAAAAAAAGTTGAAGAACTTGACCAAGGAGAAAGTTGTGTTTTATTAAAAAGTCGTATTGAAGAAAAACAAATACGTGAAACAAGTGAATACCTAGCAGAAGAAGATTTAGATTACATAAAAGAAATAAAAATAAAAAGGGGAAAAAGTATAAAAGCAATAAACTTGTATACTAAAGAAGAAAATATTTTTGATACACATATACAATGTAGCAAAGCCCTTAAAGTACCATTAGGATATATAAGAGAAAATTTAAAATATGGATATATGGATTATTTTGGAGATGCCATAAAGTATTTAAGTAAAGTGTTAAATATAGAAGAGTATTGTAAAAATGAATGGAGCTATTTAGAAAATAGTAAATCTCCATCTGAGATATTTAATATTCTAAATGATAAGATATTTAGTACAAGACTTTCTGATAAAAAGAGAAATGAAATTTTAACCAATGATAAAATTGAGGCATTAAAAATGAATTATAAATTTGAATGTATCGATGAGGAGTATGATGAATATTTTAAAAAATATAAGTCTATAATCAAAAGAGGTGGAAAGAAAAAGATTGAATTAGTAAATAAAAAAGGCGAAGTATTAGAGATATTTAAGTCTTTAGAAGAATGTTCTATTTATTTGCAAAAAGAAAAAAATGAAGTTATACAGATGTTAAAGTATGGAGATACAAAAGTTGGAAGAAATTTTATAAGATATAGTTTGAGAAATATTTAATTTCATTTTAAATTCATGAGAGTTTCATTTCTGGTTCACACATTTAATATTATTTTAATGTAAAATAATAAAAGTGAAGTATTGTACAAACAAAATTAAGGAGGATATTAATGTCTGAAGAAAAAAATCCAAAAGAAAATTCATTAGATGAAATTAAAAAGTCAGATAATGTAAGTTCTAAAAAAGATGATGTGTCAGATGAAAAAAACACTGACAACAAAGTCAAGAAAAGAGAAATAAAACTAAGTAACAAAACAATTAAAGCAGTTGTAGCAATTGTTGCAGTAGGAGCTATATGCTTAGGTGGAGGTTATGTTTTTGGCAAAGAAGCTGGGAGAAAGTTACCAGCCACTTCAAAGCATTATAGTAGCAATGAAGCAGTGGCTACTATTGGGGATAAAAAAATAACAGGTGAGATGTTGAGAAAAAGAATGGAGCCATTATTTTATTTAAATGCAAAAACTACTATGAGTGATGATGAAATACGTTCATATGAATCAAATATGATTGAGACTATGATTACGTCTGACATATTATCTACTGAAGCAACTAAAGAAAAAGTAAGTATAACTAATGATGAACTAGATGCTCAATATAATAATTTAATGACTAACATAGAATCTGCAATGGGCATGACTAAAGAAGAATTTTTAAAACAGTTTGACTTGACTGAAAAATATATAAAAGCTGATATGAAAAAAGAACTAGTAGCATCAAAATACTTAAGTGAAAAAGCAAAAGTGACTGATAAAGAAGCTGAGAATTATTACAATAAAAACAAGAGCAATTATTTACAGGTTAGAGCTTCACATATTTTAATAAAAACTGTTGATGATAAAGGTAAACAAGTTAGTGATAGTAAAAAAGCTGAACTTAAAAAAGAAGCTGAAGAGATACTTAAAAAAGCACAAGCTGGAGAAGACTTTGCTACTCTAGCCAAAAAGTATTCTGAAGATAGTAGTGCAGAGTCAGGTGGAGATTTAGGATTCTTTGGTAAAGGTCAGATGGTTGAGTCTTTTGAAAAGGCTGCATTTGCATTGAAAAAAGGTGAAATATCTAGTAAACTTGTAGAAAGTGATTATGGATATCATATAATTAAGAAGACAGATGAAAAATATCAACCATTCGAAGAAATAAAATCAGATTTAGTAAGTAGTCTAACATCAGAAAAACAAAATTTACTTATAACAAATTTAAAAGAAAAATATAAAGTTAAAATTACAGATAAATACCAAATGAAAGCTAAACAATAATTTAAGTCAATTTATTAAAAAAAGAAAATTTTGATATATAGATAAAAGCTATTTTTATTCTCAAATAGAGAATTTAAAATAGCTTTTGTTATTTCATAATAAAAACAATTTACACACATGAATTGATAAAAAAATAACTTGCAAAAAAAGGTTAATAAAAAATATTTCAGAATTGAATTATTTAAATAAAAATAAATGAAAATCAAAAAAATAAATACAAAAAAAATTAAATATTAAAGATATTATTTAAATATATATATATTAATATTTTTAGTTTAAAATACTGGAAAAATAATATTTTTCATAATTTTAAAAATAATAATAAAAAAATGAAAATACTGATGGTAATCTATTGAGTAAACATAAAAAAGATGATATTATAAGTATGTACTAAAATGATTAATGTAATCTTAGTACTAAATTTAACTATAAAAACAATGAGGGGGCGTTTTTTATGTCAAATACAGAAAGCGTATCTAAAAAAGTTGGTCATCCGAAGAGTTTTTGGCTTATTTGCATGACAATTTTATGGGAGAGATTTAGTTATTATGGTTTAACAGCTTTATTGGTATTATTTTTTACAGCAAGTATAGCTCAAGGCGGTTTAGGCCTTTCTACACAAGAAGCAACATCTATGTTTGGATTATTTACAGGTCTTATATATCTTACGCCATTAGTTGGTGGCTGGTTAGCAGATAAAGTTTTAGGTCAACAAAAATGTATTTCTATAGGTGCACTTTTAATAGCAATAGGCGATTTTGTACTATTTGCTTCATCAACATCTATTGCAATGGTTTGGGTAGGCCTATCAATAATCATTTTAGGAAATGGTTTTTTTAAATCAAGTTGTTCAAATATAGTTGGGGATATATATCCTAAAACTGATGTATCGAGAAAAGATGCAGCATACAGTTTATTCTATATGGCAGTAAATGTAGGAGCATTTATAGCTCCAATAATATGTGGATTGCTTTCTGATAATGTCTTTGCAGTAAGAGGAGCAAGTGGTGATATAGTATCTTATGGATACAAGATGGCGTTTTTAATTTGTGGTATAGGTATGATGTTAGGTATGATTATATTTACACTTCTTGCGCCAAAATTACTAAATGAAATTGGAAAACATCCTGTTACTAAAGGAAATAAAGGTGAAAAAATTGAGTATGGACCACTTATTAAGTTAGAGAAAAATAGAATAATAGCAATGGTTGTTTTATTTTTATTTGTGGTCTTATTCTGGACAGCATACTATCAAACACAAAGTTCATTTATGATTTATGTAAGGGATAATGTAAATAGAACTGTATTTGGATTTGAAATGCCAGTAGCATGGCTTACATCACTAAATGCTATATTATGTGTAGCTTTATGCCCAGTATTAGCTGCTTTATGGGTTAAATTATCTAATACTAAAAGAGGTGACTTTTCTATTCCAGTTAAAATGGGTTTAGGAATGATAATAATGGGTGTTGGTTTTATAGTGATGGTATTTTCTACATTAGCTAACGGTCCAAATGGAATGGTAAAGGCTAGCATGTTGTTTATAGTAGTAACTTATATATTTACAACAGTAGGTGAATTATTTTTGTCTCCTATAGGACTTGCGATGTTTAATAAATTAGCTCCAGCTAAGTATGCTACATTATCTATGGGAGCATGGTATTTAACAAGTTTCTTTGCGAGTTTATTATCAGGGAAAATTGCTGGTTTTACAGCTACACTTGGTTTTTTACAGATATTTGGAGGAATAGCATCAGTATTAATAATATTTGGTTTAATATTATTAGGAATAAGAAATATATTAACAAAATTAATGGCTATGGATTTATTAACAAAAGAAGAATAATTCATACTAAATTAGTGAAAATAAAGGAAATTACATTTAAATATAAAATAAAAATGTAATTTCCTCTTTAATTATGAAAAAAAGCTTTACACAGATACATAATATAATTAAAATTATAATTGTGATAATTAGAGTGTATAAGATTTATATAAATTATAAGAGAAATATTTATGTAATAAACTTTACATACTTATATATTTAGTTATTAAAACTATTATTTTGAGGAGGTCTTGTTGTGAATATAAAAGACAGATTAAGTGAATTAAGAAGACTTATGGAAGAAAAAAATATAGATGCCTATATGATTCCATCTTCTGATAATCATCAAAGTGAATATGTAGGAGATTACTTTAAATCAAGAGAATTTATATCAGGATTTAATGGTTCAGCTGGTACAGTTATTGTTACTAAAGATGAAGCTGGATTATGGACAGATGGAAGATATTTCATACAGGCAGAGTCTCAATTAGAAGGAAGTACTATAAAATTATTTAAAATGGGACAAGAAGGTTGCCCAACTACAGATGAATATTTATATACAAATATTCCTGAAGGTGGAACTTTAGGGTTTGATGGTAGAGTTATATGTGCTAGAGAAGGAGCTACATTAGCTGAAAAATTATCTAAAAAAGGAATAAAGGTAGAATACCAATATGATTTAATAGATAGTGTATGGAAAGATAGACCTGCTTTATCAGATAGTAAGGCATTCTTATTAGATGTTAAATATTGTGGAGAAAGTTTTAGTTCAAAATTAAGTAGATTAAGAGAAAAAATGAGTGAAAAGGGTACTTCTACTCATGTAATAACTACTCTTGATGATATAGCATGGTTGTTTAATATAAGAGGTGGAGATGTTAAATACAATCCAGTTGTACTTTCTTATGCAGTAATAACTTTAAAAGAAGTTTACCTATTTGTTGATGAAAGCAAATTAAATGAAGAAATATTAAATGAACTAGCTAAAGAGAATGTTCAAATAAAGCCATATAATGATGTATATGAGTTTGTAAAATCTATAGACAAGGCTGAAAAAGTTTTAGTAGATGGAACTAAGCTTAACTATGCGATTTACAATAACATACCTTGTGAAGTTGAGAAGGTTGATGAATTTAATCCAGTAATGTTCTTTAAAGCACAAAAAAATGAAATAGAATTAGAAAATATAAGAAACTCTCATATTAAAGATGGTGTAGCTTTCACTAAATTCATGTACTGGTTAAAGACAAATGTTGGTAAAATTGAAATAACTGAAATAAGTGCTACTGAAAAATTAGAAAACTTAAGAAGAGAACAAGAAGGTTTCTTTGAGCCAAGTTTCAATACAATTGCTGCATATAAAGAGCATGCAGCTATGATGCACTATAGTGCTACTCCAGAATCAAACTATAAGTTAGAAGCTGAAGGGTTATTCTTAGTAGATTCAGGTGGACAATATTATGATGGAACTACTGATATAACTAGAACTACAGTATTAGGACCTATAAGTGATGAGTTAAAACTACACTTTACTTCTGTGGCAAGAGGTATGATAAATCTTTCTAAAGTCAAGTTTTTACATGGTTGTAGAGGATATAATTTAGATATATTATCTAGAAGTTGTATGTGGAATATGGGAATAGATTATCAGTGTGGAACTGGACATGGTATAGGATTTGTGCTAAATGTTCATGAAGCACCAAATGGATTTAGATGGAGAGTAGTACCTGAAAGATTTGATAGTGCAGTTCTTGAAGAAGGAATGGTAACTACTAATGAACCAGGTATATATATAGAAGGTTCTCATGGTATAAGAACAGAGAATGAAATAGTAGTTAGAAAAGCTGAAAAGAACTTCTATGGTCAATTTATGGAGTTTGAAGTTGTTACATTAGCTCCTATTGACTTAGATGGTATAGTTCCAGAGTTAATGAATCAAGATGAAAAAGATTATTTAAACTGGTATCATAAACTAGTTTATGATAAAATATCTTCTTTCTTAACTGATGAAGAAAGAGAATGGTTAAAAGTATATACTAGAGCTATATAGTTTGTAACTAAATATAATAAAAAATCGAGGTATTATGTACCTCGATTTTTTATTATATTTTTTACTCTATTTAGAAAAAGTTTTTAATTTGATAATTCTACTAATTTTTTGTTCATTATAAGCAATATAATTCCAAATAGTAATAAGAATGATGGTATTACTATGAATACTTGTAACATACCAAGCTGGTCTATAATAGCTTGTGTATAACCAGATAATTTATTTGCTGCAAATTTACCTAAAAACCAAACACCCATTAGAAATGAAATATATTTTTCAGGTGAAAGTTTATTTACCATACCATATCCAACTGGAGAAAAACAAATTTCTCCTATACTTTGGAATGTTAAAAATCCAACTACCCAAAATACACTTGCCTTATGAATAGAATTAGGGTCTGTTCCTGTTTGCATAACAGCTACTATCATGAATAAAAATGCAATAGCTAATAGTATAAATCCTAGACTCATCTTCTTAGGTACACTTAAATCACCTTTTTTAGTTTGAGATAGCTTTACCCATACTAGAGCAGATATAGGTCCAAGGATGACACAAAGAAGACCATTATATGAGTCTATCCATGAAGTTGGGATTTGAAAATTACCAACAGCAAGATTTATGTGTTCCTTTGTATATAAGGCAATAGACATAGAGGCTTGATTGTATGCTATCCAAAAAAATACTGTAAAGAAAGCTAAGACTAATATTACCACTATTCTTTTTTTCTCAACTAAAGTTAATCGTTTGGAAGCTAACATCTTCTTATATTCAAGTGATTTCTTTATAGATTCTCTTCCGTTACTAAATTTATTATTTGAAGATTTATAAAATTTTTTGTTGCCAAAGATAAAAAATAATAAACCTATTAGAACAGTAATTGATGAAAATAAGAACACATATCTATAACCATACATGTTTATAGAGGCACCACTTTTCATAGCAAACCATTCATTAGCAACTAAACCACATACTAAAGGTCCAAATAATGTTCCTAAATTGGTAGCCATGTATGTAATAGAGAAAGCTCCATCTTTTCGTGGGTCATCATTAGTATATAGATTTCCTACCAAAGTGTGTAGGTTGCCTTTATAAAAACCTATTCCTAATCCAGATAAGAATATCATGATATTTATATCCATTTTACTATCTGCTAAATATCCTAAAAAATAACCAATTGATACCATTATCATTCCAAGTATAATACAGTTTTTGGGACCTAAAAATCTATCACTTACCCATCCACCAATAACTGGAGAAAAATAAGTCCATGCCAAAAAAGATGCAAGCATTGATGCTGATTCTGCTGGTGTTAATCCTAAACCACCTTTGGATACTTGTTCAGCTAAAAATAATAATAATACCAACTTCATACCATAGTATGCAAGTCCTACAAAGGTAAATATTGAACAGCAGAAATATAAATCCTTAGGTTGTTTAAGTTTTTCTTGAGTTTTTGAAACTGACATATGTATAGAACCTCCAGATAAAAAATTTAACAAAAATTTCCCATACTATATGAGTATATGTTTTTTTGTTAGAGACGTCAACTTATGGGACAATTTAATTAAATTGCAATATATGTAAAAATAGTGTCATTTTTATATATTCAGTAATATTTTTTTATGAGAATATATGTTATTATTATATTAAAATACAACATATTATGGAAAGGATATGCCAATTTAGTAGTTAGATTGATTGTTTGGCAGGTGGGATGAGCTATGATAAGAAAGAAATCTGAATTACAAGTAGAATTAAAAGAAAATTTGAATGGTGGTATTGGAAAAGTTAGGCTTGAAAACATAATACAAAATGAAGAGCTTAAAGGAAAAGGAAGACTATTTAAAAGAATAGCTTTACCAGCAGGAAGTTCAATTGGTGTGCATGACCATACAACAGATTTTGAAGTATACTATATATTAAAAGGAAAAGGTAAAGTATTTGATAATGGGGAGTTTATAGAAGTTAATGAGGGTGATGTAGTGTATACAGCTGATGGTGCAAAACATTCTATAGAAAATATAGGAGAAGAAGAACTTGAATTTGTAGCACTAGTTTTATATATGTAAAATATGGAGGAGAAGTCATGACAAGCAAGATAGAAGAAATTAAAGACAAGATAAATAGATTTTGCAACTCCAATTTGAATCAAGAATATAAAGATATAAGTTTTAAAATTTTGCAAAACCTTTTGGATAATAACAAAGAAACAATTCATTCTTCTAGAGCTGATATATGGTCTTCAGCTATACTAAATATAGTTTTGGAGCAAAATCTTTTATATAATAAGAAGCATCCATTACATATAACAAAAAAAGAATTTTCAAAACAAATAGGTGTTTCTTTAAACACTATAAATAATAAATCATCTTTGATAAAAGAAGTTTGCAGTATTGACTTTTTAAATCAAGATACTATAGCTATCTCTAATGTAGAATTTTGGGTTAAAGAAACAAATTCTAAATCCAATTCTATAGACTTAGATTTAGAAAAGAAGAAAATATTGTATAAAAGATACATTAAGCTATCACAAGATGCTAATAGCAATATTGAATCAATTAGATATATGGAAGAAGCTGTAAATATAGGGAAAAGTATGATTACAAAAGAAGATAAAGAGCTTGGATTTTGGAAAGGTCTATCTACTAGAGCTTATATGATAGCGCTTGAATCTCTTGCTAGGAAGCTAGAAAGTATTGACAACTTAAATGAGTCCAAAAAAGTATTAGAGTATTTAATAGCAATTAATCCTAGTGATGAACAAGGAATAAGATATAAGCTGTTAAATATATTGATTAGATTAAATGATAGAACTTCAATAAATAAATTATTTGAGCTTTATAAAGAAGAAAAGTCTGCTACATGGATGTACAGTAAAGCTCTTTATTACTTTAAAAATAACAGCATGTTTTTAGCAAATGACTCTATTAAGGCTGCTAAAAGTAAAAATAAATATATTGGATTATATTTATTAGACTGGAGAAATGCTTTTGGTAGAGAATTTGTTACAGAAGAAGAAAAGGCTGAAGCTGTATATTACTATGATGAAAATATAGTTCTTTGGAATGAAGTAAAAGGTTCAATAGACTGGTTATTAAAAAAGATGTTGGAATTTTCATAAAAAAAACTACTCCTTACTTTTATACAAGTAAAAGGAGTAGTTTTTAATTTATACATCTAGTTTTAAATCTCCTGGTTTTATTAAACCTTTTTTTCTCATAAATTCTGAAATTAGCAAAGTTACAATAGCAGGAAGTATAAAGTTAAGTAAAAGTATACCAACCCACATAGTTATACCTCCTTTTCCAGCACTCTGCATAGCAGTTACTGTCCCAAATTGGCCAACCAATCCACAAGTACCCATACCAGAACCAATAGGGATATTCTCCATTTTAAATATTGTTGTAGATAATGGTCCAAGTAATATTGAAGCAACAGTAGGTGGAATCCAAATTTTCCAATTTTTTATTATGTTGGGAACCTGAAGCATAGATGTACCAAGTCCTTGTGCAACTAGACCACCTACCCCATTTTCTCTAAAGCTCATAACAGCGAAACCTACCATTTGGCAACAACAACCAACAGTTGCTGCTCCACCAGCAAGACCTCCTAAACTAAGCATCATACAAATAGCTGCACTACTTATAGGTAATGTAAGAGCTATTCCAACCAGCGCAGAGACTAGAGCCCCCATTATGATGGGTTGCATAGTTGTAGCTTGCATTATTATGTTTCCAAATGAAGTCATAAATGCAGAAACAGCTGGACCAATAAGTTGAGCTACAAGTACTCCAATTAGTATTGTTACAGCAGGTGTAACTAATATATCTACTTTTGTTTCTTTTGAAACTAATTTTCCAATCTCTACAGCAAAAAGTGTAGCGACAAATGCCCCAACAGGACCCCCTAATTCATTACCACAAGCTCCAACAAGTGCACAAGAAAATAGCACAAGTGGAGGTGCTTGAAGTCCATACGCAATAGCCACTGCTATAGCTGGACCTGTAACTTGTTTAGCAAGAGGGCTTATAACTTCAGTAAAAAGAGAAATATTGAAGTTGTCTCCTAATGTGTTAAAAATTGTTCCAATTAAAAGGGAAGAAAAAAGACCGAGTGCCATGTAACTTAACGCATCAATAAGATACCTTTGAACAGAAATTTCAATGTTTTTTCTTTTAGCAAATGATTTGAAATCTTTTTTTTTGTAATTGATTTCCAATTTAAAGTCCTCCTCATATAATACAAGTATAAATTTCTTTTGAATTAATTATATAACTTTTTAGCTGACAAGACAAATGTTATTTCACTAAAATTAGACTATTGTAATAGTAAGAAATTAACACTAATTTTAGTTTTAAATTTTAAATTTATGGTTTATAATTAGTATAGGGATATTCTGAAATATAATACTTTTCCAGTTTATCCCAATATTTAACTTAGGTAGATTGCTTACAAAACAAATGATTATATATTAGGCTAAAGGAAGTGGATAGATGAGATTTGTAGAAAATAAGAAATACAGAAAAATTGCCATAATTATATCTATTCCTATATTGCTTGTTGCGCAGTACTACCTTTTTAAATTTGGAATACTTAGACCAATGGTAAAGGGAGTAGAAATCGAAATTGTAGATGGGGAATATGTTAAAGATTTAGATAAATATGTAGTAAAACTAAATGAAACAGTTACTTTATCTACTGGCGAATATATCAAGGTTCCTTCATATGCTAAAGACCCAAATATTTGGTTTAATGTGTTGGATAATTCAGGGACTTTAAAAATAGATGGAAATAAGATGACAGCATTAAAGGTTGGGTATTCTTCTGTGGGTATTATGAAGAATTCAAGAGTGTTGAAAAAGGCTACTATAAAGGTAGTAGACCCAGAAGTAGAATCACTAGATATGGAGATTAATGGGGATTTAAAACATGTTGGTGATAGTGCTACTATAGAAAGTACAATAGAGGTTGATTATGACAAATTTAAAAAGTCATATAAACCTATTTATAAGAGTAGTAATGATGATGTGCTAAAAATTAAAGGAAATACAGTAAGTGCAGTTGGAGTTGGAAAAGCCACAATATATGCTAAGTGTGGAAATAAAGAAGTAGAGAGAAGCTTTAGAATTCAAGCTAGAGTTGCTGAAATAAATATGAATGATGTAAAAATAGAAGTTGACCAAAATGAAAAATTAAAACCAGATATAATAACTTCTCCACCTGGTTTAGAGCCACCAAAAATATATTATGAGTTAGCGGATTCAAAGTTACCTGTAGAAAGAGCAATAAGTCTAAGTAGTGATGGAAATATCGTAGGACTTAGAGAAGGTAAGGAAAGAGTACGGATAACTTGTGGAGATAAATCTAAAATAATAACTATAACAGTAGTTAAAGAAACTATAACGAATGACTATATACAAAATTTAGTAGGGTCACATAAAATAGTAAATAATAAAGTTATTATTAAGCTTGAATGGGATTATATGAAAGATGTCTTTGACTATGATATATATCTTAAAGACAAGTTGTCAGGAGAATCATTTAAGAAAATAAAATCTATAACTGTAAATGAAAGTGATTTAGGAAAATCACAAAAAGTATATGCTACTATAGAAGTAGATATAAAAGATAATCAAAATTTAGATTTTGATATTTATGTTGTAGGTAAGAAAGATTCAGATACAACTAAGCCAAGTAATGTCATAAATATTACTAATGGAAATTCAAATTCAAATGATGATAATAATATTCAAGATATGAAGGTTGAAAACATATCAGCTAATGTTGACAGAGAAAACAATGTTATTAGGGTTAATTGGAGTAGTGTATCTCATAAGGGTTGTACCTATAGTATATATGTAAAAAACAATACTAATGGAGAGGGAGATTTTACATTGTATCAAAGTGATATACAAGGTAATGAGCATACTATAAGTATTCCTGAAGGAGACTTAAATATGGATATCTATGTTGTTGCAAATTACGATGGGAAAAACTCTCAAAATAGTGATGTTATAAATGTAAGATAGATTTGTATACAGATTAAGAGTACTAAGTTTGTGATTTATTGAAAAATTAAATTAAAAAAGGATAGTATAAGTAGAATTATACTATCCTTTTTTATATAAGGGTTTCAAGTTTTTAGTTTAAGAAATATTTTTTATTAATTTAAATAATCTGAAATTGACTTTAATGCAGCTTCTATTGCATGTATTAGTGTTGTCTGAACCTCCCATGACTAAATTCACAGGGTTCCTGTTTCATAGAATTTCGCATACTGAAATATGTCTTACCAATTCTCCACAGGCTATCCCCGTAGTTCCTACGGTTCTTACA
>NZ_JBJODA010000010.1:0-192161 GCF_045899875.1 Clostridioides sp. GD02377
TTTTAGCTACTAACTCACGACTAAAGTCACAAGTGTGCGTAGCTATTTTTTAATCAAGTATTAATAATTTAGGAAACTTCATTATAGCCATAGCAATACCAAGACGTTGTTTCATACCTAAAGAGTACTGACTAACTTTTTTGTCCTTTTGATTTTCTAGTCTTACTATTTTCAGTGCTTCATTTACATTTTTTTTAGGCAAGTCCAAGAGTTTTTGCATGATAGTCATGTTTTCAAGACCTGTTAAATGTCCATAGTATGATGGAGATTCTATCAATGAGCCAATATCCTTCAAAATCGATATTCTGTTTTTTTCATTTAACTCCTTATTTAAAATATTAATGTTTCCTTGTGTAGGCTTTGCCAGTCCAAGTAACATTTTAAGTGTGGTAGATTTACCTGCTCCATTAGGGCCTAGAAAGCCATATACAGCACCTTTTGGAACTCTTAGGTCTATATCCCTTACCCTAAATATTTTGTTGTATTCCTTTGAAAGTCTGTGTGTCTTAATTATCATTTCCATATATTTCATCCCCTTTTTTAATCTGTGTTTATTGTTTTTTTTTAGCTTGTATTAGTATAATAACTTGACTACATTTCAGATAGCTGACGTTTACCTTACAATAACCTTAAATAGTTCATTGAGGGAAAGTCATGAAAAAAGGGATGTGATATACTAAAAAAGGGTGATGATTATGGAATCAATAAAAGATAAAAAAATACTTGTGGTGGATGACCATAAAGAATTATTAAAAATGATAGATGAAATCCTAAGAAAAGAGGGGTTTAATAGAATATTTTTAGCATCAAGTTATGAGGAGGCTGTTAGAGTATTTAAAAATATAAAGCCTGACTGTGCGATTTTAGATGTTGTATTACCAGATGGAGATGGTTTTTCTATTATGAGAAAAATCAGAGAGACATCTAAGATACCCGTTATTTTTCTTTCTGCAAGAGGTGAAGACGAGGATAGATTGATTGGTTTAGGTCTAGGGGCTGATGATTATATAGTAAAACCATTTTTACCAAAGGAACTTACATTAAGACTCATAGGTATATTAAATCGTGTATATGTTCCTATAGAAGAAGAGGAGTTGCCAGTATTTAGATTGGGAGATTCTGTTGTTGTGAATTTAAATAGTGCATGTGTTGAAAAAGATGGACAAGAGATTTCTTTAACAGCTAAAGAGCATTCATTGCTTTTAAAGTTGTATGAAAATAAAGGTAGAATTGTTACCAGTGACTCACTGTGTCAAGCTATTTGGGGAGATGATATGTATGGATATGAAAATACTCTTATGGTTCATATCAGAAGAGTTAGAGAAAAGATAGAAAATACTCCATCTTCTCCTAAACATCTTCTTACAGTAAGAGGTCTTGGATATAAGTTGATGATTAATTAATTTCAGATAAGAATGAAGGAAGTCAAGAGGAGTGATTTAATTTTGGATAGTATAAAGTATATATTAAGGAGATTTATAGGTTCAAGTATCTTGATTTCATTACTTTTTATTATATTAAATATATTAGGTTTATTTGCATTTTCATATGTGACATTTGTATCTAAATATTCTGGTGATTTGGATGCAAGTGAGAGTAAGGAAATAAGAGCAACTTTGATGATGCTTGAGGATAAAGTAATCTTAAAAGATGGAAAGTTTACTTTAGATGATTCTAGTAAGGAAGTTTTACATAGTAATAAAGTCTGGGCAATGCTAATTGATAACAATGGAGATAGGGTATGGGGCTTTGATTTGCCAAAAGAAATACCAAGCCATTATACTTTGATGGATGTAGCTAAGTTTTCAAGATTCTTTTTAAAAGATTATCCTGTGTATGTATGGGAACATCCAAGTGGGACCTTAGTAACAGGGTATCCAAAGGATAAGTATACTAAATTTAACCTTACCTATACTATTGATGAAATAAGTCAATTTCCTATGCTAATAATAGGTATGCTTTTATTTAATGCAATAATTACATTTTTACTAGCTTCATTTATAGGATTAAAAATGGTCAAATCTATAAAGCCAATTATTACTGGTATAAAGCTTATGTCAAAGGGAGATCCAGTAGTTCTCCAAGAAAAAGGAATACTGAGTGATATCTCAAAATCTATTAATACTGTATCTAAAGAGTTGCAAATGAAGAATGAAAGACTTAGAAAAAAAGAAGAAGCTAGGACTAACTGGATTGCAGGAATATCCCATGATATAAGAACACCACTTTCAATGATAATTGGATACTCTGGAGAACTTGAAGAAAGCAGTAGCCTTTCTCAAAGAGAACAGGAGCAAGCATCTATCATATGTAATCAAGGCATTAAGATTAGAGAATTGGTAAATGACCTTAATTTGGTGTCTAAACTTGAATATAATATGCAACCATTAGATTGTAACAAGATTAGAGTTTCTGTGTTTTTGAGAGAACTCGTTTCTGAATTTATAAATAATAATTTGGATAATGATTTTTATATAGAGCTTGATATATTGAATGAAGATATTACTATCAATGCAGATAAAAAATTGTTAAAGAGAGCTATTAGTAATTTAATACAAAATAGTATAACTCATAACCAGCAAGGATGTAATATAAAGGTGATTTCTAAATCGGATTTGGATTTTTGCTATATAATTGTTGAAGACGATGGAAAAGGAATGAGTCAAGAGAAGATTAATTATTTATTAAAAGCTCAAAATGGATTAAGTGAAGCATATGCTAAAGGTCAAAATCATGGTCTAGGTCTTTTGATTGTTGCAGGCATTATCAATGCACATGATGGTAAGCTAGATATCACAAGTATTGATTGTCAAGGAATAAAAACAATCTTAAAATTACCTCTGATTAAGTAAAATTTTATAAAATAATAATAGATAAGAATGAAAAATGAAAATATTTTGAAAATAAGTTTATTCTTTATTGACAAAGAAACTCTATTAGAGTAGAATAATGATAAATTCTTTTCTTGTCAAGTTTTATTAAATAAAGAGTAACTTTTGCTTTATGCGCTTAAAGCTTAGTTACTTATGGTATCAAAATTTTCATAGAAATAATATTTTGGGATTATTGTAAGGTTGTTAAACTCTTTATATAATTCCTTTTTTTTATATTTTTTACCATTTTTTACCTAATATTTAATATTATTATTGACAAAAAAATTCTACTAAAATAGAATTAGAGTATAGTGTTTTTTAATTTTAAGAAAAATATAATGATATGCTGAAGAGGGTTTTAATTATAGGATGTTTTGTGTAATTGTCATAGTCTTTATACAATTATTTTGAATCTATTATAACATACTTATTTATTTAAAAAAAGAGAAGTATTTTTAATTGTCATAATTTGTGTTCTAAGGTTCTACTAAAGTAGAGTTTTTTGTATTATTTTCATATATATTTTACATAAATGTATATATATGTTGAAATATATTAATTATTTATAACATAATTAATGTAATGATTTGAAAAAGTTAAGATACAAATAAAAAAACTGCTAAAGTAATCAAATACAATTATATAAAATTTTTTAATTGAAACTGAAATTATAGTCTTAAGATTAGAATAGACATTATTTTTTGAAGGTTTAAAAGTTAAGAAGCCAAAGATTAAAGGAAATGAGATTTGCTGAAATACAAATATTTAAAACTAAAAAATACAAAAGAAAGGAGAGCTACTGGACAAGTATCCAAAAATAGATAGCTGAGTACAAAATATTTCATAAAATTAAGCAATATAACACAAAAGAAATTTGACACTATTTATATATATTTACTGTGTACAAATAGCTAAATTTAAGATTTAAAAATATCTTATAAATCAAGTTTATATAAATCAGTATAAGATTTTTTAATATAAAAAATTTATTACGGATATTGCTTGTCTGTATTCTGAGTAGCAAAGGTTTATTATGCCTATAAAAAAGTTGCCACAATCAGAATTAAAGATAATGAAATTTATATGGAAACTAGATTCCAAAGTAACATCAAAAGATATTGTTTTAGGGATGGAGCAAAAATATCAGTGGAAGCAAACAACGACTTTGACTCTTTTATCTAGATTGGTAGTAAAAGGATTTCTAAATTCTCAAAAGATAGATAAATATACACATTATGAAGTTTTAATTAAAGAAAAAGAATATATAAATGTTGAAACAAGAGAGTTCTTTAAAAATGTTCATGATTCCTCTATGAAAAGCTTATTGTTATCATTACATGATAATGTTAATTTGAGTAAAGATGAGCTGTTATTTATTGAGGAATGGATAAAGAGTCTACAAAAAAATGAAAAAAAAGTATAGATTAACATATTTCTTTAGATTATCAATCTGAGACATATGGTGTATTTATATAATCTATGTGACTACTTAAGTAATATAGATAAAATCTATAATAAGATTACAATATAAATCCAAATCAGATTAAATATAAGCGTAAACTAATAATTGATATTCTGATAATTTAAAAAAGCTACCTCTACTTAAACTAGATAAGTGTAATTGAGGTAGCTTTTTAAATACAAAATACTAATTTTTAGAATGTATTATATAAGTTTTACAAATATGACAAGCAGTTTTCGTATTTAAACTGATATAATAAATAATAAAAATATTGATAAAATAAAAGCGTACTAAAAATCAGGAGGAGAACTTATGAAATATCAAGTTTCATTATTAGCAGTAAATGATGTAGAAGTGTCAAAAAAGTTTTATAAAGAGCTATTTGAACAAGAAGTTGAATTAGATTTAGGTAAAAATGTAACATTTAGTGGAGGGTTTGCTATACAAGAAGATTTTGCATGGCTTACAGGGATTAATCCAGATACAATTGTACGAAAATCAAATAATATGGAGCTTTATTTTGAAGTTGATGATTTTGATAAGTTTATTGAAAAATTAAATTCTTATAAAGATATAGAGCTTGTTCATCAGCCATTAAAACATGAGTGGCAACAGAGAGTAGTCCGTATTTACGACCCTGATAAGCATATTATTGAGATAGGAGAGTCTATGGAAGTCATAGCTAGAAGGTATTTATCTGAAGGCTATTCTGTAGAAGAAACTTCTAAGATAATTCAACATCCAATTGAATTTGTAAAGCAGTGTGAAAGTACTAAATAATATTTTTTATGTTTTATTTTATTAAATTTTAAGTAAGATGATAATGTAATTGTATAAATTTATGTTCAATACATATCAGTCAAATATTATTGAAAAGGAGTGGTTATTATTAAAGCAATTGAAATTTATAATAAATTAGCATTGGAGTTTGATATTAAAAATATTGATGATGATTGGAGTTTTATGAATTTTGACAATGATTTTATTACTCCAGAATTTAAAACAAAATACATAGGCTTGGTACTAGACAATGCCAAAGAAATCAATAAAGTATATACAACTACTTTTCCTGATAAATACATAATTAAGCAGATTATAGATAAAGATGAAAAAGATGTCTTGATTTTTTCACATCATGCAATGGAGTATATAGCATCAGATGAAGGTTTCCCATTTCACGACATACCATTATCTTATATGGAAGAGATGAGAAATCGTAGAATATCTTTTTATGTGTTACATTCTCCATTAGACAATTATAGTGAATATTCAACTTCTGTCAGTTTTGCAAAGGCTCTAGGTTTAGAAATCGTCGAACCATTTTGTAAGTATGATGATAAAATCAAGGTAGAGTTATATGTAAGACATCCTTAAAATCAATTGAAGAGACTAAAGAGCTAGTTAAAAAAACTGTTGGTCATGATGTGAAATTGTATGATTATGGAGAATCGGAACTAAAAGATGGTCTAGTTGCTATTGCAGCAGGAGGAGGAAGCTATCCATTTGTAGCAAGTGAAGTTGCTGAACTTGGTATAAATTTATATATAACTGGATTTACTAAACCTTTAAAGCATTTTGAACCAGCATTAGAGTTCCATAGAATAGCAAAGGATAATTTAATTAATGTTATAGGTGCTACTCATTACTCTACAGAAAAATTTGCCTGTATGTCTATGGTTGATTATTTTAAAAAACTAGGGATAGAAGCAGAATTCTTGGAAGGAAAAAATTATTTAGAAGATTTATAGGATATAATTTATAGAATATATAGAAGCTTGATAGTATATATGTAGAATTAATAATGTATGATATATATAAAGTTAATAGTATATAAAACAATAAAAGCAAGCAGTTGGTAAAAGTTTATGTTTACTGACTGCTTATTTTTATGCTCTTTTAGATAGATATCTTGTAATAATACTTGGTAATATTACAGTTGGTTATAGTCTTATGAATTTAGAAACAAACTTACAATTACTATTTATAATGTTTATTTTTCGATATTTTTTCTGATATTATTTACAATTAATTAGATTTTATAAATATTTATTTCGGATTATTATAAATATTTATTTTGAAAAAATAGAATTATTATATTTATGAGAATAAATGGTATAATAAAAGGTAAAGTGTCAAATATACACTAAATTAAATAAGTTAATTAGTATATAGATTAAAGTAGAAGTAATTAAAACTTATTAAGTATCAAAACATGACTGCTTATCAAAGTAGTTATTTAAAAAGACATAAAAAAATAGTTGTTTAGACAAAGTGGTTATTTTAAAAAAGTAGTTATCTAAAAAAAAGAGGATGATTATTCATTAAAGTAACTATCCCAAAATGGACAAAAAGATGACTTATTATTACTCATCTAAAAAATAGAAAATCAGATATGAAATTTAATAAATAATAATTGATAGGGAAGGGAAAGATAGCATGATATTTACAAAGAGTAATAAATACGATAAGAAATTTCTCATGGAAAATATGATGGGACCTAATTGTATAAAGATATTGGAAGAGTTGACAAGTAAGATAAGACTAGAAAAAGGAATGCGTATTTTAGACTTAGGATGTGGGAGAGGGATATCTTCTATATTTTTAGCAAATGAATTTGATGCTACTGTATTTGCAACTGATTTATGGATAGAGCCAACTGAGAACTATGAAAGATTTAAGCAATTTAAATTAGATGATAAAATATTTCCTATACAAGCTGAAGCACATGAATTACCTTATGCAGAAGGTTTTTTTGATGCAGTGATAAGTGTACACTCTTATCACTATTTTGGTAATAAAGAAGGATTTTTAGAAAACCATATATCACCTCTTGTAAAAGATGGAGGAGTAATTGCTATGGCAATGCCTGGATTAAAAAAAGATTTTGTTAATTGTATACCAGATGAACTTATTCCATTTTGGCAAGATAATATGAATTTCCATTCAATTGAATGGTGGAATGAGCTTTGGTCAGAATCTGAGTCTGTAACTGTAGAAAAATGTGAAGCTTTAAGTTGTCATGATGAAGCTTGGAATGATTGGTTAAACTGTGATAATTCTTATGCTAAGAATGATAAAAAAATGCTGGAAGTAGAGGCAGGTAAGTATTTTAATACAATTTCCTTGATAGCGAGAGTTAATAATAGTAAAAGTTAGATGAAAAATTTAAATTTAAAGTAGTTTTTTAAATTGTTTATGCCCAATTAGATTATTTATGTCAATTGGGTATTTTTATTTAAAAATATGACGGTATGATACAAAAAGCACAAGTATAGGATATAAACTTTGAATAGGATATAATATAGTTAAATGAAGATATGTCAGTTGTAGGAAATTTATAATTTATTATAAACTAACATTGACAAATTAAAGGCTTACTTTTATACTCGATACAAGTAAAGTAGCTTTAAAATTATAGATTTAAAATAAACAACATATGAAATTATAAAATAAATAACATAATAAATAAGAATATGTAATTATAAAATAAATTAATTTAGGAGGAACAATAATGAGTGAAACAAAAGAAGAAAATTTACTAGAACAATTTTTTAAAGTGCAATCATTGCTACATAAATTTCACCTTCAAAATCATAAATCACATGGATTTTTTAGAGCGACGCATAGAGGACAAGGTAGAGTATTATCCATGTTAAAAATAAAGCCAGAAATAACTCAAAAAGAACTGTCATACTTACTTGATATGAGACCTCAATCTTTAGGTGAGTTGCTTTCGAAATTAGAAAATCAACAATTTATCACTCGTACACACTCAGAAAAAGACCGTAGAGTAATGGTAGTAAAATTGACATCAAAAGGAATGGATGAAATTAATAAGAATGAGCAGAGAGAAGACCCAACTAATCAAATATTTAATGTATTGGAACCAGAAGAAAAGAGTACTTTAAGTTATATTCTTACAAAGATTACTAATGAACTAGAAAGAACTATAAAAAGTGAGGATGGTAATAACTTTGATGAGGCACATATGCAACCACCACCAAGACCACATCATGGACAGTATTTAGGTGGATTTGCTGGTAGAGATGCAATTCAAAACTTATTTAATTCACATGAAGGATATCCAGATTTTCAAAATAGAGAAGATTTGTTTGAACAAATGGTAAAACAACACCCAGAACTTATAGAGCAATTGATGAAACAGCATCCAGAGTTCTTTACGGAAAAAGAACTTGATAGAAAAAATAGCTCTAAGAATGAAAGCGAACAGGATATTGATGAAGATTAAAAATTTTATAGTATTATTTGATAATTTTTTCTATATATTTTATTATACTTTAAATTAAACTGTGAGATGTTTAAGTATATAGTCAAAGGGCTAGTACATCTATATTACTTTAACTATCAAAGAACTTATTTTAATAGATACACATAAATAGAAATATACAAAGCTATTTTAATCTAATATATTATCATATATAGTAATTTATATATCACTATAAATTAGAATAAGAAAAAATTATTTAACTATAATAATAAATTAAAAAAGGGGAAATGTTGAGTTGATGGAAGGAATAAAATTTATAAAGTCAGAAGAAAAGTATATTTGGTCATATTGGCAAACTTTTGATAAAATTGCAAAAGAGAGGAAATATCTAGCTATGGACGAAGCATTTCCTTTTGAAGAAACTGTTGAATTTATAAAGAATGTTATAACTAAAAATTTTCCACAACTATTTATAATTGAGGTAAAATCAGATACATGTATTGGCTGGTGTGATGTTTTGCCTAAAACCAAAACTGTTGGTTACTTAGGTATGGGTATTCTTAAAGAGTATAGAGAAAAAGGTATTGGGAGTAGCCTTCTAAAACAAATTATTGATTTATCAAAAGAATATGGATATAAAAAAATTGAGCTAGATGTGTTAAAAAGTAATAGTAGAGCTATTCATGTTTATAAATCTTTAGGGTTTATTGAGGTAAATACAATAGCTAGTGGATTTACATGGAATGATAGACCTGTAAAAGAAGAAGTTATACAAATGGAGCTTGTATTAATGTAAAACTTATTGAGAATTAATAGGATGGTGATAAAAAATACTATCCTATTTTATTGTTTAAAAATAGTGGTTTTGCAGTTAAGTAAGTTGTTTTTAGATGCTTTTAGAGAAATTTTTATTTTCTTTCCCACTATAATTATATCATAAATAAAATTTTTTTTTAAGACTGTGAATATATCCTCATTTCTATATAATTGATATAGTGGATTAAATGTTAATTTCAATTGAGGAGGATTATAATATGAATCTAAATGATTTTGAGTCAAATCTTGAAAATCAATGGTTACAAAAAACTCTTAAAGAGGCTAATAGACAACTTGAGGAAAAGCGTAATGAAGAAGATAAGCTAAAAAAAGATGCTATAGAAACTCAAAGGGAACTATGGAATGACTTAGGTTCTATTTCTGCGGAAAATGGATTAGAACAACTTTCAGAATTTATGTCATTTATGGATGTTATGAAACATCAAAAAAGGAGCCATGAATTTACTAAGAAACTCAAAGATAAGTATGAAAGAATGATTGAATCTCCTTATTTTGGAAGAATTGACTTTACAGAAGTTTGTGAAACTGAGTCTCAAAAGTGTTATATTGGATTGTCAAATCTTATTAATGATGATTATGATTTTCTTGTATATGATTGGAGAGCCCCTATTTCAAGTATGTTTTATGATTATGAAATTGGACAAGCAAGCTATGAGTGTCCAGAGGGGATAATCTCTGGAAAAATTACTAAAAAAAGACAGTATAAGATAAAAGATGGCAAAATTGAGTATATGTTTGATAGTAATCTAAATATAGATGATGATGTCTTGCAAGAGCTTTTAGGTAAAAACTCTGATGAGAAAATGAAAACTATAGTTACTTCCATTCAAAGAGAGCAAAATCAAGTAATTCGTAATGAGAAATATAAGAACTTAATTGTACAAGGTGCCGCAGGAAGCGGAAAGACATCTATAGCACTTCATAGAATAGCATATTTATTGTATAAACATAAAGATAAAATAACTTCTGAAAATATAATGATATTTTCTCCAAATAACATATTTAATGATTATATATCAAACGTACTGCCACAACTTGGCGAAGATAACATTTGTCAGACAACATTTAAAGACTATATGCATAAAGAACTGGGTGATGAATTCAAAAAAGAAAGCCCAGCTGAAATGATGGAGTATATTCTTAATAACAATGGGAAAATAACATATAAGGACAGGATAGAAAATATAGAGTTTAAAACTTCTTTAGAGTTCACAAATATATTAAAAGAGTATCTAAATTATTTAGAAACAGATGATAGATGTTTTGAAGATATTATTGTAAGAGGCGAGTTAATAATTTCATCTAAGGAGTTACAAACACTGTTTTCTAATGACTATTCAAATTTACCAATTAAGAAAAGATTAGAGAAAATAAAAGCAAGAATAATATTTTTAATTGAGCCATATGAAAAAGCTTGGATTGATGAAATATTTAAAGAGCTTCAAGCATCTGGCGATTATATAGAAAAAGAAGAAATGATAGAGAAAAGTACTTTTATTGTAAAAAAACATCTGAAAGAAGTTTATTCTAAAATTTCAAGAATGACAGAGTTAGATTTGATAGACACTTATAAAAACTTATTTAAGAATTTAGATATGTTTTTAGAAAAGGCGAATGTTGAGTATGATAAGAATATTATAGATAATATAAAAACTTATACAATGGATAATTTAAGTGTAAAGAGTCTTTATTATGAAGACCAAGTGATACTTCTATATCTAAAGGGAGCTCTTGGAGGTATTCCAAATACATCACAGATTAAATATGTAATCATAGATGAGGCACAGGACTATACTCCTTTACAATATGAAATATTTTATAAACTTTTTAAATCTGCCAATATGACTATATTAGGAGATATTAATCAATCAATTAACCCATTCATGAATGTTGGAGACTATAATAATATTCCTAATGTATTGAAGAATGATACTTGCATAATAAATCTAAGTAAAACATATCGTTCTACAATGGAAATTACTAGATTCTCAAGAAAACTTCTTACAAAAGCGATAGATGATGAGTATGTTGAGAGACATGGTGATGAGCCTAGGGTTACTGGTTTTAAAGAAAAAGATTATATGAATGAAAAGCTTATTGAAGACATAAAAGCTTATAAACATAAAAATTATAAGTCTATTGGTATTATAACAAAGACAGCCCATGAAGCTAAGGAAGTGTATGAGTTTTTAAAGGAAAATCATATTAATGTAGAGGCTATAATAAAAGATGATGATGAGTATGTGAATGGTGTATTAGTAATACCTTCATATTTATCTAAGGGACTTGAATTTGATATAGTTGTAATATACGATGCAAGTGAGGAAAGGTACAATAGTGAAGATGAAAGATTGCTTCTTTACACTTGTTGTACAAGAGCTCTTCATGTGCTAAATATATACTATTTAGGTGAAATAACTCCTTTATTAAAATAACAGGCTTTTAATTATAGTTTGATTTTTATTTTAAGAATATCAGATACTTATAATCTATCTTATTTATCTGTTTTTTATGAATTTATTATATATTTGTAATTAAAATTTATAAAATAAGTTATTATAAAGTTAAGTATTTTAAAATCTAAACTGGGTAGCCTGTTGTATATTTGCAAGTAAAATTCATATATAAAATTATAATGAAGTTAAAGTTTTTAAAATCTAAACTGGGTAGTTTATTGTGTCTTTACAAATAGAATTGATACAACAATTTATAATGAAGTCAAAGCCCTTAAAATTCCATATGAATGGACTTTTTAAGGGCTTTTTAATATTAGTAATAACTTTTGTAGATTAGTTAAATTTTTAGAGTAGTTAAATATCTAAAATTTTATATATTAAATCTAAAGAAAATATAAAGATGGAAGATACGACTATATTTACTAATAAGAAAACTAAAGTTATATACAATAAACTCATGAACTCTTTATAGTTAATTATACTTATTTTGCATCTATTACTTCATGAGCCATTTTAACTAAGTCATCCATAGATAAATTTGAATCTTGAATTGTAAAAGAGTAGTAAACTCCATCTTGTTCCCAAGTCAAGGACTTAAATTCATTAACTTCTACTTTATCTGTTCCTTCACTAAATGTATATTTACCTGATTTTTCATCAAGTTTATCCTGTTCTGTCATTTTATAATCTTCTGGCACAAACTTGTACATTGATGCTTCATAAGAAATATTTATATCTTTGTAAGTATCTACAACTTTCATTTTATCAGAATCTTTTCCAAGCACATTATTTGCTGTTTCAAGAGATATTTCATCATTACCATTTTTATACTCAAACTCAAGTGCTTTTAACTCTCCTAAAACATTATCTTTTTTATCAAGTGCTTTTTCCTTTATAGTATATGCCCCTTTAAATTTATATCCATTACTAAATTCGGAAATTAGATTAGGGGTAAAGTTAAAGTCTTTTTTTACCTGTTCAGTAGTTGGAATCGATGTATAGGTAGGCTTAATGCTTGATTTTCCAACTATACTATATATTTCTCCCACTGCAAGAGCTGTTGTACCTAATACTAAAGTGATAGCTAAAGTTGCCACTAAACCCCTTCCAAATGGTAATTTATGTGTTTTATTATTATTCATTTTATAATTTTCCTCTCTTTCTGGTAAACTATTTAGCGTTTTATTTAAACTATTATGAAAGCTTTCTGGAGCTTTTGGAAACGAATTATTTAAGCTATTTTTATTCATATGATTACCTCCATATTTTCTAATTTAGTTTTTAATAATTTTCTTCCTCTCGATAATCTACTTTTTACAGTCCCCTGAGGTATATCCAATATTTCCTTAATTTCATCAACTGAATAACCCTCAATATAGTAAAGGACTATTGGAACTTTAATCTTTTTAGGTAGACTTTGAATAGCAATATACAAATCATTATAATCTTCTTTTTCATCGATTTTTTTATTTTTAAATACGTCTTCAAATGATAGAAATTTCAATTGTTTACGTCTTAATGAGTTACATTCATTTATCACTATTCTAATCAACCAAGTTTTAAAATATTGTTCTTCCTTAAGAGAATCTAACTTTTCATATGCTTTTAAAATAGCATTGTTGACGGCATCTTCACAATCCTGGTCGTTTCCTAAAATAGACTTAGATACACGATACAAAGTCTGTTCTGATTCAAGGATATTATTTATAAATGTAGTTTTATTCAAAGGAATTCCTACCTTTCTATGCAAATTGTAGCGCTACTTTTTTACCTTTCACTTATTAGATAAGATTTTACTATAAATGGTTCACTTTTTTTGAAAAAAAATTAAACGAATAAACATAAGGTACCTTAAAAATAATGTTGACAAAACATTAAGGTACCTTTATAATTAAAAATAGATAAGGTACCTTAATAAAAAGAGAAGATAGATTAATAAAAAAATCGAATTAATTAGGAGGAGTTAATATGAATTATTACAGAGATAAAAAAGAAAACTTTAGAGGATTTGAAGGTCATCATAGTAATCCATGGAATCATATGTGTGAAGGATGCAGAGTATTTGAAATGATGCATCGTGAAGGAGTTGGTTATGGAGAGTGTAGAGGTCATGAAGGACATGGTTCAAGAGGACATGGTCAGGGTGAATTTAGAGGCCATGAAGGATTTGAACCAAGAGGATATGGTCAAGGAAACTTCAGAGGTCATGAAGGATTTGAACCAAGAGGATATGGTCAAGGGAACTTCAGAGGTCATGAAGGATTTGAGCAAAGAGAACATGGTCAAGGAAACTTCAGAGGTCATGAAGGATTTGAACCAAGAGGATATGGTCAAGGGAACTTCAGAGGTCATGAAGGATTTGAGCAAAGAGAATATGGTCAAGGGAACTTCAGAGGTTATGAAGGATTTGAACCAAGAGGATATGGTCAAGAAGACTTTAGAGGTCATGGGAATTTTGAATCAAGAGAGCATGACCAAGGAGACTTCAGAGGTCATAGAGGATTTGAGCCAAGAGGATATAGCCATGAAGAGTGTAGAAGTCATGAAGGCTTTGAGCCAAGAGAGCATAGTCATGAAGAGTGTAGAAGTCATGGAGGCGTTGACCCAAGAGGATTTGAAGGAGCATATGAACATGGATATTGCAGAAAAGGTCATGAAGGATTTGAACCAAAATGTGATGAAAGAAACCATATGAAGCATAAAGGGCATGAAGAATTTGGTGCTAAAGATTGTAAAATAGATGGTGAGCATAGAGAACATGAAAGATTTGAAAATCAAAATACAGGTGAAGAAATAGAAGCTGAAAGCAAAGAAGATGCTAAGAAAAATAATACAGAAGAAAATAAAAATATGGCTGAATCAAAGGTAATAAGAAATGAATCAGTACAAGAAGGTCAAAAAAGTAACACTAAAGAAGAAAATAAAGATACTGATAAAAAGTAAGATTATAAATTAAATAAAATTTAATAGTAAATAGAAGAAATAAATATTAGAAAATAATATTAAAGTTAGAAAGAGATGAGCCTGTCAGTAAATTTGTTTTATATTTTACTTTTATATATAGAAGGTCTTTTAAATTATTTTATCTCACTTATTTGAGAAAGAGAAGGGGTAATTATATGTGCTTATTTTGTGTTAAATAAATGCTTTATAAATTAGTATAGAGTACATTAATATATAAAATAAAAAAAGCTATAAGTCTAATAATATAAAATTAAACCTATAGCTTTTTTATTTTAATATAATTACTTTGAAATATTTTGACTTTAAAAGTCATTTAAATCTAATATAATTACTTTTGAAAAAACTATTAAATTGTCTTATACTAGTTTACAGCTTCTTTTCCTATTAAATCTTTTAACTCTTCATGAGTCATAGTTTCTTTTTCAAATAGGAATTTAGAAACAGAATGTAAATCTTCAAGGTTATCCTTTAATATCTCTAAAGTCTCTTTATAACAAACCTCAACTATACGATTTGCTTCCTTTTGGATTTTATCACATAAGAAAGTTTTATCATTTCCATCAATAGTCATAAATCCTAAGTTACTCATACCATATTCACAAACCATTTGATTAGCTATTTCAGTAACTTTCTTTAAGTCATCTTTTGCACCAGTAGATTTGTGGTTAAATATTAATTCTTCTGATGCTTTTCCTGCAAGTAGTATTTTTATCTTTCCAATTAATTCATCTCTAGTATAAATATATCTATCTTCATCAGGTAATTGAAGAACATAACCTAATGCTTGCCCTCTAGGAACTATAGATATTTTTTGTATAGGGCAAATTCCTACTATATCACTTACAAGAGCATGTCCAGCTTCGTGATAAGCTACTATTTTTTTCTCTTTCTCAACTAGTGCAGAGTTTTTAGACTCTAGCCCTGCAATGACTCTTTCAAGTGCCTTGTCAAAGTGTTCTGATGTAATGTATTCACTGTCATCTCTAACTGCAAATATAGCTGCTTCATTTGCTATATTTGAAAGATGGGCTCCATTGAAACCATGAGTTTTTTTAGCTAAAAGTTCTAGATTTACAGATTTGTCTATAGGCTTGTCATCTGTATGTACCTTTAGAATTTCAAATCTAGTGTGATAATTTGGTGCACCTATATGAATGTGTCTGTCAAATCTTCCTGGTCTAAGTAAAGCTTCATCTAATAAGTCAAGTCTATTGGTAGCACCTATTATTAATACATTGGAATCTTTATTAAATCCATCCATTTCAACTAAAAGTTGGTTTAATGTTTGGTCCTTTTCGTTGTTGCTCTCAAGATGTCTTTTTGCTCCTACAGCATCTATTTCGTCTATAAATATTATACTTGGAGCTTCTTTTCTAGCTTTTTCAAATAAAGTTCTAACCCTTTTTGCTCCTACACCTACATATTTCTCAACGAACTCTGAACCTGTAACATTGAAAAATGATGAGTTTGTTTCACCAGCTACAGCAGACGCAAGTAAAGTCTTTCCTGTTCCTGGAGGGCCATAAAATAATACCCCTTTAGGTATCTTAGCACCCATTTTTTGATATTTTTGTGGTGACTTCATAAAATCGACTATTTCAAATAGTTCTTCTTTTACTTCGTCTAATCCAGCAACATCTCTGAATGTAGTCTTTGGTTTTGTAGAAAGTGAATCATCTGTTTGATTTTCTCTTTCCATTTTTGTTTGTGCAAAGACAGGAACTGGATTGTTGATTTTCTTAAAAAAGTTGTTTAGCATTTTCATATTCACACCTCAGGTAATTAATTATTGTTAATCAATTTTATATTTTCCATATTTACTATTTTTTATTATTTATTTTTAATGGAAAAAATATACATGTTATCCAAAGAAAAATAAATTTGCGAAATGTATGAAAAAGTGAATTCATGTATATATGCAGATTGTTTTTAGATGTTTAATAAAATACGACAAATCAAGATAAAATAAATATGATAAAAAATGTTATATTGTATAGATTAAGCGATGTGGAGTATAGTATTATGTATGAAATTGGCTAAGTAAGTTTTTCAGTTGTAGTTTTAAAATAATATTAATTTAGGAGTTAGAGTAGAAATCTAAAAATTAATAGCAAAATAGGAAGCATGTACATATAATGATTATTAGGAAGAAGTAATTAAATTTTAATAAACTAAAAAAAGTAGTTGCAAATAATTTGATTAAGTGATATAGTAAGTAAGGTAAGAATAAAACAAAGAAGAAGTCCGCTTCTCACCTTACAACGAAGGTTAGTAAGGTAAATATAAGTTAAAGCTTAATATTAGTTTAAGCTTGTTTAAATTTGGTAACTTATATGGCGGATGATTATATCATTCGCTTTTTATTTTATAAAAAATTTGGAGGTGTCCTACAATTAGCAAAGAATTAGCAATCAATGAACAAATAAAAGACAAGGAAATAAGAGTCCTTTCATCAACAGGTGAACAACTTGGAGTAATGCCTACTAAAGAAGCTCAAGCAATGGCTACTAGCAAAAACTTAGATTTAGTTCAAATCTCGCCAAATGCAAATCCACCAGTATGTAAGATAATGGATTATGGAAAGTTTAGATATGAACAGGCGAGAAAAGACAAAGAAGCTAAGAAAAAGCAAAAAAATATAGTTGTAAAGGAAGTAAGACTTAGACCAGGTATTGAACAAAATGATTTAAATACGAAAGCTAATAATGCTATAAAGTTCCTTAAAAAAGGGGATAAAGTCAAAGTTGAACTTAGATTTAGAGGAAGAGAATTAGGACATAAAGACATAGGCAAAGAAGTTATGCTTAAGTTTTTAGATATAATAAAAGAGTTTGGAGAACCAACAAAAGCCCCTGCATTTGAGGGTAATAATATGGTTGTAATTATAGATCCAAAAAAATAGATGATTAACTGAGAGGAGGAATTTGTCATGCCTAAAATGAAAACTCATAGAGGTGCAGCAAAGAGATTAAAGAAAACAGGAACTGGAAAGTTAAAGAGAGCTAAAGCTTATAAAAAACATATATTAACTAAAAAATCTGCAAAAACTAAAATGAACTTAAGAAAATCAACTTTAGTAAGTGATGGAGATGCTAAGAGAATAGCACAATTATTACCATACTAAGATACAGATTATAAATAATAACTATAGAAGAGGGATATAAAGGAGGTCATAACGATGGCAAGAGTTAAAAAAGCTATGAACGCTCGTAAAAAGCATAAGAAAATATTAAAACTTGCAAAAGGATTCAGAGGATCTAGAAGCAAATTATATAGACCAGCAAATACATTCGTAATGAAAGCATTAAAAAATGCTTATATAGGAAGAAAATTAAAGAAGAGAGACTTCAGAAAACTTTGGATACAAAGAATAAATGCAGCTGCTAGAATGAATGGAATATCTTATTCAAGATTAATGAATGGATTAAAATTATCTGGTATTGAAGTTAACAGAAAGATGTTATCTGAAATGGCTATACAAGACCCAGAAGGATTTGCAAAATTAGCAGAAGTTGCTAAAGCAAAATTAGCTTAGTATTAAATCATGAAACGTAAAGTCTTTGAGTTATGTGAATAATTCAAGGGCTTTTTTTATTTTTTAAAAAGAAACTGTCTATGAAAGTGGTGTTACTGTTCTTAATTTACTATAAAATATGATATCTTAAACTAGTGTATAAAATTTCCAGTCAATATTGAATTAACGTTATCAACATGATAATATTATCTTATTAATAATATTATAGGAGGTATATAATATGAATGATAAGTTGATGGATTGCTTTGTAAATCCAACTAAATGTAAGTTGGTACTTGAGATTTTTTCAAATAATAGAACTACAGCAAAACAATTAGGAGAAAAATTTCAAGATATATCAAAAGCTACACTTTATCGCTATCTTAATAAAATGCTAGAAGATGACATTATAAAGGTAGTTGAAGAGCATAAAATAAGAGGAACTGTTGAAAAAGTATATGCTATGAAGTTAGACATAGCTGATGATGTAAAGACTATTATAAATGAAAATTCTGGAGAAGAATATGCACAACTATTTACTCAATATATGATGGTATTTTTAAAAGAGTTTTATGAGTATGCCAAAAGAGAGGAAAAGGATATTCTAAAAGATGGTTCAGGATTTTCTGTCTGTCCAGTATATGCTAGTGTTGATGAGATAACTGAAGCAAGTAAAAAGATTGCTAGTATACTAGAACCTCTTAGAAATAATTCAAATGGAGAGGGAAGAAAAATGCACTCTATAGGGTTAATAATTACACCACCTAAAGAAGATGAAGAGCAATAAAATACTAAAAAAATAACAGTTTAATCTTTATACCAAGCTGTTATTTTTTTAGTATTTTTATTTCACTGTATGTAATAAAATGTATATCAAGGTGACATATAAAGTGATATGATATATCTAAGGAAAAGATTGTTGTATATATGACATATTTAAAGTAAAGGGGATGAAAATTATGAGGTTAATTACACGTTCTGATTTTGATGGATTGGTATGTGGTGCACTATTAAAAGAAGCAGGTATTATTGATAATTGGAAATTTGCTCATCCTAAAGACTTACAGGATGGCCTGGTTGAGGTAACAGAAGATGATTGTCTTGCAAATGTACCATTTGTTGAGGGGTGTGGTCTTTGGTTTGACCATCATTCTAGTGAGTTTGAGAGAAATGAACTTCTAGGAAAGTATAAAGGCGAAAGTCGTATTGCTCCTTCTTGTGCAAGAATTATTTATGAGTATTATGGTGGAAGTGAAAGATTTCCTCATTTTAATGAAATGTTAGAGGCAGTAGATAAAGTTGATTCAGGAAATCTTACAATAGAAGAAGTACAAAATCCAACTGGATGGATTTTGATTGGTTACCTTATGGACCCAAGAACTGGTCTTGGTCGTTGGAGAAACTTTACTATATCTAACTATCAATTAATGGAGAAGTTAATTGATGCATGTAGAACTTTAAGTACAAAAGAAATTTTAGATTTACCAGATGTAAAAGAACGTATAGACGTTTATTTTGAACAAACAAGTAAATTTAAAGAGATGGTTGCCAAATATACACGTGTAGAAGGCGATGTTATCATTTCTGATTTACGTGGAGTTGAGACAATCTACACAGGGAATCGTTTTATGATTTACAGTATGTATCCAGAACAAAATATATCTGCTTGGATTGTAAATGGTAAAGGTGGAAAAGGATGCTCTGTAGCCGTTGGATATAGTATTTTAAATAGAACTTCTAGTGTGGATGTTGGTAGTCTAATGCTTAAGTATGGTGGTGGGGGACATAAAGCTGTTGGAACTTGCCAGTTTAGTGATGAGCAAATAGATGAACTACTTCCAAAGTTACTTGATGAACTTGTAAATCCTAAAAAATAATGAATTTGTAAGTTATAAAGACTAGTATAAATAAAATCGAACTTCTTTGTACCCTTTCACACAAGGATGTGGAGTGGTACAATGTAGTTCTTTACTTTAATAGGGAACATGTTACTTTCAAATAGGCATGTTTTTTGACTTTTTGATTTTTCTATTATATTATTCTTATGATTTATTTTACTATCTAATTTTGTAGCTTGTATTCTTGTTCATTGCTATTATTTATCAATTTTATAAATTTAAATCATATATAAAAATTTGAAATAATTAAAATTAAAGAACATATAATATTTAATAGCTCTTTAAATAAAAAATTATATCTTAAGTTTAATTATATACACTAAATACCTTCCATAAATAAAATCCATATAAAACACTGTATAAAAAATGTCAATGATTCTCTTTTTAATATGGAGGATTCTTTATAAAACTTATATCCATTCATCATAAGATTAGAAAATATAAATAGATTTTATAGGAAATAAAAGATTATTCTTCAAAATATCAATAGTTTCTATAATTTATATTATAATTATATTATTTTAGAAAAATTATGTAAAAAGTCAAAATTTACATATACCTCAATTAAACTTGCAAAAAAGTAGGTAAATTTGTACAAGTAGATGCTTAAAACTTGAAAATATGCACTTTGCCATATATTCTAGAAACACATATAATTGATTTAGTTAAGAGAGAAAGTGGCAAATATGAAAAATAATTTAGAAACAGTATTAAGGTACATAGAAAGTTATAAAAATAGGTCTTTATAAATTACTTTGATAATTCTTGTCATATTACTTTGTAGGTATTGCTACTATCTTAAGAAGCGTTTAGTAATTAGATTTAGATAGAATAAAGTAATCTCGGAAGTTATCATGTAAACTTAAATATAAGAATTTGTTGCTTAAGTGAATATTGCTTATAATCATATAAGCTACTATAACTAAAATAAATTATTATGTTAAATTTTGTTGTAATCTTAAAATTTAAGAGGGAGGTTTTTATGAAAATAAAATCTGTCATAATAGCATCAATGATGTTTTTAATGGTATTACTTGTATCATGTCAAAGTACTAAAAATATGGAAAAAGCCACATCAGACATAGAAGTTAAAATATTAGGGACAACTGACTTACATTCAATGGTAACAGATTCTCTAGTTTCATATGTAAAAGAAGAAAGAGCAAAGAACAAGAATCTACTTATGGTAGATGCAGGAGATTTCTTTGATATGAAAAGTGACGAAATGGAAGAGTGGTTTACTGGACAAAAACTGGTTAGAATTAAAGATGGTATGCCAGAGTACAAAAAAATAGCTGAGCCATGTGAAGGTGAAGTCCCTTTAGCTAAAGAAATGGCAAAGCTGAAATATGATGCAGTTACATTTGGAAATCATGAATTTATTTCTAATGATAAGCAAAGTCTTGACAAACTGGTTTCTGATTTTGAAAATAATAATATACCATTAGTGTCAGCAAATATATATAAACAATCTGGAGAAAACTATGTAAAGCCATACATAATGAAAGGTGTAAAGACTGACAAGGGAGACGTAAAAGTTGGAATACTAGGTCTAACTATAAATGAGGTAGGTGAAGGCTCAGAATCTAAAAATTTTGAAGAAGATAAAAAAGCTAGAGAACTTGGGGAACAAGAGGATTATAAAGGAAAATTATATGCAAATGATTTAGTAGAAGATGCTAAAAAATGGGTAAAAGTGATGGAAAAAGAGAAGCCTGATATAATAATTGCCACTGTACATTCAGGTGAAGAACCTAAAAATCCTAAAAACCCAGGAAATAGAGTAAAAGAATTAGCAACTACTGTAGATGGCATAGATGCTATCGTAGCAGGGCATACTCATGAAAAAATAGAACAACATACTTATAAAAATAACTCTGGTGAGGAAGTCATTGTCACACAACCTGGTCCACATGCAGATAGTGTGTCAGAGATTAATTTTAAGTTAGATAAGAAGAATGGTAAGTGGGAGATAAAAGATAAGTCTAGCAAATTAAACTTAATTGATAAAGATGTAAATATAATTGCTACAGCAGATTTACATTCACACTTCTCTGATAAATTAACAACTAGTATTCTTAAGGAGCGAAATAATCTGATTGAACCTGTTGTAGTAGATGCAGGTGACTTTTTAGACCCTCAAACAGATGAAATGACTAAGTGGTATAAAGAGTGGAAAAATATAAGAGATAACAATACTGGAAAACCGATTGGTAAGTGTCCAATGGTTAAATCTATGAGTCAGGGTAGGTATGATGCAGTAGTATTTGGAAATCATGAGTTTGTATCCGAAAAAGATGAGTTTTGGTCAGATAAACGTCTTGTAGATGCTGTTATAAAGGATTTTGAGCAGGTGAATATTCCTGTAGTATCAGCAAATATATATGAGCAATCTGGTGAAAATTATGTAAAGCCATACATTATAAAAGATTTAAAGACAAAAGAAGGAAACTTAAAAGTAGGAGTATTAGGGCTTACTATAAAAGAAGTAGGGAAAGGTCTTAAAAATGTAAATTTACAAGAGCAATTTCAATACAAAGATAAATTGTACGCAAATGATTTAGTGGAAGAAGCAAAGAAATGGGTAAAAGTGATGGAAAAAGAAAAACCAGATATAATAGTTGCAGTAGTGCACTCAGGGGAAGAACCTAAAAACCCAAAACATCCTGGGAATAGAGTAAAGGAACTAGCAACTACAGTAGATGGAATTGATGCGATTGTAGCTAGTCATACTCATGAAAAAATAGATGAACATGACTATAAAAATAAAGCTGGAGATAAAGTTATAGTGACGCAACCAGGTGAACATGGTAAATACTATTCTAAAATTACTTTTAAAGTAAATAAAGAAAAAGGTTCATGGGTTATTAATGATAAGTCTAGTAAAACAGTAGCAGTTGAATAATTTTATAAAACTTATAGATACAGTAAAGTAGCTAATATTAGTAGTATGGATAAGATGAGTAGATAAGAGTATTTAAATGTGGTAAATATATGTGAGTATACTAGTAGAAATCTTAATTGATAATCTGAGTTTACTAGAGTAGGTTTTGTTTTACGAATAAAAAATATTGAGAACTATATGTAGATTTGATTAAAAAGGAATTTACATATAGTTCTTTTAGTATAATAAATAGTACAAACTTATATAGTAAAGATAAAGCATGGTATTAAATTTTATTATCATCCAAAATCTAAGGGGGAGGCTTTTATGAAAATAAAATTTATTATAGTGGCATCAATAATATTTTTAATAGTATTACTCACAGGATGTCAAAGTACTAAAGATACAGAAATTAATGTACTTGCTACAAGTGATTTACACTCAATTATTCCAGATAATTTGGTATCTTATGTGGAGGAAGAAAGAAAATATGATGAGAATCTACTCATGGTAGATGCAGGTGATTTTTTTGATATGCAAAGTGGTGAAATGAATAAGTGGTTTACTGGACAAAAACTGGTAAGATTTAAAGATGGGATACCAGAGTATAAAAAAATAGCTGAACCACGTGAAGGAGAGGTTCCCTTAGCTAAAGAAATGGCAAAACTAAAATATGATGCAGTTACATTTGGAAATCATGAATTTGTTTCTAATGATAAACAAAGCCTTGATAAACTGGTTTCTGATTTTGAAAATAATAACATACCATTAGTGTCGGCAAATGTATATAAACAATCTGGAGAAAACTATGTAAAACCATATGTAATGAAAAATGTACAGACTGATAAGGGAGATGTAAAGGTTGGAATACTAGGTCTGACTATAAAGGAAGTAGGTGAGCGCTCAAGATTTAAAAATTTTGAGGAAGATAAAAAAGCTAGAGAACTTGGAGAACAAGAACAATATAAAGGAGAGCTCTATGCAAATGATTTAGTAGAAGATGCTAAAAAGTGGGTAAAAGTTATGGAAAAGGAGAAACCAGATGTAATAATTGCGATAGTGCATTCAGGTGAAGAACCTAAAAATCCTAAAAACCCAGGAAATAAAATAAAGGAATTAGCAACTACTTTAGATGGTATAGATGCTATTGTAGCAGGGCATACACATGAAAAAATAGAACAGCATACATATAAAAATAAGTCGGGTGAAGAAGTAATAGTAACACAACCTGGAGCTCATGGTAATAGTATATCAAAGATTAATTTTAAGTTGGATAAGAAGAATGAGAAGTGGTATATAAAAGATAAGTACAGTGAGTTAAAAATATTTGGAAAGGAAGTAAATATAATCACAACATCTGGTCTACATCAAAATTTTTCAGATGAAATGGCAGTCAGTCTGTTTAATGAAAGAGATAGGGATGTCCAACCTATATTTATTGATACTGGGGATTTTCTGGATACCAATGCAAAGGAAATGACTAAGTGGTCTAAAGAGTGGCAGTACAATTCAAAGAAAGGTATCCATAAAAAAATAAATGAATGGCCAATTGTATACCTTGGTTATGATGCTGTAGTACTTGGTAGCCATGAGCTTACATCGGATAAAAAGAATTTTAAAGAAAAAAAATCTATCTTAGATTCTATTATAGAAAATTTTGAGGAAATGAAGATACCAGTTTTGTCAGCTAATATATACAATGAGTCTGGAGACAATTATGTAAAACCATATATAATGCATAAAGTGGAAACTAGGGAGGGGAGTATAAAGGTTGGAGTATTGGGTCTTACTGTAGACAAAGATAAAAAAGATTCTAGTGATTTAAAGTCAGAAAAAGATTCAAAAACTTTAAATACTCCTGAAAAAACAGAAGAATTGTATACCAACAATTTAGTAAAAGATGCAGAAGAATGGATAAGAGTTATGCAAAAGGAAAATCCAGATGTAATCGTTGCAGTTGTTCATTCAGATAATAATATGGCACTGAAAAATCCAAGTAGCGAGATAAAAAAACTTGCAATGTCAGTAGACGGAATAGATGCTATTGTGGTAGGTCATACGAAAAATAAGATAGAAGAACATAGTTATAAGAATGAGTTTGGAGATAAGGTCATAGTAACACAATCTGGAGAAGATTGTTATTCAAAAATAAGCCTTGAATTAAGAAAAGAAAATGGTAAATGGAATGTCATCAATAAATATAGTAAGTCAATAAAAATGAAATAGGTAATAATATATATTGAAATAAAAGAGAAGAACCTTTATATAAGGCTCTTCTTTTTTATTTACAAGCAATTAAAATTGTCTATAAAGAATCGAATATATTTTTCTTTTACGTTTTTTTGATATGCAATACCGTATTCGATGATAGCTTGTTCAATGATTGGTCGAATAACAAAGCCATCATTTTCTATTGGAATACAATGTTCAGGCAATATTGCTATACCATACCCACAATTTGCAAGAAGGATACTTGCTTGGTCATTTTCACATACAATATTAAAGTGGTTTTGAGAATGTAATGCTATCTTCTCCTGCAATATATTTCCATGTTGAAATGGTATAAATTTAGGATTTAATATAATCAAGCAATTTGTCTTTAAATCATCAAAAGTTAGACTATCTTTCTCAGCGAGTGTGGATTGTGATGACATAATAGCATAATTTTTAGCATCCTTTAATTTTTTAAAAGAACACTCTTTCATATCTCTAATCATTTCTCTTGTTGAGAGCATAATGTCTAAATGTTTATTATTGAATAAATTTTTAAGCTTAAAATAATCCTCCATAAAGATTAAAGGGTATACCTGTGGGAAGACGATTCGTAAGTCTGACAATACATTTTTTAATTTATTGAGTTCAGCATGACTAGAACATCCAATACGCAAAAAAGAAGTGTTCTGAGAAGTAGCTTTTGATATCCTTTTCTGTGATACTTCTATTTTGTTGAGTATATCTTTGGCATCACTATAAAACATAGTTCCAATTTCTGTCAGTCTAACCATTTTTGAATTTCGTATAAATAATTTTGCTCCTAATTCTTCTTCTAGATTTTTGATATGGTGAGTAACTGTAGGAGTAGATAAAAAAAGTTCTTCTGCAGCTTTTGTAAAATTTAACTTGTCAGCAACACATACGAAACATTCTAATTGTTGAGTATTCATAGAGCACCTTCCTTCCATATCAAAAGTATAATTGTAAGATAATATAATTTCAATATAACATTAGATTTTATCTAATGTTATTGCGTTTTTTGAAATTCTCATTCAAAAGATATAATGATAAAATTCTAAATATTAGGCATCTAAGTATATCCATTTCTATACGAAATAAAGAAAAGTTAAGTAAGAAAATTATAGATAATTGAAGTTGTCTGATAAAACCTAGAATAAGTCAACATCTTAAAATTTATTTAGAAAAGGAGATAGAGTATGATTAAAAAATTAGCTCGTTCTATTAAAGAGTATAAAACTGCTTCCATACTAACATCAGTGTTTGTTATATTGGAAGTTTTGATGGAAATTTTGATTCCTCTAATTATGGCACAAATGATTGATGTAGGAATCAGTGGAAACAATACACAGACGCTAGTACTACTTGGCACTATTTTGATTGTTTGTGTACTTTTAGGATTATGTTTTGGAATCCTGTCTGGAAGCTTTTGTGCTACTGCATCTGCTGGGTTTGCACAAAATTTAAGAAAGGATATGTATTACAAAATACAGGGCTATTCTTTTGCTAATATTGATAAGTTTTCAAGTTCAAGTATTGTAACAAGATTAACCACAGATGTTACAAATGTTCAAAATGCTTATATGATGATTATTCGTGTGGCTGTGCGTGCTCCACTTATGCTTGTATTTTCACTGGTTGCAGCATTTATGGTTAATACAAGTCTATCATTTATATTTTTGATTGCAGTTCCAATTCTTGGAGTGGGTTTATATCTCATTGTAAACCGTTCCCATCCTTATTTTGAAAGAGTGTTCAATATTTATGATGATTTAAATGGTGTTGTGCAAGAGAATCTCACAGGTATACGAGTAGTTAAATCTTTTGTAAGAGAGAAATTTGAAATCAAGAAGTTTAAGAGTATCTCAGAAAAAATATACAAGACGTTTGGAAAAGCTGAAGAAATTGTTGCATATAATATGCCATTAATGCAGTTCTCCATATATTGCTGTACACTACTGCTTTGTTGGTTTGGTTCAAAGATGATAGTCTCAAGCAATGCAACCACAATGACTACAGGGGAACTTTCAAGTTTAATTGCATATGCCATGAACATTCTTAATTGTCTTATGATGTTATCTATGGTTATGGTTATGATTAATATGGCAAGAGCTTCTTCTGAACGAATTATAGAAATAGTAGATGAAGAAAGTTCCTTAAAAAACGGCGATAATCCTGTATATCATATGGAAAATGGAGATATAAGTTTTGATAATGTATCGTTCAGTTATGTAGATGATAAAGAAAAAGAATGTCTAAAAAATATTTCATTTCATATAGAAACTGGCTCAACATTGGGGATTATAGGTGGAACTGGAAGTGGAAAAAGCTCGTTGGTTCAGTTAATACCACGACTTTATGATGTTACAGAGGGAAAAATTACAATAGGAGGTGTAAATGTAAAAGATTATGATTTATTTACACTTCGTAATGAAGTAGCAATGGTTCTCCAAAAAAATGAGTTATTTTCTGGAACAATTAAAGAAAATCTACTTTGGGGAAATAAACATGCTAGTGAAGAAGAAATAATACATGCGTGTAAATTGGCACAGGCAAGTCCTTTTATTGATACATTTCCAGATAAATACGACACTTATATTGAACAGGGAGGTACAAATGTCTCTGGTGGTCAAAAGCAAAGACTGTGTATTGCAAGAGCCTTGCTAAAAAAACCAAAGATTTTAATACTGGATGATTCTACAAGTGCAGTAGATACAAAAACTGATTCGATGATTAGAAAGTCATTCAGTGAGGAGATACCAAATACTACAAAAATTATAATTGCACAACGTATTTCTTCAGTGGAAGATGCTGATTATATTATCGTTATGGAAGGCGGTAAAATCAATGGATATGGTACACATGAGGAATTGCTGAAAACAAATGTAATCTATAGAGAAATCTATGATTCACAAACGAAGGGAGATGATAAGTAATGGAAATAAAAGTATTCAGTGTATGGAAACGACTTCTATCTTACATTGTAGGACGACATAAAGTTTTGTTTAGTACAGTTGTTGTATGTATTCTTTTCAGCTCTTGTACAGTTGTTATAAGTTCTTTGTTTTTGCAAACATTGATTGATGACTATATAACTCCACTTTTACTTGAAGAGAATCCATCATTTAGTGGATTATTATATACAATTGTTTTAATGGCATGTATTTATGTCTTAGGAGTTGTTGCAACATTTCTCTATAATAGAATTATGGTAAAAATTTCTCAAGGAACGTTGAAAGAGATTAGAGATGACATGTTTGTACATATGCAAAAACTTCCTATTCGTTATTTTGATACTCATACACATGGAGATGTTATGAGCCATTATACCAATGATACAGACACATTGCGTCAGTTTATTTCACAGGCATTACCACAATTTATTTCGGCTATTATTACAGTAGTTGTTATATTGATTTCTATGTTTATAAGTAATGTACCTCTGACAATTCTAGTTTTAATAGTAACAGTCATTATGAGTATAGCTACTAAAAAAATTGGTGGTGCAAGTGCAAAATACTTTATAAAGCAACAAGAAACTTTAGGAAACATTACAGGTTATATTGAAGAAATGATAAATGGTCAAAAAGTAATTAAAGTATTCTGCCATGAAGAAGATGCAAAACAGCAATTTGATAAAAAGAATGGAGATTTATGTTTAGATTCTACACAAGCAAATAAATATGGTAACATACTTATGCCAACTGTTATGCAACTTGGTAATTTGCAATATGTGTTAATTGCTCTTTTGGGAGGTCTTATGGCACTGCATAGTGTAGGCTCTATTACAGTTGGAATGATTGTGGCTTTCTTAAACTTGTCAAAGACATTTTGTATGCCTGTATCACAGATTGCGCAACAGATTAGTATGATGGCTATGGCATTGGCAGGTGCAGAACGTATATTTGAATTAATTGATGAAGAACCTGAACAAGATAATGGATATGTTACACTAGTACATGCTAGATTTAATAATAGTGAAGCAATAGAAACAACTGACAATACAGGGGTGTGGGCATGGAAACATCCTCATCATGATGGTACAATAACATACACTCCTTTAAAAGGAAATATTCAGTTCTCTGATGTAGATTTTGGATATACAGAAAAGAAATTAGTGCTACAAAACATAGTATTGGAAGCAACAGCAGGAGAAAAAATAGCATTTGTCGGTGCAACTGGAGCTGGAAAAACTACCATCACAAATTTGATTAACCGTTTTTATGATTTGGCAGATGGAAAAATTCGATATGATGGTATTAACATCAATAAAATTAAAAAGACAGATTTACGCCATTCATTGGGGGTTGTATTACAAGATGTCAACCTGTTTACAGGTACAATTATGGATAATATAAGATATGGTAAAATGGATGCTACAGATAAAGAGTGCATTGAGGCATCTAAATTATCAAATGCACATGATTTTATTACTAGGCTACCAAACGGATATCAGACTATATTGACACAAAATGGTGCTAGTCTTTCGCAAGGTCAACGACAATTAATCTCGATTGCCCGTGCAGCAGTTGCAAATCCACCAGTAATGATTCTTGATGAAGCTACATCTTCTATTGATACACGTACAGAAGTGTTGGTACAGCAAGGTATGGATAATCTTATGAAGGGTAGAACTGTTTTTGTAATAGCACATAGGTTGTCTACTGTTAGAAACTCAGATTCAATTATAGTTCTTGAGCAGGGACGTATAATAGAAAGAGGTACTCATGATGATTTAATCAATCAAAAAGGCGTTTATTATAGTCTTTATACAGGGGCATTTGAGTTGGAATAGATTATAGGTTGTAAATTTTTTTTAAGATATAGGCAAAGCAAGGTACTTTAAGTCATAACATGAGTACTTTGCTTTTTTATCTTTTTTGTTTTGTTGGAGTTATTTGTTCATTTTTAGCTTTTGTTACATTGTTTTTATATGGAGTAGAAGAGTAGAATTGGAATTTAATCTGCAAATCTATGCTACCTTAGTATTACATATTGCACATATTGTATGATTTGCAAGTCTTTACTACTATTTATTTCTAAATAATTTATCTCAATTACAAATTTAATCAAGAATATGTGATGATATTTTGTGTGTTGTAACACATTTTATAATGGATGTTGTGCTAAATGGAGAACGATGAAAGTGTTATACATAAATATAGTACGATGCATATTTATAAAAATATCAAAACATTTTAAGGCATTTAATGATAAAATAGTTATAGAAAATGATAAATTTAAATTGTATGAGTCTAAATTTGTTTATATTAAAAATATAGAAGCAAATAAATAGAGTGGAGGAGATAAATTGTCTTATATATATGAACCTAAAAACGATATCGAAAGAAAATTAGTAGAAGAATATGATAAACTAAATAAGAAAAAATACGAGAAGATGTATTGCAATATGGAAGATTATCAAATAGCTAAAGAAATATTAAATGAAGATTTATTTATAAGAGTTTGTATTAAAGATAGAAGATTAAAATATAAAGTAATGTGTATCAGTTTGGCTATTGTTGGTATATTCATATGTTTATTTCTGAGCTTTAGTATTTATAATGCTTCTAACATCTCTTCGAAATATTTATTTTCTTTTGGAATACTATTGCTCGCTATTTTATTAAATTCAAAATTAAGAGAAATCGGATTTAAATATAAACAACATAATTTAATTGATTTTAGTGCACTAAAGGTACTGGATGACATGAAAAAGAATACTAAATGTGTAGAAATAGAAAATGATGTATTTTAATAATTGAAACGGTTAAATTAAGAAGATTAAAACAATGAGTTATCTAAAGGTGATATAGTATATATCATATTCAGATAACTCATTTTTAATTAATTATGCAAGATTTGAATTTCTCTTGGTTTATTTGGTTCTCTTTTATATAACCTTTAGCCTCTAGTTTATTTAAGTTTTCATAAAATACAACATCTACCTTATTAAAAGAGTAATACCACAAACAACCAACCCTATATTATAAACAGTATGTAATAGTGCTTTATCATTTCCGAGAACACTCATAACTTGTGTTAAATGATTATACCCTTTAAACCATCAAGCCCTTTTAAAATTTTGATAGCTAATTCTTTCATTACAATAATTCTTCATCAATCGTTTTCTTTGTTTTTATTGATTATCTCATACATAAAATAAAACAAATATATGGAATTACCATTCATAAAGAAGTAATTATTTTTTTACAGAACACTTAATTATGATGGAATATTTAATATTTTTAGATTTATTATCATAGAAAGTTCAAAATAAGATACATCTCGTTTTATATGCTAAGAGTATTTGCAAATATCTTGTATATAAGTAGTTTTGGACTAGTTAATTCTAGTAATCTTAGAATTACAAATTATTTATATATAATCAATTTATAAACAAAATATAATCATTTTATAAACGAATTGACTACTTTTAAGAGGTTTTCTCATAGTACTATAAGATAACAGGAATTGTGTTATTACAAAAAGAGAAAACCTATCAACTTATTTATGAATGCAATGTTCAATCCGTTTATTCAATATCTTAATTATTGAAATCCAAGATATTTCATTATAACGATTGTCTCAAATATCATAAAAATATACTTACTTGCTCTAGTTATAGTAAAAATACACTTATTCCTGTAGATACAAATAATTTAAATTTTAAAAAGGGGAATTAATCATGGCAATTGAAACTAAAACTCCAGACTGGGTTAATGTGCTGGAACTAAACAACAAGATAGACATTACTGGAAAAGAAGATGTAAGTGATATGATACAAGAGATTGTTTCTGATGAATCACTAAAAGATTCTGTTATATACTTTCCAAATGGGGACTACTTATTTGAAAAAGGTATTAAAATTAGCCAACAAATAACACTTCAAGGAAATTCTTATTATGGAGGGGATGTTCCAAAGCAAGTAGAAGGTAAAGAACAACCATCTCTTGTAGGAGCAACAAATTTTATAACTCGAGGAGTTTCTAATATAAGCATTATTACATTGACAGAAGCAAATCAAACAATCAAAAATATTAACTTTTATTATGATAATAGAGAAATAGAATGTAAATTACCTGAAAATGTATCTGCTATCACAGAAGGAGAAAGAGTACAAGGTCTATCACATTTTGAGCATTTATATATTTCTGGCTTTTCAAAAACAGGAATAGAAGTTCCATTTTACGCTACTGCAAATGATATCACTGTTACTTCATGTGGACTTGGTATAAAACTTGGAGAGAAATCCATGCTTTCTAGTAGTAAGGTTTATAGATGCAAAAACGGAATGGAAATTACGACTGGTGTCAGTGTAAACAACGTAAAAATAGAAGGCATTCAAGAAATAGGTATTAATAATAAAGGGCTTGGTTTTAACCTTATGATGAACCTTTCAGTTGATAATTGTGGATACTGCGGATTTAAGTTTGAAAAAATGGCTAATAGTCAAGTAAATGCAAGATTTACTAAATGTGCTCAGTATTATAAAAATGTTGATTATGATACTTATAAGAATATGACAGATAGAAAAGAAGATGCTTATTCAATATTTTATGGAGATACTTTAGAGAACTGTAATATTGTATTAATGAATAATAACATTGATGCTTTAGAAAATGGTTTAGAGCGCAAGATACATGTAATCAAAGCAAATGAGACAACTAATGTAATGCTAGAATGTGATGCTGAGGCAGATAGTTTTGTACAATGTGCAAAAGGTAACTTATTATTGGAAAATGGTAGAAATACTTATAAGTTTTATGATGGTGAACTTTGTTCTGTAGGTGGCGTTCAGATTTCTGATACAAATCAGGGTGATTTACTTAAGATAAGTGACAATACACTTAGTATAAAAAATGGTGTACAGGACTTAATAGTTCCTAGATTAAGAAAGAATACTGTCATATCATCAATATTAGATTCTGAAGAAGAAATAAGTAAATTACACAGTGGAACATGGGAGCAAATAGGTGTAAAAACACTTGCTGGTAATCCTATGTACTATTATAAAAAAATAGAAGAATAATTCTAAAATTAGGAGGTAGTGAATTATGGGAGAACCGATAATAATTAAAGAAACAGATGGGTGGATTAATGTTTTAGATTATGGAGTTTGTAATACTGAAAAAGAAAATGTAAGTTATAGAGTGCAAGAAATCATAAATGCTGCACCAGAAGATTCCATTATATATTTTCCAAGAGGGAAATACCTATTTACAAGTGGTATAGAGATTAATAAGCGCTTAACGCTATGTGGAGATACCTATTTTAGGTCGAATAATCCAAATCATAAAGATTTTTATTCAGGAGCGACACAATTTTCTGGTAAATTTGATGAAAAAGAGATAGAAAATGGGACAATGGAAAGTTTCACAATAATAACAGTAAAGGGAGTAAAGCATTGTATTAAAAGTATTTCTTTTCAATCAAATAACTGTAATACCAATAGTTATAGTGCGCCTCCTGCAAATGGTAAACCAGGATTTCATCATGAAATAACATTCAAAAGCGAACACAAAGGGAAATGTATATCAGCAATTGTATGTGAAAATACACCAGAAGGGTCTGGTCACTATGAAAATGTAGATTTTGGTGGTTTTGGTGAAATTGCACTTAAAATGTCTAATAATTCTACAGTAAATGATATCACTGTTTTTTCATGTAATCATGGTATTAGTGCAGGGGAAAATTCGATAATTACTAATGGAAAGGCTTGGGGATGTGATTATGGAATGGAAATTTCTACTGGAACATTTATCAATGGTATGAGAGTTGAAGAAGTAGGTAAGATTGCTATTAACAATGTTGGTAAGGGCTCAAACTTTATTACAAATATCACAATTGACCAATGTGGCTATTGTGGATTCAAATTTGATTCAATATCTAATACCCAAATATTAGGCAATGTCTCAAGATGTGGGCAATATTATTTTAATTTTAGCTATGATGACTACTTAAAGTTAGATGAAAAGGTTGAGGAAGCATATTATTTATTATATGGAAATTCAATAGAAGCAAGTAATATAACAATACCAAATGATAATACAGACAATTGGGAAGATAAAGGAAAAGAAAATCACACTGTATATCTCATAAAGGCATTTGAAACCAAAAATGTATTATTAAGATGCACTATAGATGCTACTGATATGGTTCTTGAGTCAGAAAAAGGAAATTTAATATACAATAACAAAGGACAAACAGTTATATTCCATGATGGTGAGATTAGTAGCATCAATGGGATTGGTGTATCTGAAGAGGATTATGGTGATAAAATCAAGATAAAAAAGGGTGATATGTATATAAATAGCAATAATAAAGAGCTTAAAATGTATAGTCCACAGATAAGCGATATCCTAACAACAACAAAAGTAACAAGTGATGAAGTGGCTAGTTCTTATGGTGGAAAATGGGAAAAAATTGGTAAAAAGGTAGAGTTTGAAAATACGGTTCATTATCATAAAATGATAGATAAGTAAGCAAATTTATTAAGCTCAACGAGGTAGTTTTCTAAAATTCTAGTTTTAATGAGTTTAATATAGTCAAACTGATAACTAAAAAAATCATGTAACATTGAAAGTGAATAAGAAAGGAATAGATGATATTATGGAAGAATTTAAGTATGAAAAATGGATTAATGTATTAGAAAGAGAGCCTGATATTAAAAACGATGGTTCAGAAGATGTAGGACTTCTTATACAGAAGATTATTAATGAACTGGACTTTTGTGTTTTATACTTTCCAAAAGGTAAATATTTATTTAAAACTGGTATTACTATTAATAAAGAAATTACATTACTAGGAGATTCTGATTCATCAACATCTGCTACACAATTTATAACAAGTGGAATCCCTAACATGAGTATTATTACATTAGTAAAAAGAAAACAATGTATTAAAAATATAAGTTTTTATTCTGACAGCTGTGAGATACTTGTTCACGATGACCCCCCAACAAAAGGAAATCCACATTATCATTATGAAATGCTCATTAAGAAAAATGATAATGGTGAAGACTTAGAGTGTGTATCAGCGATTACAACTGATGGTCTAAGGGATAATACTAGAGGTCTTGGTCATTATGAAAATCTTCATATAAGTGGTTTCTCAGGTATAGGAATTCAGATACCATATTATGCAATTTCAAATGATATTACAGTTTCTTCTTGTGGATTAGGTGTTGATGCAGGTATTGATGCAATTATCTCTAACAGTAGAATATATAAATGTAAAAATGGAATGAGAATTATGACTGGTACTAGCATAAATAATGTAAATATTGAAAAAATACAAGAAGTTGGTCTAGAAAGTAGTCAAATTGAGAATCTTGAAGGATATGGTAGTTATAAAATCAATAATATTACAATCGATCAATGTGGTCATTGTGGCTTTTTATTTGATTCAATAAGAGATACTTGTATATCTGGTATTATAAGAAGATGTGGTCAACGTTATTATAACACTGATTATGATACTTATTTAAAAATAAAAGATAAAGATGAAAAAGCATATTCTCTGTTTAGTGGAAATTATTTTACTAATTGCCATATTAATTTAGTTAGTGATAATAAAGATAACTGGGATGATGAATTAGAATATGAGCACAAAGTTTATGTATTTGAAATTCTTCAAATACCAAATGCTATATTGAAATGTAATATAGATGCCGAGGGTTATATAATAAAAGCAGACAATGGAGGTGGAAATTTAAGATTACAAAATAACTTTAATGATTATATATTTATTGATTCCTCTAAACCAGAAATTGTCAATGGAATTAGCACAATGCAACACCATGAAAACGGAAATTTATTACTATTGAATGGAGGTACATTGAGATTTGGAGATGTTAATAAGAAAAAGGGCATATTTAAATCTCAGGCTGGCTTGATTGTTAAATCAACAGATTCAGATATTTCTCAGATAAAATCTACCTATGGAGAAAAATGGGCGAATATTGGCTCTGAGCGTATTGGAAAAGAAACTGTATATTATTATAAATACACTTCTTAAAATATATTATAAATAACATAAAGAAATGAATCCTTATAATGGGATTCATTTCTTTATTAAAATATTTTATGATAAATTTTTAATATATATCAAGCATTTTCAAATACTTCTCATTAACTTTATATACATCCTTTTCTCTTGATAAAAGTTCTATCTCTTCAAGATTATTAAACACTTCCATCAACTGGTCAACTAACTCGATTTCCTTTATTCCAGCCTTTAAGTATCTACTTTTATTCTTTTTAATATAGTTTTCTAATGTCATAGAATAGTTATCTTTATTACAAACATATTTTAATATATGTTCTTCTGTTGCTGATAGAGTTATGTCATTTTCAAATAATTCCTCTTTTAGTATACTCTCTAAAGACTTTCTATCATGCATATCACGCATTTCATTGATAGATTGTATTATAGACTTGAGCATAAACTCTATAAATACAGTTAAATTATATCCCTTATTCTCTACATCTAGTATAGCCTTATAATACTTAGTTCTGTTTTTAGATATCATATATGATATTGAAAATTCTTTAAAAGTATCATATCCTTTATTAATTAAATATAGATACGATAAGGCTCTTGATGTTCTTCCATTACCATCACTAAAAGGGTGAACATATACAAAATAGAAATGAATTATTGCACTCTTTACTAAATCATTTACTTTACCATTTTTCATAAAAGCTATTAATTCATCTATAAAGTCATATATTTTCAAAGGATCAAGTCCTGTATGTATAATCTCACCTTTTGAATTACATACATATACTTTTTCAGTTCTGTACTCATATTCTTCTGAATCTAAGCAGTTTTCGCCCAATATATGATGTAAATTATATATAAATTTGTGACTATATAACTTATCTAAATTATATAATCCATATTCTAAGGCTCTATGATTATTGTAAATCATATACTCACTTTTATTACTTGGTTTCATCTTTCCTCTAATTATAGATTTTGCAATCTTTCTAGTTGAAAAAGCACCTTCAATTACACTAGAATAATAAGACTCTAAGGCTAAATCATTTTTGTTTTCTATAGTTCTAAATATTTTATTTGATGTTAATTTATCTATTTCATTTATTAAATTTAATATGTTTTCAGTTTCATGATAGTATAGTTCTTTATTATTAAAACTATTTAGAGTAAGTAAAATTTTATTTCCAATAGAGTATTTGTTATTGTATTCTTCTATTGTCAGTTTAATCACCACCTTAGATTATCTATTAATATTAGCGAAAAGTATTATTTTTCACACTATTTTACGTATTTATTCCTCGATTTCAAAAACTAAATCAATTTTTCTTGTGAACCCATGGGCATTTATTTCTATGGGAATAAATCCAATATAACGATAACCTTTTTTTGCATATTCTTCGATAATTGTGCGATGTTCTTTCATTACACCAGTTACAAGAAATTGAGATTCATAGCTTAAAGTAACATATTCATACTTTTTCATTTTTATTATCTCCTTGAGTTAAATTTATATTTATATATATCATACATTTAGTTTCAAACAAAAGCAATAAAATGGTCAACTGACTACTCAATAGCACTTTTGCAATAAGTATTTATATAACTCTTGAATAGAGCAAGTTTAATTTGCAAAATATAAGTCTAAATATATAAACTTAATAGAAAAGGAGACAAATTATGAGTCAGAAGAACATTGCAATTGTAACTGGTGCGAATAGTGGGTTTGGAAAAGAATTTCTGAAATTATTAGTAAATGAAAAAGAAATAACAGAAATATGGGCAATTGCAAGAAACAAAGAGCGATTAAATCAATTAATAGATGAATTTGGAAGTAAGATAAAAATTTTTTCGAAAGATTTGTCAAAACTAGAAGAAGTAAAAGAACTTGGTACCTTTTTAGATAAAGAAGATATATGTATAAAGTACCTTGTAAATAATGCAGGCTTTGCAAAATTCTGTTCATATAATGATTTGAGTATAGATGAATCTATTAATATGATTGATTTAAATATTACTGCTGTTGTAGCAATGGGTCTTATATGTATCCCATATATGAAAAGGGGTAGCCATATTATAAATGTTTCTTCTCAAGCATCATTCCAGCCATTACCATATCAAAATATTTATAGTTCAACTAAAGCATTCGTAAGAAATTATACAAGAGCATTAAATGTTGAGCTTAAGGATAAAGGCATAAATGCAATTGTTGTATGTCCAGGGTGGATGAGTACAAATCTATTTGAAAGAGGGATAGTTAAGGCTGAAAAAGGAACAAAAAAATTCTCAGGTATAGTAACTCCAGATGTTGTTGCCATAAAAGCTTTGAAAGATGCAAAGAAAAATAAAGATATTTCTGTGTATGGCATCAATACAAAGTTAAGTCATGTACTAGCAAAACTATTACCACAAAAGATGGTGATGAAGGTTTGGCTAAAACAACAACATATCAAGGCATAATAGGTTTGTTTTTGTTAATCCCAATTAAAATACAAGATAGATTTATATCTTTTTAACTGGAAAGCACACCTCTGTTACCCAATTATCAGGATTATTGTCCTTATCAGGACCTATATGATAAATATTAAACATAGAACCATCCATTTCATAATTATTGTCTGATATCCAATTACCAATAGCCTCACAAGTATCTGTAAGTTGATTGAAATTTCCTTTAACTATAGCAGTTGCAGCAGTCACGCTTGGGACAGTCTTAAATCTAACATGTTCAGTATCCTTATATTTTCCAGATACAGCAACCTGTACTTCAACATCTACATAATCTTCTTGATATCCTGTATCATAAAAGACTGCCTTAGAATGATTGGGATATTCAAGTTGGATATTTTGTTCTTTTGTCTCTAAAAACGACTGATGCCATAATAGTCCTTCATCTTTATAAGTTGATATAACTTTTCTAAGAGTCATCATATATTTTGGGGGAAAATTCTTTATAGTTACATCATAATTGTCCATATTATCGTTACCTCCAATTCTTTTAATAGTATTTTCTATTTTAAGTATCTTTCTCTGTATATCTTCTAATTGTTCTTTTACTTGTGAGTGATGGATATTTAGGTATTTTATTAGGCTTTCTTTATCGTTGTATTCTGTCAAAATTTCTTTTATAGAATACAAGCTAAATCCCATATCTTTTAGTGCATGGATTCGATTTGTAGTTGAAAGTTGGTCTACACTATAGTATCTATATCCATTAGATTTATTTGTATGACTTGGTGTTAAAAGTCCAATTTCATCATAATGACGTAGCATACGAATGCTAATTTTACTTAGTTTTGAAAAATCGCCTATCTTAAACATGCTTGTGCCTCCTTTATAAAGATGTTTGTGTCTTACTATTAATATAAACTATGTCATAGTGTTAGAGTCAATTAAAATTTTATTGACATATATTAAAAAAAATATTACACTGAACATGTTCAGAACTAAAAATGTTGGTTGTTTTGGAGGTCTACTATGAAAAGTAATGATAAGGATGCAAGAGAACGTATAATTGAAGTTACACTGAATATTTTGGATGAAATAGATGATATTGATAGGGTTACAGTTCGACAAATCGCTGAATGTGCAAATGTAGGGGTTGGTCTAATAAATTATCATTTTAAAACGAAGGATAATTTGTTGAGCATTGCAATAGGGGAGGTAATGTCAAATGTTATAGAAGAGTTATATGATGACAATGTATATACTCTAAAACCTATTGAAGATTTGAAAAGCCTATTAAAGAAACTGTGTGATATTGGATTGCATTATGAAAAGATGCTTACCTTTATGTTGAATCAATGTATATCTAATGGTGATATGCAAGCAGAACTTTCTATTGTACCTATGCTTCGTAAAATTTTTGGAAGTGAAAAAGATGAGATGAGTTTGAGAACTATTGCTTTACAAATTATTTCGCCAATACAGATTGCTGCTTTATCACCAGAGTCATTTCAATTGTATAGTGGTATAGATGTAAAGAATAAACATCAGCGAGATAGCTTTATTGATATTTTAGTAGAAAATATTATTAGAGGGAATGGTGATGTAAAATGAAAATTATAACTATTGGTTCAAGTATTATTACTGCTTTACTTTTTTTTTCAACAATGATTTGTGGATTTTGGATTAAGAATAATAAGGTGACCGATGCAAGTTCTATTAAATTTCATATGAATAGTGCTATTATTACAGGTGTATTTTTAGTGATTTCAATAGTTCTTTTAATTATGTATGTAAAAAAATAATACTATCATTAAAAATAAATAATACAATCAATCATTATTAATAGATAAAACATCAGAAAATCTAAAGGCTAGAGAGCTTGGAGTTTCTGATGTTTTATCAGTTTATTTTATTATACTGTAATTAGATGTTAATTATTGAATAGTAATTGTATGGTCAGTATTAATGAATATCAAAATGAATATCAAACTGAGTATTGTAAATTTAGTATTATAAATTTAGTACTTCAGATTAAGAAGCATTTTTTAGTTCAAGTGGATTATCTATACCAAAATAATCATATAAAGTAGAACTTATTTCTTCTAAATTTCCATTTTGGAAGGGTAATTGTAAGTTTACTTTTTCTACTACATCTTTAAAACCAGCATCTGTATTTTGATTTAAAAAATCCATATACACATTAACTGCTTTTCTATAGTCATCTTGTGACAATTGCCATATTTGAAGTGATATATCAGATGCAAGACCATAACTCAAGTAATAAAAAGGAACTTGGAAGTTATGAGATACAAGTATCCAAAAAGGAGCATTCTTTTCTTTAAGTACATTATTTGCCACTCCATATTCTTCTTCTAAGTCAAAAAATAATTTATTTATATCATTTAAGCTCATATATGGATTTTTGTATATAATCTCTTGAAATTCATCATAAAGACAAGCATCAATAATAGTATTTAGAACAATCGATAAATGTTCTTTTTTTATAGCCTCAGATTTCTTACCAAAAAAGTCATCAAAATACTTGTAAAACAAAATCTCTAAAGATGTTGAATGGACTTCGCATATATCTATGCTTGGTTGTATTTTGTTATTTAGATTAATGCTATTGTAATAGTTATAAAAATGACCAAACTCATGAGCAAAGCTAGTAACGCCCAAAAAAGAATTGTCCCATGTATTGAATAAAAAAGGTGCATTGTACTTATTTATATAAGTAGTATATCCTCCAGGCGATTTATTCTTTCCAGAAGAATAATCATATAAGTCATATTTTTTCATATAGCTAAAACTCTCTTTTAATTTTGGAGATATGTCTTCAAGTACCTTGTCAAATTTCCTAAATGAACGATTTTTATATACCTTAGTATATATAGAAGAATCAGAAGGTACTGATGAAATCTCTCTATATAGTGGAACTATGTACTCTTTTACATCTTTTCTAAATTTTTTTGCTTCTTCTTGAGAATAATCTTTATTTAAGTTCATATAAGCATAATCTATATAATTCTTAAATCCTAACTTGCTTGCTATCTCAGTTCTCGTCTGAACAAGCTCTAAAAATATATTGCCAAATATAGGGTTGTATTTTTTTAAGTAATCTGAATAAATCTTTACATATTCTTCAGGTCTAAGATTTGGTGTTGATAAAGCCTCTTCAAAGTCTGTCTCTATACCATCTATTGGTACTGTAGACTTAGATAAAAGGTCTTCATATTTTACAACTAAGTCTTGCTCTTTTTTAAGTAGACTTTCAACTTCTTTAGAATTAAGTTTTCCAATGTTTTTTAAATAATTAAAGGTATCTTTCCCAAGCTCCTTTTCTAGTTCTTTAGAAAACTTAGAAGTTACAAATATATCCTGGAAATCTTTGTATGCCATGTCAACATCTACTGATTTACTCATAAGATATTTATATTCTTTAGAGTAAAATTCATCTGATGAATCTATATTGTTTCTAATTTTTGCTATAGTAAGTGTACTGTAAAAATCCTGATAAATCTTATCAACATCTTTAAATAAATTTAATTGTTCTTTAGCAGTCTTAGATGTTAAAAGTTTGTCGTTATATGTGTTAATATTTTCGCAAATTGACTTTATATCTGGACGATTATATTCCATTTTTTCAAAGGGAATAGTTCCTCTAGCTGAATCTTTTTTTGAGTTATTAGTATAATTTCTTATGTATGATGCAAATATAATAAAAACTGCAATTAAAATTAGAGAAACAAATATTTTCTTCTTGGATTTAATCATAAAAATCCTCCAATCATGGATATAGTTATTAGTTATTTTACTATATTAAATATAAAAAATGCATGTTAAGAAAATTTAACATAAAAATATATACAAGCTTATAAATAATATAAAAAATTTAACTTCAAAAAAGTATATGAAATTTATATTAATAAAATGATAAATAAATTTTAAGTACAAAATAGTAAAAACTATGATAGTCTTAGACCTATTATATTTGAAAAATATGGATGTTTTTGGTAAAATTCAAATTAAAAGATATATATAAAAATTTGCAATATTCCAAACAAGAATTATAAAGATTCATATCATTGTCTTTATACAATATTTATACTATAATAGAATAATAATTTAGAGGAAAGCTCTAAAAATAAACAAATTAAGGGTCTTAACAGTAGTGATTTTATGTTAAGGAGGTATAAAGAAAGTTGAAAACAATAGTTAGAAGACTTATTCTCTACGCAGATGGAATGCGACCTACCCAAATAATGGTATCTGGGTTTGCAGCGATTATTGTAATTGGAGCATTGTTGTTGACACTCCCGATAGCGTCGCAGAGTAGAGAAAGTATAGGGTTATTGAATGCTCTATTTACGGCTACCTCAGCGGTTTGTGTCACTGGTCTAGTTATGGTAGATACGGCAACTTATTGGAGTTTATTTGGACAGATAGTTATAATAACGTTGATACAAATTGGTGGACTTGGATTTATGACTGTAGCCACAATGTTTTCACTTATGGCACGAAAAAAAATACAACTAAGAGAAAGGTTATTAATACAAGAATCACTGAATCAAGCTGATTTGTCAGGTCTTGTAAAACTTACAAGATTTGTATTAATAATAACCATAACAATAGAAGGAATAGGTGCATTGATTTTATCAACTGTCTTTATTCCGCAATTTGGTTTATCTAGAGGAATATGGTATAGTGTATTTCACGCAATATCAGCGTTTTGTAATGCCGGATTTGATTTGATGGGAAGTGTAAGTGGACCATTTACATCACTAAATTCATATGTAAATAACTTCACAATATCAATGACTATTTCTACACTTATAGTGTTTGGGGGGCTAGGATTCCCAGTCGTGCTTGATATTGTAAGAAAAAGAAGATTATCAAAATTAAATGTGCATTCTAAAGTTGTCTTATTTTCAACTGCGACACTTATTATAGTAGGTGCATTATTTATTTTTATTATAGAATTTAATCAAAAAGCCACTATGGCGGACTTGCCTTTAAAGGGAAAAGTATTATCAGCAATATTTCAATCAGTAACGGCAAGAACTGCTGGATTTAATACACTTGATTTAGCTACTTTACAAGAAAGTAGTATATTTATAATGATAATTTTGATGTTTATTGGAGCATCACCTGCATCTACTGGTGGAGGTATAAAAACTACAACACTGGCTGTTTTGATAATTACTGTTAGAAGTTTTCTATCAGGAAAATCAGATATAGAAGCCTTTGAAAGAAGATTAGCTCCAGCAACTATAAAAAAATCTCTGGGTATATTTGTAATTAGTATATCAGCAGTTATTTTTGGAACTTTGATTATTTCAATAACTCAGCCTAATTTTACATTAGTTCAATCAGCATTTGAGGTTACATCAGCACTTGCTACAGTAGGTTCAAGTTTAGCTGGAAGTCCAAACCTAAATGCTTTAGGAAAGATTATAATAATAATCTTTATGTTTATGGGTAGAGTTGGTTCTCTTACTTTATTTATGGCAATACTTTCTGGAGGTAGAAGAAAGAGCCAACCAGTCAGATATGCAGAAGGCAAGATTATGGTTGGTTAAAATATAAAATTACTAGTAAAGTAGTGGAATTAGATATAGTAGTGTGAACAAATAAGTTTGATTAATAAATAAAACATAAATAAAAATAGTAAATTAAAATTAATTTATGTATATATAAAAATTATACGTTATATATAAAATTTATATGCATAATAAGTAATTTAAATGATATTATACAAATTGTGTATTAGGGAGGAAGTTTCGAGATGAAGCAATATATAGTCATTGGGTGTGGGAGATTTGGAAGCTCTGTTGCATCTACTATGCATCTTTTAGGACATCAAGTAATGGCAATAGACAAAAATGAAGATTCAGTTCAAAGTGTATCTGATAAGGTAACTCACTCACTTATAGTAGATGTTACTGATGAACAAGCATTAAGATCATTAGGTTTAGGTAACTTTGATGTGGCAGTAGTTGCAATAGGTTCTGATATAAGAGCATCTATAATGGCGACTCTTATAGCTAAAGAAATGGGTGTAGAGCTGATAATATGCAAGGCAAAGGATGAATTACAAGCTAAAGTGCTCTATAAAATTGGTGCAGATAGAGTTGTATTCCCAGAAAGAGATATGGGAGTAAGAGTTGCACACAATTTAGTTTCTGATAACATATTAGACCATATAGAGCTTGACCCAGAGTACTCAATTGTTGAAATCGTAACTCCAAATGGTTGGGTTGGTAAGACTTTAGTAGAGCTTGAATTAAGAGCTAGATATGAGATAACTGTACTTGCTATAAAAACAGGTAAAAATATAAATGTTACACCTTCTCCAGATGAAGAACTTACAGCTGGAAGTATTCTAGTTATAATTGGTCAAAATACTAGTATAACAGCCATAACATCTGGAAATAAGGGGATAATTAGAAGAAGATAATTTATTATTTAATATATATTTAATTGCAATAAAAGTAGATAGTATCATATAATTATGAATAGTTATATGATACTATTTTTATTTAATCAAAAGTAGGATTTGGAAGAGTATAATTTTAATTAACAGTAAAGTAAGGAGGTTGTGCTAAGATAAGTTTAGCATTTAGATAAAATGATTACGAATATAAGCAGTAAGGATAATGAAAAGTTAAAGTATACAAAAGCACTATTGAAGTCAAAAAACAGAAATAAAGAATCAAAGTTCATAATAGAAGGATATAGAATAGTAGTACTTGCACTTGAATGTGGGGCAAGTCTTGATTATGTATTTATCAATGATGACTTTGAAAATAAGAAGGAACATGTGGAACTATTAGAAGATTTAGATAAAAAACATACAAAGATATATAAGACTAGTAATAAAAACTTTAAGGAACTTATAGACACAGAAAACACCCAAGGTATAATAGGTGTGGTTTCATTTAAAGAAAAAAATTTAAAAAAAAATATAAATAACAAAGATAAATTTGTGTTGATTTTGGACAGAATACAGGACCCAGGAAATATGGGAACTATAATAAGAACTGCTGATTCTGCTGGAGTGGATGCCATAATAGCACTAAAGGGATGTGTTGATATATATAATCCAAAGGTAATTAGGTCGACTATGGGCTCTATTTTTGATATGAATATAATTAATGCCTCTCAAGATGATACTGTGGATATGATTAAATCATTGGGTTTTAATATAGTTTCAAGCTATCTAAATACAGATAATTTTTATGATAAAATAGATTATGGTTCAAAAGTTGCTTTGGTGATAGGAAATGAAGCTAATGGAATAAATGAAGAACTTGTATCAAAGTCTGACATTTTGGTTAAGATACCTATATATGGTAAAGCTGAGTCGTTAAATGCAGCAATAAGCTCTGCTATATTGATGTATGAAATAAAAAAATACTTGATTTAATGTATTGTAATAAATATAATGTCATGTTATAATCTTGAATTAAATAGTAGAGTATCAAAAATAGTCAATATATTTAAAAAAATAATTGAATTAATTATGTATTAGATGTATATTAAAAATAGTCACATAATTTGAATGGAAATGATATAATACTAAAATAAACAATATAATATTGTAGATACAATGAAAGAGGAAAGTATTTTGATTAAACTTAGTAAAGAGATAAACACCTAGGCTGGGAGTGTTTTCTAAGAGGTCAGGAGAAGTTCCCTCTGGAGTAACAGAGCTGAAACTTGATAGTAGGCTTTGACGTGAAAAACGCGTTAAGTTTGTTAGAGGTGGTTTGATGATTTTTTAATTGTTAAACTACTAGGGTGGTACCGCGAAACTATAGCCTTTCGTCCCTAGACAGGGATTGAGGGGCTTTTTTTATACAAAAAAACGAAAGGGTGATATGTGTGCAAGAAAAATTACTTGCTTTACGTGAAGCAGCTTTAGCTGAAATAAAAGAGGCACAAAGCATAGAAAGTGTAGAAAGTTTAAGAGTTAAGTATTTAGGAAAAAAAGGTGAGATAACTGCCATACTTAAAGAGATGGGAAAATTATCTGCTGAGGAAAGACCAGTAGTTGGTAAGGTTGCTAATGATGTAAGAGAGAATATTGAACTTAGCATAAATTCTAAGAAAGAAGAATTAAATGCTATTGAAAAAGAAAGAAAATTAAAAGAAGAAGTAATAGATGTTACTCAACCAGGAAAAATTCTAAAGGTTGGAAAGAGACATCCAATAACTCAAATCATAGATGAAGTAACAGACATATTTATTGGAATGGGATTCTCTGTAGCAGAAGGTCCGGAAGTTGAGACTGTTGATAATAACTTTGATGCTTTAAATGCTCCTAAAGACCATCCATCAAGAGATATGAGTGATACATTCTATATGAATGATGGTGTATTACTTAGAACTCAAACATCTCCAGTTCAAGTAAGAACTATGAGAAGTCAAGAGTTACCAATAAAAGTAATTGCGCCAGGTAGATGTTTTAGATCAGATTCGCCAGATGCAACACATTCACCAATGTTCCATCAGATAGAAGGGCTTGTTGTTGGGAAAGATGTTACTATGGCAGAATTTAAAGGAACTATGGATATCTTCGTTGAAAAATTGTTTGGTTCTGATATCAAAACGAAGTTTAGACCTCACAACTTCCCATTTACAGAGCCAAGTGCAGAAGTTGATGTTACTTGTTTCAAATGTGGTGGTAAAGGTTGCCCAATGTGTAAGTATGAAGGTTGGATAGAAATATTAGGTTCAGGTATGGTTCATCCAAACGTTCTTAGAAATTGTGGAATAGACCCAGAGGTTTACAGTGGATTTGCATTTGGAGTTGGGGTTGAAAGACTTGCAATGCTTAAATATGAAATAGATGATATTAGATTATTATTCGAAAATGATATGAGATTCTTAAATCAATTTTAATTAGGAGGGTATGTAGATGTTAGTATCTTTAAAATGGCTTAGAGACTATGTTGATATAGACATGGATGTAAAAGAGTTCGCTGATAAAATGACAATGACAGGAACTAAAGTTGAAACAATAGATTATTATGGTGAAGAGATAGAAAATATATTGGTTGGAAAGATTTTAGAAATAAAACAACATCCAAATGCTGATAAGTTAGTTATAACTAAGGTAGATATTGGAGATAAAGTTGTTCAAATAGTTACAGGAGCTACAAATATATCAGAAGGAGATTATATTCCAGTAGCTGTAAATGGTTCTAAATTACCTGGAGGAGTTGAAATCAAACAAACTGACTTCAGAGGTGAATTATCAGATGGTATGATGTGTTCAGCAGCTGAATTAGGCATAGATGAACATTACATTGAAGAGTACAAAAGAGGTGGTATATATATTTTAGACCACGAAGATTCATATGAATTGGGAAAAGATATAAAAGATGTTTTAGGATTAAAAGATGCTTTAATAGATTTTGAATTAACTTCAAATAGACCTGACTGCAAATGTATGATAGGTATAGCTAGAGAAGCAGCTGCAACTATAGGAACAAAAGTAAAATATCCTGAAATTGAAGTAAAAGAAAGTGATGAAGAGATAGACTTCAAAGTTGAAATAGACAATCCAGACTTATGTAGAAGATATTTTGCTAGAATGGTTACTGATGTAAAAATAGAACCTTCTCCATATTGGATGCAAAGAAGACTTACAGAAGCAGGTGTAAGACCTATAAGTAACATAGTTGATATAACAAACTTCGTAATGTTAGAGCTTGGTCAACCACTTCATGCTTTTGATATAAATCAAGTAGAGACTGGAAGAATAGTAGTAAGAACTGCTAAAGATGGAGAAAAACTTGTAACATTAGATGATGTTGAAAGAACTTTAGATAAAGATGTGCTAGTTATAACAAATGGAGAAAAATCGCTTGGTATAGCTGGTGTAATGGGTGGTGCTAACTCAGAAATAACTAACAGTACAAAAACTGTACTTTTCGAGAGTGCTAATTTCAAACCAGAAAACATAAGAATGACAGCTAAAAAAGTTGGAATTAGATCAGAAGCATCTTCAAGAAATGAAAAAGATTTAGACCCTAATATTGCAGAGATAGCAGCAAATAGAGCTGTACAACTTGTTGAGATGTTAGGAGCAGGTAAAGTTTTAAAAGGTGTTGTAGATGTATATCCAAATAAACCAGAGCCTAAAAAATTGGTAGTAAATCCTCAAAGAATTAATCATCTTCTAGGCGTAGATGTACCAATGGAACAGTTTGTGGGAATTTTAGAATCATTAGAATTTAAATGTAATTTAATAGCTAATGATAAATTAGAAATAGATGTACCAAGTTTTAGAACAGATATGGAGCAAGAAGCTGATGTATGGGAAGAAATAGCTAGAATTTATGGATTTGAAAACATACCTTCTGTACAATTAGAAGGAAATACAACAGCAGGAATCAAAACTTCAAAACAAAAATTCATGGACTCTTTAAAAGATAATTCAACTGCTGTAGGATTAAACGAAATATTAACATATTCATTTGTAAGCCCTAAGGGAGTAGATAAGATAAGAGTACCAGAAGGTAATGCTAAGAGAAACTTTGTTAAATTACTTAACCCATTAGGAGAAGAAACTTCTGTAATGAGAACTACTTTAATACCAAACATGTTAGATGTTTTATCAACTAATGTATCTCATAAAATAGAAGAAGTATATGCATTTGAGTGTGGACATATATTCATACCACAAGATTCAGAGTTACCTAAAGAAGAGAATAGAATGTGTGTAGGTATGTATGGTAAAGATGTTGATTTCTTTGCATTAAAAGGTGCTATAGAAACAATACTTGTAAATGTAGGATTTGAAGGATATGAAATTGAACCTCAAGATAATAATACTACCTTCCACCCTGGTAGATGTGCTAAAATAGTGTATAATAATAAATATGTAGGTACATTAGGTGAATTGCATCCAGATGTTATAGAAAATTACAATCTAGGTCAAAGAGTTTATGTAGCTGAAATAGATATTGACTTTGTATTTGATAATTCTGATAGAACAAAGAATTATGTACCATTACCAAAATATCCATCTACATCAAGAGATATAGCTCTTATTGTTAAAGAGGATGTATTTGTAAAACAAATAGAAGATATAATAAAGGAAAATGGTCAAGGATTAGTAGAAAGTTACAAGTTATTTGACGTTTACAAAGGTTCTCAGATAGAGGCTGGATACAAGTCAATTGCATATTCAATAACTTATAGAAGTAAGGATAAAACTCTAACAGACGAAGATGTAGCTAAGGTGCATGATAAGATATTAAGTGAATTAAGCGAAAAATTGAATGCTAACTTAAGATCAAATTAACAACTAATGTCGGGGGAGGTTAGGATGAACAAAGTAATGGTTAAAATCCATGGCGCTGAATATCCAATGGTTGGAGATAAGTCAGAGAAGTTTATGATTAGTATCGCTGATTTTGTTGACAAAGAAATGGATAAAATAACACGTCAAAACCCGAAATTAAGCTTATCAGTTGCTGCGATACTAACTGCATTAAATATATCAGACCTTTTATTTGAATGTTCAGATGAGAATGAAAAGTTGATTAAAGCTAATGAAGAATTGAGTAAAAAAGTTGGGGCATCTAATGAAGAACTTCAATTAGAAATCAAGTCTCTAAAGCTTACAATAGCAGAAAAAGAAGCAGAAAGTCGTGAAACTGAGGCTAAGATGAAAGAGTTAATTGATATTATAGAAAATAAAAAGCAAGAAATATTCGAACTTAGTAATACGACAGAAGGTTCTAGAGCCGAGTTAGATGCTTATAAAAGCAAGATTGAGGAACTAAGTGCTCAACTTGAAGAGGCAAATGAGAGAGCTACAATAGCTGAGAATTTAGCTTCTGAGTTTCAAAACAAAGCTTATGATTTACAGCTAAAATGTACAGGGTTAAATAATGATGAAAAAAATGTGAAATAAAATTAAAAGATTTGCTGTCTCTATTGTTTGTTGAGACAGCTTCTTTTAATGTATAAATACAAATATTTATACAGATAAAAGTTTTTTTAATATTAATAAAAAATAGTATCTAAAATAATTTTGATTTGGTATCTATCATTAGAAAGTGAGATGTTTTATATATGACAAGCCAGAGCCAGATGTCTGAATCATTCTTCTTATGCTCTTTATTGGCAATAACAGGAGGATTTTTAGATATTTATACTTATGTAGTAAGAGGAAAAGTCTTTGCTAATGCACAGACTGGAAACATAGTTTTATTAGGGCTTAATATAGCAGAAGGGAATATAAAAAAATCTTTTTATTACTTGATTCCTATTTTGGCATTTATGTTAGGCGTATTTATAGCAGAGAAGATAAGAAAGTACTTTAAAGATAACTCTAAGATTCATTGGCGTCAAGTTATTATTATAATTGAAATGATTACAATACTTGTAGTTTCTTTTGTACCTAGAGGACAATTTAATATGTTTGTAAATGTTGCTATATCTTTTATTTGTTCAATGCAGGTAGAGAGTTTTAGAAAAGTAAATGGAAACAGTTTTGCAACTACAATGTGTACTGGAAATTTAAGAAGCGCTACAGAAACATTATTTCATTATATACAGACCAAGAATGTTTTTATGATAAAAAAGAGTTTGCAGTACTATGCAATTATTGTATTCTTTATATCTGGGGCTATTTTAGGAACTTTTTTTACAAAGATTTTTGTGGAAAAGTCAATCCTAGTATGTTTCTTTATTTTGGCAGTAGTCTTTGGAGTTATGTTTATCAATAAGGATGATTCATTTAACGAAAACTAACTTAGTGTAAATTGATAAAAAATGAGTTATTATTTGATATACTGTATATGGTAAATAGTATATCAAGTTAAATATAGTAAGTAGTGTATAAATTTAATGTAAGTGTGTGTGTTATAGATAATTATATTAATCTAATAAGTATAAATAGAGGAGAAAAATATGAAAAAAATAGAATTACTTGCACCAGTTGGCTCTTTTGATTCATTAAAAGCAGCAGTACAAAATGGAGCAAATGCTGTGTACTTAGGTGGTAAAGACTTTAGTGCAAGAGCATCTGCAAACAACTTTGATAGAAATGAGCTAATTGATGCTGTTAAATACTCTCATATAAGGGGAGTACAAGTTTTTGTCACAGTGAATACATTGATAAAACAGTATGAAATAGAGGATTTTGTAGAATATGTAAAATTTTTATATGATATAGATATTGATGCTTTAATAGTACAAGATATAGGAATGGCAAGGCTTATAAAAAGACTATTACCTGATTTTGAACTACATGCAAGTACTCAAATGGTAGCTCATTCATTAGAAGATGTTAAGTATCTTCAAAGTGTTGGCTTTGATAGAGTTGTTTTAGCAAGAGAATTAAATGTGGATGAGATAAAATGGATTTGTGAGAATACGACTGTAGATATAGAGGTCTTTGTGCATGGGGCTTTATGTGTATGTTACTCAGGTCAGTGCCTTATGAGTAGTATGATAGGGAATAGGTCTGGAAATAGGGGTAGATGTGCACAACCATGTAGACAAAAATATGAGTTGATAGATATAAATACAGGTGAAGTAGTAAAGAGTGATGGAGATTATTTGTTGAGTCCTAGAGATTTAAGTACTATAGAGGAATTAGATAAAATAATTGAAGCAGGTGTATTATCTCTAAAAATAGAAGGAAGAATGAAAAAGCCTGAATATGTAGCTACTGTAGTTTCAGGATATAGAGAAGCAATTAATGAATTTGTAGATAAGAATAAAATAAGTATTTCTGATGAAATAATAAATAATTTGTATACTATATTTAATAGAAAGTTTACAAAAGGATATATACTAGGTGAAGTTGGTAAGGATGTAATGAACTCCAATAGACCTAATAATCAAGGTCTATATGTTGGAAAAGTTTTAGATTACAATAGAAGAAGCAAAAGGCTTAGAGTCATATTAGAAAACACACTTAAAAAAGGTGATGGAATCAATCTAGGTGGAGGTACTATTGGAAGGATAATAAAAGATGGAGAGATAACTACAATAGCCCATAAAGGCGATTTGATAGAATTAGATTTTGTTGGAGAAGCAAAGAGAAATCAGCTTATATTTAAGACTTCAGATAGTGAGTTGATGGATAGAGTACAAGCTACATTCCAACAAGATAAAGAGTTAATAAAAACTAATATAAAAGCAAAAGCAAGTATTAAACTAGGTAAAAAGCCTGTGCTTTCTATAAGTGATTTCTGTGGGAATACATCAATTATAGAGGGAGAAAAGATAGTTGAAAAAGCTATAAAAGTAGCTTTAAGCAAGGAGAAAATAGAGACACAAATCCAAAAGCTTGGTAATACTCCTTATGCATTAAAAGATATAGAAATTGATTTGGATGAAGGTGTAAGTATGCCTATAAGTGTTCTAAATCAAATGAGAAGAGATTGCATTGAGCTTTTAGACCAAGAAAGAATAAAAATAAAAGGTAGAAAGTTTAAGGAGAATAGATTAAAATACCAACCAGACAGAGTAAATAAACAGAAAAAACTTAATACAGTCCCTAAAATTAGAGTTAAAGTCAAGAATTTAGAGCAATTAGAAGCAGTATTAAAGTACAATGTGGATTTAATTTATTATGAAGATATAAATACATTATCAAAAGCCTTAGAAATGGTATCAAATATTTCTAAAGAATCAATAGTTTCAAATATAAATAACATAAATACTTCTGGTGAAAAGAGTTCTAGTGTTGAAAATACTGAAAGTAGATTAATATATTCAGTACCACGAATTATTAGAAATAAAGAATATAAGCAATTTGAAACATTAGATAATATAAAAGGAATCAATAAGGTGCAAATTGGTAACTGGGGTTCTATGGAATATTTTAAAGGAAAAGATTTAAATATAGATTGCTATTTAAATGCATTTAATAGTGAAAGTATAAATCACTTCAAAGATGAGGGAGCAGGTACAGTTTGTTTATCACAAGAATTAAATCTAAATGAAATCAAACAAACTTTAAAATATACAGATGTAGAAATTGAAGCAGTAATATATGGATATACTCCTATGATGATTACAGAATACTGCCCTATGGGAGTTGTTGTTAGGGATTGTAAAAAGGACAAGAGAGTTGCTAAATGTAAGGAAAGTAGCTATGCCTTAAGAGATTTTACAGATGCAAGTTATAGAATAACACAAGATATATTCTGTAGAAGTACGATTTACAATTCAAAGATAACTTGTATGTTAGATAATTTATATGAGTTAGATGAAATTGGAATAGATGTGTTTAGAATAGATTTTACAGTAGAAGATAGTGATATGGTTAAAAAGGTTATTGAAGCCCATATTGAGGTTTTGAGTAATGATTTTAAACTTGGAGAAAAGGCTACTAATTTATATAAGAAATTGGATGAAATTGGAACAGTTGCAGGACACTACTATAAAGGTGTAGAATAGATATAATATGAAAAATATACATAAATATATAAATAAACTTAAATTTATGTGTATTAAAATATAAAAATATCATATACATGAAAAAATAGGGGGAATAATGAAAATGAGAGAAGAAGCTTTAGAAATTTTATTTAAGTATTTAGAGACTGATAGAATGAGAAAACATTGTTATGCTGTTGAAGCAGTTATGAGAGACTTAGCTAAAAGATTAGAGCCAGAAAAAGAAGAAGAGTGGGCAGTTGCAGGCCTTTTACATGATTTGGATTCAGATATAGTTGGAAGAAAGCCAGGGGAAATCTGTGAAGGACATGCTACAACAACAGTGGAACTGCTTAAAAAAGAAAACTTTGGTGATGAAGAGATGTATAGAGCAATACTTGGTCATCATGATGGAATGGGAGTTACAAGAACTAGTCTAATGGAAAAAGCTATATATGCAGCAGACCCTATAACTGGTTTTATAACTGCTATAGCGTTAGTTTATCCAGATAAAAAGCTTACTAGTGTAAAAACAAAGTCTGTAATTAAAAGAATGAAAGAAACAAGATTTGCTTCAAATGTAAATAGAGATGCAATGAGAAGTATAGAAGATATAGGGATTCCATTTGATGAATTTGCAGAGCTTTCTCTTAATGCAATGAAGAATATCAGTGATGTTCTTGAGAGTAATGAAAATGAATAATACCAATAATATACGAATAAAAAATAGGAAAAGAAAGTAAGGCAGGATGTATGAAGCTTACAACTATTTGTTATATAGAAAAAGATGGAAAGACTTTAATGTTATATAGAAATAAAAAGAAAGATGATATACATGAAGGTAAATATGTAGGAGTTGGAGGAAAGTTTGAGCAAGGAGAGACTCCTGAAGATTGTGTAATTAGAGAAGTTAAAGAAGAAACTGGGCTTACTCTTAACTCACTAGCATATAAAGGATTGATAACTTTTCCAAAATTTAAGAATGATGAGGACTGGTACATGTTCTTATATTTTTCAGATGATTTTGAAGGTGACTTATCCGAAAAAGATTTGGATGATTGTAAAGAAGGAAAATTAATTTGGGTAGACAATGATAAAATATTTGACTTAAATATGTGGGAAGGTGACAGATTGTTTTTGAATTGGGCTAAGACTGGTAAAGTTTTTAGTGCAAAGATAATATACAATAACGGAAAATTGGAAGATTATAGTGTAAATTTCTTAACTTAATCTGTATACATACTTTCAATTTAAACTTGATTTGGAGTTAATATTGTTAAAAAAATAAAAATTGACTTAGACAACTATTTGCTTTATACTAAAGTAAAATTTTTAAATGGAGGAAAAATCTAGAATGATAGACATAAATTTAGAAACATGCGTAGGTTGTGGCTTGTGTGAATCAGACTGCCTTGTAAATGCAATAAAAGTTAGAGAAAATAAAGCAAAGGTAAAAAATGTTCTCTGTATTAATTGTGGTCATTGTATGGCAATTTGCCCAACAGATTCTATAGAAATGCAAGGATTTGATAAGAGTGAAGTATTAGAATACAATCATGAGACTTTTGACTTAGAATCTGAAAATTTAATGAATTTCATAAAATTTAGAAGAAGTATAAGAGACTACAAAGACATAGAAGTAGAAGAAGAAAAAATAAGAAATATAGTAGAAGCTGGTAGATATACGCCAACAGGTGGAAATAGACAGCCTCTAAGATACATATTGGTAAAAGATAAATTAAAAGAAGTAAAAGAATTGGCAATAGAAGGGCTTTACAATATGGCACTAAATACTGATGATGAAGACCCTGTTCGTTCTATATACAAAAACACATTTAAGAGAATGTATAAAGGATATAAAGAAAAGGGAATTGATTCTTTATTTTACGATGCACCATTACTTATGGTAGTTGTTGGTGATATTTCTTTAGGTGGAAGTGTATATGTAGATGGAGGATTAGCTGCATCTAATATGGAGCTTATGACTTATTCACAAGGATTAGGAATGTGTTATAATGGATTCTTTGTTATGGCATCAAATATAGAGCCAAAGATAAAAGAGTTATTAGGAATGAATGATAATGAGGCAGTTATAACTTCATTTATATTAGGTTATCCAAATGTAAAATATAAAAGAACTGTAAATAGAAATGATGCTAAACTTGATATAATGTAAATTAAAAATAATATTATATATCAAATTAAGATAAATAATTTGCTAATATATCAAATTCATTGTAAAGGCAAGTTAAATGGAGTATAATCAAATTATATTATGTATGAATGAGGATATTAAATTTTTTACGAAATTTTATGTCCTTTTTTATACTAACTTATATTTTAAAACCCAGAAAATTATACAGTGTATACACTGTAAATATTATTATATGGAGGAAGCGGTAGTGAATTTGAAAAAGTTATTTTCTTTAACTTTTATAATTGTGTCCATATTCACTTTTTGTATATTTCCTTTTGATATTAATGCCATGAATAATGATAATCGTACTATACGTGTTGCTTATCCTATTCAAGAAGGTCTAAATGAAGTAGATGAACAAGGTAGATACTCTGGATATAACTATGAATACTTACAAGAAATTGCTCAGTATACTGGATGGAATTATGAGTTTGTTCGGGTTGGAGGAGATACAAACACTTCTCTTCTTAAATCTATGGAGATGTTAGAAAAAGGCGAAGTTGACTTAATGGGTGGAATGTTATACGATGAACAATTAGAGAAAGTATATGATTATGCAGGTTCTAGTTATGGGACTGTAAATACAGTATTACAAGTGCTTAAAGACAATGTAGATATTGACAGTGTGAGTTCACAAGTTACAAAGACCATGCGTATTGCAGTGCCAGAGAATGGAATTAATAAGATTAAAGAATTAGATAGATATTGTGAAATGAATCAAATATCTCCTGAATTGGTGCCTTGTAAGACAGGAGAAGAACAGTTACAGGCATTAAAGGATGGAAAGGCAGATGCAATGCTTAATGTCAGTATGAATCATATAGATGGTGTGCGAACTATAGCTAAATTTTCTCCTAAACCATTCTATTTTATTACATATAAAGGCAATAAAGAATTATCTCAACAACTCAACTCAGCAATCTCTAATATTGAGCAAACAGACCCATATTTTTCACAGACATTATATGAGAAATATTTTACACCAGAAAATAAAGAGTTAGTTTTATCCAATAAGGAATCTGAATATATAAAAAATATAGAAACTTTGCAAGTAGGAGTTTTACTAAAAAATCCACCATTTCAATATGCAGATGATAAAACAGGTAAATTAAAGGGAATTTCAATAGACTTACTTAATTATATCTCAGATAAAACTGGCTTAAAGTTTGATATGATACCTGTGAAATCTCAGAAAGAATTGGACAATATGATAAAAGATTCTAAGATTGATATTGTAGCTGGTATGTCTTATGATTATGAAAGGGCACGTGAACGTCATGTAGCCATGACTCGCCCATTTATTTCTACACAGTATATTATGATGATTAATAATAAGATTAATGAAGATAGTCTAGAAAATAAACGTTTAGCTCTTACAAAAGATACTTCTTATAAAGAATATTCATCTAATAATATTATTTGGTATGATACATTAGAGGAGTGTATTGAAGCTGTAAATAGTGGAAGAGCCGATTATACATATGGTGAAGGATATGCTATACAGTATTATGTCAATCAACCCAAGTATAAGTATGTTCGTCTAATTCAACAAAACTATGAACCACATCGTTTTTGTTTTGGTGTGGCTAAACAGAATAAACAGGAATTATATAGTATATTAAATAAGGCTATTAATAGTATGCCTACTGAAAACATGCAATCAATTATTTATAAGAATACTACATATATATCAAATTTTTCTCTAATTCATATTATGCAGGAAAATCCAATTCAAACTATTCTTATAGTCTCTAGTATATCATTATGTATTATTATAATTATGGCTTGGAGTCTTCGTACTCGTACAAGTATGAATCAGAGAATTTCTTTAGAACTTAAAAAACATACTGAAGTATATGAGATGGCAAGTGAGTATTTCTTTGAATATGATTATCAAGCAGATAAAATTACGATTGCTATGCAAGAAAATGGAGTTAATGTCTTTAATGGTTTAAGTCATAGTAAAGATGAACATGAAAATGAAATTGAAAAAGAGTATAGGGAACAATTTTTTAAGTTGATTAGGGAACAAGAAAATGGTTCAACAGAAATGTATTGTGTTTGTCCTGATGGAGAGTTTCATTGGGTTAGAATTACATCAAAGATAATTTATAATGAAAAGAATGTTCCTGTGTATTCAATAGGCAAATTACATAATATCGATTGTGAAAAAGAGGAAAAAATGAGGCTATTAGATAAAGCGCAAAGAGATAGTTTAACAAATATTTTTAATGCTGCTTCTATAAGGGATATGGCTACAAAAAGTTTAGATGATTTATCTCGTAATGAAATGGGAGCTTTACTTATCTTAGATATTGACTATTTTAAAGATATAAATGATACTTATGGTCATCTTGTTGGAGATAAGATGCTGATTGCAGTTGCAAATATTCTTGTTAAATGTTTTGATGAATGTGATATAGTAGGTCGCCTAGGGGGTGACGAATTTAGCATATATGTTAAAAATGTAAAGGATACAGAAAGTCTTATAGAAAAGTGTAATATTTTATATGATAAAATCCATGGCATTAAATTACCAAATGGAAATAGTATATCTGTAAGTATGGGCGGTGTAATATCAAAGCAAGGACAGACATATGATGAGATATACAAAATGGCAGATGATGCACTTTATAATTCGAAGAAGCAGGGTAGAAATCGATTTAAAATTACTGAATAGGAAAATTTTTTATATACATTTTATATAATCTATATAATGAAAGAACATATAAGTATGTGTTTACCAGAAAATGAATGGAGTTAATCTACATATGTACAAGATATTAAGTAGTATAATTTAATATCTTGATTGTAGAGAATTACATAAGTTTAAAGAATAAAAAATCTATCAAATAAAAATATATAGTAAAATAATAAAGCCTAATGACAAATATAAAAATGCATCATTAGGCTTTATTCCTATAAACTTTTATAATGTTAATTTATAGACTAAGTGTAATATAGATTTATTTATAATCTATAATTGTATCCAAGACTCAATCTAAATAAAATTTAGATTTAATATTGGTTCATAGATTTTAATATTTCTATAACATAATCCCAAACATTAGCTATAGAAGGGATACTAACATGTTCATTTGGAGTATGAACATCAAACATATCTGGTCCTATAGATATAGCTTCAGCATGAGGAAGTTTATCAAGTAATAATCCACACTCAAGACCAGCGTGTAGAGCCATAACAGTAGGAACTTTACCAGTTAATTTTTCATAAGTTTCACTACATATTTTTTCTAATTTAGAACCTTTTTTGAACTCCCAAGCTGGATATTGAGAAGTAAGACCATAATCAGCACCTAAAGCTTGAGCTAAAAGTCTTATTCTATCAGCTATCTCATCTCTAATAGACATAACAGAACTTCTAACAGAAGTTAAGAATTCAATAGTAGATTCTTTAGTTTCAATTATAGCGAAGTTAGTAGAACTTTCAACTAATCCTTCTATATCAAGGCTTACAGATTGAACACCATGAGGAGTTAAGCTTGACATTTGAACAACTTTTTCTTTACAATCTTTAGCAAGAACTTTTTCTACAGAAGTTTCAGCTACTGAATAAGTCATACCAGGGTCAGAAGTAGTGAACTCATGTTTAAATGCAGTTAAAATTTCATTTATTTGTTTTTTAGCAACTTCAACATCAGCTTTATTAATAGCTATTACACACTTAGCTTCACGAGGTATAGCATTGTGCTTAGTTCCACCATCAACAGAAGCTAAATCATAGTCAACATCTAATACGCTTAATACTCTAGCTATTGCTTTATTAGCATTTGCTCTTTGTAAAACAATTTCCATACCAGAGTGTCCACCCAATAGTCCAGTAACTTCAACTAATAAACCTTGCTTGTCAGCTTCAACTTCTTTGTATTCAACAGGTAAACTAACAACACAAGTTTTACCACCAGCACAACTAACTAATAAGTATCCTTCCTCCTCGGAGTCCATATTTAGGATATATTGACCTTTAATTAAGCTAGGGTCTAATGCATCAGCACCATTCATACCATCTTCTTCATTAACAGTAACTAAAACTTCTAATGCTGGATGTTCTAAAGTGTTGTCTTCTAATATAGCCATACCCATAGCAACAGCTATACCATTGTCAGCTCCTAAAGTAGTTCCAGTAGCATATATCATGTCACCATCGATTCTTAATTTTATAGGGTCTTTAAGAAAATCATGTTCAACATTCTTTTCTTTTTCACAAACCATGTCCATGTGTCCTTGAAGAACTACGCCTGGACAATTCTCATATCCTTTTGTAGCAGGCTTTCTTATTATTATGTTTAAGCTTTCATCTTGAATAGTTTCAAGACCTAAATCTTTACCAAAGTTAAGTAAATAATCACTTATACTTTTTTCATTTCCAGAACCTCTAGGAATTTGAGATATTTTCTCAAAGTTTTTAAAAACATTTTCTGGTTTTAATCCTTCTAATACGTTTCCCATGACTTATGTTCCTCCTTAGTTTATCTATATAAGTAGCTATTCTTTAAAAACATGCTAAAACAAACTACTTTAAAAATATTAAAGAAGATTTTTTAACAGATTATATTACAAATAAAGCATGTTTATGTATAATATATAGATAGCTACATACATAGTATAATACAAAATATGTGTAAAATATATCTAAAAGAGAAAAAATATAATAATTTTAGAAATGAAAAAGAAATAAAACTTGCAGTTTTTATTGGAAATGCTTGAAAACATACATTTTTAAAATTAAATAAAAAAGTTAAAATATCGAGGATGGTGAATATAGAAAATGAATGAGAAATCGTTAAGAGTTCTAGAATACAATAAAATAATAGACTTATTAAAGAAGAAAGCCTCATCTTCTTTAGGTCTAAAATATATAGAAAGTTTAGTCCCAAATACTGATTTTATAGAAGTAAAATCTATGCTAGAAGAAACTAGTGAAGCTCAATCAATTATTATAAAGAGAGGTTCAGTAGGTTTGGAAGGTATCCATGATATAGAAGACAAAGTAAAGAGAGCGTATATAGGAGCATCTCTTGACCCAGGAAGTCTAATTATGATAGCAGATACTTTAAGAGTAGCTAGGAGATTGAAAAATAGTCTATCTAGCAGTGATGAAGAAGATTTCAATTATCCAATAATACAATCTCTATCAAATTCTCTATATGTGTATAAAGACATAGAAGACCAGATATACAATGCGATAATTAGTGAAGTAGAGATATCTGACAATGCCTCAAGTACACTTAGAGATATCAGAAGAAGAATATCTCAGAAAAATCAATCCATTAGGTCGAAACTAAATTCAATAATAAGTTCAACTACTTATCAAAAATACTTACAAGATGCCATAATTTCTCTAAGAGGTGATAGATTTGTAGTGCCTGTAAAAGCTGAATATAGGTCGCAAGTTGCTGGTATAGTACATGACCAGTCATCTTCTGGTGCGACACTTTTTATAGAGCCAATGACTATAGTAGAAATGAACAATGAATTGAGACAGTTGAAATTAGGAGAACAAGAAGAGATAGAAAGAATTTTATCAGAGCTTTCTGCTATGGTTGGAGAAGTGAGTGAACACTTAATTTCTAATCAGGAGATATTAGGAAGATTGGATTTTGCATTTTCAAAAGGAAAATTTTCGATACAAATGAGAGGTATAGAACCAACTTTAAATGAGGATAAATATTTAAATATAAAAAATGGAAGACATCCTTTGTTAGATAAGAAAAAAGTAGTAGCAAATACAATTTATTTAGGAAGAGACTTCCATACATTAGTAATAACAGGTCCAAACACAGGTGGTAAGACTGTTACAATAAAAACTGTGGGTCTATTTGCACTTATGACACAAAGTGGACTTCATATACCTGCTGATTATGGAAGTAGTATGTGTGTATATGATAATGTATTTGCAGATATAGGAGATGAACAAAGTATTGAGCAGAGTCTATCGACATTTTCATCTCATATGACGAATATAGTATCAATACTACAAAACGTAACAGCAGACTCTTTAGTTATATTTGACGAATTAGGAGCAGGGACAGACCCTGTTGAAGGAGCTGCCCTTGCAATAGCAGTATTAGAAGATATAAATTCTGTAGGAGCTAAATGTATAGCAACTACTCACTATAGTGAGCTTAAAAACTATGCTCTTACTAAATCTGGTGTAGAAAATGCAGCAGTTGAATTTGATATAGAAACATTAAGTCCAACATATAAACTACTTATAGGTGTTCCAGGAAAATCGAATGCTTTTGAGATTTCTAGAAAACTTGGACTAAGTGACTATGTAATTTCACGTGCTAAAGAATATATAAATACAGATAACATAGCTTTAGAAGATGTATTACAGAATGTTGAAAAGAATAGAATCAAAGCAGTAGAAGACAGAGAAGAAGCGGAAAGATTAAAAGAAGAGATTGAAAGACTAAAGGTAGAATATGATGAAAAGCTTGAAAAATTGATTAGCCAAAGAGATAAGATGGTTGAAAAAGCTAAGTCAGAAGCGTTTTCAATTATAAGACAAGCTAAAGAAGAAGTAGACATTATAATAAAGGAACTTAGAAATCTTGAACAGGAAAGAGCTTCAAAAGAAAAGAATCGTAAGATAGAAGAACTTAGAAAAGAATTGACTAGTTCTATGGGAAGTCTTCAACCAACAGTAAAAAGCATGATAGTTCCAAAGGTTTCAAATAAAGAGATAAAAGACCTAAAGCCAGGCGAAGAAGTTAAGGTAATAACTCTAAACCAAAATGGTAGTGTAGTGTCAGTGGATAAAAAGAGAAAAGAAGCAGTAGTGCAAATTGGTATAATGAAGATGACCCTACCTTTTAAATCTTTACAAAAAACTCGCAAGGATGTTTCAACAAATGTAACTAAATCAACAAGAAATATAATAAGGTCAAAATCTGGTAATATAAAAAATGAAGTTGACCTTAGAGGGTTAAATCTAGAAGAAGCTATAATGGAAGTTGAAAAATATCTTGACGATGCATATGTGGCAGGATTGGAATCTGTAACAGTAATACATGGAATTGGTACAGGAGTACTAAAAGCAGGACTACAAGATGTATTAAGAAGGAATAGACATGTAAAATCACAAAGAGGTGGTCAATATGGAGAAGGTGGAGCAGGAGTAACAATTGTTAAACTAAAATAATTTGTATGGGAGCACATTTTTATGATATTAGTATCTGCATGTTTAATAGGAATAAATTGTAAATATAGTGGCGATAATAATGAAAATGAAAAAGTTAAAGAATATTTAAAAGACAAAGAATTTACACTTGTATGCCCAGAACAGTTAGGTGGTCTATCTACACCAAGACCACCTGCTGAAATAGTTGATAATAAGGTAATTACCAAAGATAATAAGGATGTGACAGAAAACTTCGTAAAGGGTGCTAAAGAGACTCTAAAAATAGCACATTTATATGTATGTAGCGAAGCAATATTAAAAGAAGGTAGTCCATCTTGTGGATGTAATTTAATTTATGATGGAAGTTTTTCTGGTAAAAAAATTTCAGGAAAAGGCGTCACAGCAAAACTACTTGAGGAAGAAGGCATAAAAGTTAAAAGTGAAAAAGATTTGTAGAAAACCAATACAGGAATAAAAAATTGCATGTAAAAATAGTATTTTTAATGTATGCAGAATTTGTATAAAAGGTACAATTTTTAAAGTACTTTATCACATAATGAAATACTTGAAAAAACACGAAATTTGATTTAACATAAAGAGATAAGCACAATATAAACCAGGTACAATGTAGAGAGGAGCAACAAGATGCAAGATTTCAAGGTAGCAATATCAAATTGCCTTAAAGAAAAAATAGAAGATTTATCGAAAGAAGAGATAGAGGCACTTATAGAAGTTCCACCAAACAAGGACATGGGTGACTATGCTTTTCCATGCTTTAAATTAGCTAAAGTGTTTAGAAAAGCTCCAAACATGATAGCAAATGAATTGGCAGAAAGTATAGAGCCAAGTGGAGAGATAACAAAGGTGATACAATTAGGCGGATATGTAAACTTTTTTGTAAATAAGTCTCAATTGGCAGAAACTGTAATCAAAAAAGTATTAGAGGAAAAAGAAAATTATGGTCATAGTGATTTTGGTAAAGATAAAACTGTAATAGTTGAGTATTCTTCTCCAAATATAGCAAAACCTTTCCATATAGGACATATAAGAACTACAGTGATAGGTAATGCCTTATATAAGATATATGACTCACAAGGATACAAGACTATAAGAATAAATCATTTAGGTGACTATGGAACTCAATTTGGTAAGTTAATAGTGGCCTTTAAAAAGTGGGGAGAAAAGGAAGTAGTAGAATCTAATCCAATTCCAGAATTACTAAAATTATATGTAAGATTCCACGATGAAGCTGAACAATATCCAGAAATGGAAGATGAAGCAAGAGCGTGGTTTACTAAATTAGAAAATGGCGATGAAGAAGCAAAAGAATTATGGCAATGGTTTAGAGATGAGAGTTTAAAAGAATTTAACAGAGTGTATAAACTTTTAGATATAGAATTTGATTCTTTGGCAGGGGAAAGTTTCTATTCTGATAAGATGGGTAAAGTTATTGAGTTGTTAGAAGAGAAAAATCTTCTAATAGAGTCTAAAGGTGCAAAGATTGTTGATTTAGAAGAATATAAAATGCCACCAGCACTTATTACTAAGAATGATGGTTCAACATTATATATGACAAGAGATTTAGCTGCTGCAATATATAGAAAAGAAACTTATAATTTTGACAAGTGTATATATGTAGTTGGTTCTCAACAAAACTTACATTTCCAACAATGGTTTAAAGTAATTGAGCTTATGGGATACGATTGGGCAAAAGATTTAGTTCATGTTGGGTTTGGTATGGTGGCTCTTGAAGAAGGGACTATGTCAACTAGAAAAGGAAGAGTAGTATTTTTAGAAGATGCTTTAAATCAAGCTATAGATAAGACTAAGGATATTATATTAGCTAAAAATCCAAATGCCAAAAATGTAGATGAAATATCTAAACAAGTAGGTGTTGGTGCAGTAGTATTCCAAGAATTGTCTAATAGTAGAATTAAAGATTACACATTCTCATGGGAAAGAACATTGAGCTTTGATGGTGAGACTGGACCATATGTTCAATATACGCATGCTAGATGTTGTTCAGTTTTAAGAAAAGCAGAAGAAGAAATAACTTCTGATATAGATTATAGTCTGTTAGCTGATGAAGATAGTGCAGAAGTTCTTAGAGTTATAGAATCATTTAATAAAAATATTTTACTTGCTCTAAAGAAAAATGAACCACATATAGTGACTAGATTTATGTTAGATTTGGCTCAAGCGTTTAATAAATTTTATCATGACAATCCAATTTTAGTAGAAAATTTGGAAATTAGAAAAGCTAGACTTGCATTAGTTCTAGCTACAAAACAAACTTTGGAAAATTCTCTGAAACTGTTGGGAATGCACGCTCCGGAAAGAATGTAATACGATAAAATGTTGAAATAAAAAGAATAAAATTGAACTTAGTACGCAATTTGTATAACTGTAAAATATAGGGATGTCGAAAACTGATGCTTTACATATAAAAAAGTAGTATCGTATAATAATATATAGATAGTAGATTACAATGATTTTTGTACACTACTATCCCCCTATATATGACAGCTTCTTAAACGGGCTGTCTCTTTTTTTTTAATAGCAAGATATTTAGATTCAATTTTTTAGAAAGGATATATTTATGAATGATGAATTACTAAAAAAAGTCTATACATCTTCTTTTAGTAGTGCAAGTAGGGCTCTTAAAGATTTAATTATAATAAATACGAAATCCTTAATAGATGATAAAACACAACGATGTGTATATATAGACGAAAATAGACTGAGAGATGAACTTATTTACTATAGATTTTATGGAGAGAAAATAGGGAATATTAATTTTTTAAATATTTTATTACCATTAATTTTATCAAATACTAATATCCAAAAAAGTGAAGACGAGGTTGTTAGACTAATAAAAAGATATGTGAGTTATTTTAAAAAAGAAGAATCTTTATTTGATTATTTATTAGGTTCTGTAGCGTATAATTCTGTTATGCACAATCTTATAAATAATAGCAAAATAGAATATGTCGAATTACTACAGAGTATCAAAGACAAGATAATAGGATTTTCTATAGAATTAGACAAATCAGATATTGTAAAGTTTCAGATGGCAAGGATTAAAGCAATACAATTAATTGATAAATATATTGATTCAAAGTTTGAAGAGTATGATGAAGAAAGTGTTCTATTAAACGTGTTAAACGTCTTATACGATGTATATATGGAAGATAGGATTGTAGAAAATGAAGGAATTAAGAGCATAAAAAAATCTATATTATCCATTTTGGGTGAAGATAGTGAATTAAATGAAGATAATATAGATTTTATTTTTTCTATGTCAGAATATGTTGTTAAATTGAGAAAATATAAAATTGGAGTCAAGGCATACAATAAAAAAATAGACCCAAGAAGTTTTATAAGACTTGAAGAAGGGAATACTTTAATAGACCCCATATTTAATCAAATAACAGTTATATCAAAAACTTTTAATGATAACATATTAAGCATAAAAATAAATTCTAAATCAGGTATTCATATATTGAAATTTAAAAAAGTTTAGGCTATCAGAGTGTGCTATTTTTCTCTAGATAATCCAAAAAATCTTTTTCCTTAGTGTCAGTTAAAAAACATAATTCCTTTACAATATTATTTCTAAGGTCGATGAAATCACTAATTTGAGTATTTTCATTAGTGTATTCAAGAGACTTTATAATAAGTAGTAGATCTCTTTTTGATAAAGAGTTGATAGATACTTTTTCAATTAATTCCATAAAAAACTTCCTTTCCTCACATTACTTGAAATTAATAAATTAATTATATAGATATTATTAAAACTTTACATATACTATTCTAACCTATAAGGGGTACAAAAAGACAGTATAATATTAAAAAGAGGTGAGAAATATTTGAAAATTTTATTAACAACATTAAATTCTAAGTTTATTCATACAAATTTAGCTATAAGATACCTAAAAGAATTTGTAAGAGATTTGATAGAAGTTGATATGAAAGAATATACGATAAATAATGATTTGGACTATATTTTGAAGGATATATACAAAAACGAGTATGATATAATATTATTCTCCACATATATTTGGAATGTGGGGGATATAGTTAAGCTTTGTGATAATCTAAAGAAAATTAGACCTAATACTAAAATAGCTTTGGGCGGACCAGAAGTTAGTTATGATAGTTATGAGGCAATGAAAAAGTACGATTTTGTGGATTATATACTTTATGGAGAAGGAGAATTAATTTTTAAAGACTTGGTACTTCATTTACAAGGTAAAAAAGACATAAATGATGTAAATGGACTTGTATATAGACAAGGCAATGAGATAATCGTGAATAAGCCAATGGAATTACTTCAAAACCTGGACGAGATTCCTAGTCCTTATGAAAATTTAAATCCAAAAGAATATGAAAATAGAATAGTGTATTATGAATCATCAAGAGGTTGTCCTTTTAACTGCCAGTACTGCTTATCATCTACTATTCCAGGTCTAAGATATTTTAGCTTAGATAGAATAAAGAGTGATTTAAAAGCTTTAATAGATGCAAGAGTATCACAGATAAAGTTTATTGATAGAACTTTTAATGCAAATAAAAAAGTGGCTATGGAAATTATGGATTTTCTTATGAAAAATGATAATGGATATACTACTTATCATTTTGAAGTTACAGCGTATTTGATAGATGATAAGATGCTTGAATTTTTAGCTGATTGTAAAGAAGGTCTTTTTCAGTTTGAAATAGGAGTGCAATCTACAAATGAAAAAACACTTGATGCAGTAGGTAGAAGGGATGATTTTAAAAAATTGTCTCATGTTGTTCAGACTGTAGCATCGTATAGAAATATACATCAGCACTTAGACTTAATTGCAGGGCTTCCTTATGAAGATTATAAGAGTTTTGAGAATTCCTTTAATGATGTATTTAATCTAGGTATAGAGCATCTACAATTAGGTTTTTTAAAGATGATTAAAGGTACAGGCATGAGAAAAGTTGCAGATGAACATGGTTTTAAATATAAAGATTATGCTCCATATGAATTTTTATATAATAATTATATAAGTTATGAGGAAACATTGAAGCTAAAGGATATAGAAGATATATTGGAGAGGTACTATAATTCTAAAAACTTTGTGTTGTCCATGAGATATATTATAGGCAGATTTTATAAACAAAGTCCTTTTAAATTCTTTGAGGCTTTTGCTAAGTATTTTGATGAAAATGGATATTTTGATTTGGCACAAGGAAAGAATCAGCTATATAAAATATTGATGGATTTTTATAATAAAAATATAAATATGGATAATGATGTATTCAATGATATATTAAAGTATGACTATATATCACTTGGTAAAACATCGAATATACCACAATTTTTTAATAAGTTAGATGTGGATGATTTTAAGAATAGATGCCATGTATTTTTACAGGATAATGGTAATTTATCAACATATTTACCTAGTTTTGTTGATAAGCCAGCTAAACATATAATAAAATATGTTCATTTCGAGCCATTTAAATTCAATGTTGTTGATTTAAAAAGTGATATAAATATAGAAATAAGAGAAGAAAAAAATGTAGTCTTATTTGAATATGATGATAAAAAAGTATTTGAGAAATCTAAAACTCATAAAGTAGAGATTTAAATATTTAGGAGGGAAAAATGGATTTTAAAATAGAAAAATATTTGCTGAAAAAGGCAGAGGAACTAGCTTTTATTACTATAAAGCATGGTGGCGAGTTTAAATTAAAGAGCTATGATGTGCCAAAAGGTGGATTAGATGTACCTATAAAAAATGAGGTATTGGTAAAAGGAATAAAAGAAAAGACTGCTCAGGATAAGTTAAATTCAATGTCTATAGCAGATGCTATGATATATATAATTGGTATAGATAGTAAATTTAAAAACAATGGAGAATATGAAAAGTTCTTAAATGCTTTATCTGAAGATATTAATCTGGATTTAAAGGCATACATGGGATATATGTCAAGAAAATACTTTGAGATTGGGGAACATACAGATGCTTTAATATATATAAAAGCATTTATAACAATGTATCCAGATGATTTAGATGCCATGTATAATTATGCAATAGTTTGCCAAGAGATAGCAAAACAGTATCAAAAAGATATGGATGAGAAGGCAATGAATGCCTTTTTACTTGAAGCAATGGCCAAGCTTGAAAAGATAATTGATGTTGATGAGAGTTTTGCATTAGGTTATTACCATTTAGGTTACCATTACTATAATCAAGGTCAATATCTAAAGACTAAGCTAACTTGGGAAGATGCATTAAGACTTGGGCTAGATGCTGATTTGGTAGCTGAGATACAAGATAACTTAGGAAAGATGGACTTTAAAGTCCAGTATGAAGAAGGATATACGCTTGTATTCCAAGGTAAATTTAAAGAAGGATTAGAGAAACTACTGCCATTAGAAGAAGAACATATGGATTGGTGGAACTTGTTGTTCATGATAGCACTTGGATATAAGGGTATGGGCGAGATAGAACAGGCTGAGATGTATTTGGAGAAGATATTGATAATAAAGCCTGAGCAAGTGGATGCTATAGTGGAATTAGGGCTTTGTGAGGCTTATAAAAATAATTTAGATAAAGCAATAGAATATTTTGAACAAGCTGCTAAGATAAAGGAAGACCCAGAGATACTTTGTAATTTAGGGATGGCTTATTTAAATAATGGTGATATTGATGATGCAACTTATTATATAGAAAGAGCTTATGAATTGAATCCACAAGATGAGATTACAATTGCTTGTTTAAAAGAGCTTGGAATAAATAAGTAAGAATATTGTTAAGTTGTATTTGATTTTATTGGTTAGGCGGTATAACATTTATCATGTTATACCGTTTTTTTTATTTTTTACTTATTTTTCTTCAGATGTATTCAACGTGATAGAAGAAAAATCTTTTTGTATTTGAAGTAAAAATTTTTCTGATGCTTTTGAAAATATTTGATGTTTTTTCCATATAATATTTAATTTAGCTTCTAAAGGGGGATATAGAGGTCTAAAACAAAGATTACTATTTTCTGTAGTATTAACAAGTCTATCTAAACATAAAGCATAACCCAGCCCTTCTTCTACCATAAGAGAAGCATTATAAACTAAATTATATGTTGCAACAATATTTAGTTTTTCAGTACTATCTTCAAGCCATTTAGAGATTGCCTTATCAACTAGTGTTTGTCTTGAAATAATAAGTGGTATATTACATAAATCTTTTGGATTTATCGCATTTTGTGAGGCAAGGACACTGTCTTTACGCATTAGTAAGCCCCAAACATCAGTAGCAGGGATTTGTATGTAATCATACTTCTGTATATTTGCAGGTTCAATTAAAATACCAAAATCAAGAAGTCCTTTGTCTAATTTTTCAGTTACATCATCAGCATTTCCACTAAAAAGGTGGTATCTTACATTAGGGTATTTTTTATGAAAATGATATGCAGTTCTAGCTATAAGTCGCATAGCCTCAGTTTCTCCACCACCTATATATATATCACCACTAATAATTTCATTGGGATTATCAAATTCCAATTCTACCTTATCAACTAATGATATAATTTCCTCTGCTCTTTTATGTAAAAGTCTACCTTCATTTGTTAAGGAAACTTTTCTATTTCCTCTAACCAATAATTTAACTCCCAACTCTTCTTCAAGTTCTATAATCTGTCTAGAAAGTGTTGGTTGTGTTATATGTAAAAAGGTTGCCGCACCAGATATACTTTCCTCTCTTGCGATTGCTAAAAAATATCTTAATACTCTTAATTCCATAGTTAATCATCCTTTACTAACTTATTTATTATATAATTATATCAATTTTTATGCTTTTTAAGTATATGTAAGTATTTAATATAGGTATTTGATATAAAAAAATTAGTATATTACACTAAAAGTAGTAATCATATTACTTATAAAATTAATTAAGCTAATTTTTATTAAAATGTTATTTAGAAAATACAAATAAACTAAAATGTATATTGAAAGGATGTATAAAATGAATATCAATGAATTTTTAAAGCATGTGAATCAAAGAAAACCTGTTTCTAGTGAATCAGAAATACATGAATTTATGGTTAAGTTAAGTAATGAGGCAATGAAAATCACAAGCAAGCTAAATTCCTCTTATCATGAACCAGAAGAAGTGCGTAATTTATTTTCTGAGTTGATTGGAAAAAAAGTAGATGAATCATTTTTTATGTTTCCACCATTTTATACAGATTGTGGAAAGAATATTACCATAGGAAAAAATGTTTTTATAAACAGCAGTTGTCATTTTCAAGACCAAGGAGGTATTGAGATTGGAGATAATACTCAAATAGGGCATAATGTGGTATTGGCTACACTTAACCATGGGATTATGCCAGATAAACGCAGTACAACCTATCCTTCTCCAATCATAATAGGAAAAAATGTATGGATTGGTGCTAATGTAACTATTGTTTCAGGGGTTACTATTGGCGATAATGCAATTATTGCTGCTGGAGCAGTTGTAACCAAAAATGTTGCAGAAAATACTATTGTAGGTGGTGTTCCTGCAAAGCTTTTAAGGGCTATTGATTAAATCCCAGAATAAAATATTAAACTATTATTTAGTTATACAAATTTTTTATAACATAAAAAATAAATTGAGAAAAGGTATAGCAAATATGGTATTATTTAGTTAAATATATATAAGGGAGGGGTTACTTTTGATAAAAAAATTAGATGATATTTTAGAGCAACTTAAGGGAGGAGAGAAAATAGTACTTTCTGTAGCAGCAGCTCATGACAAAGAGGTTTTGATGGCAATAAAGGATGCTGTAGAAAGAAATATAATTACTCCTATATTAGTTGGAAATGAAGAAAAGATAAGAGATATATCAAAAGAAATAGGATTTGATTTAAATGGTATCAAAATAGTGGATAAGGATGATATCAAAGATTGTGCAGAAATAGCAGTTAAACTAGTATCAAGTAAAGAAGCTGATTTTGTAATGAAAGGATTATTAGATACATCAGTTATCTTAAAAGAAGTGTTAAATAAAGATTATGGTCTTAGAACTGATAGTTTATTAAGTCATGTAATGGTATATGAGTTAGAAAGATACCATAAATTACTTATAACTACAGATGGAGGCATGAACATAGCTCCTGATTATGAGCAAAAGGCAAAAATATTAAAAAATTCAATAAAGGCCGCAAAAGCTTTAGGTATGGAAACTGTAAAAGTTGCATGCTTAGCAGCTAAAGAAAAAGTAAATCCTAAGATGCAAGCAACTGTAGATGCAGATATGTTAGCAAAAGCTTGTAAAGAAGGAGAGTTTGGAGACAATGTAATCGTAGAAGGACCTTTAGCTTTTGATTTAGCTGTTTCAAAAGAAGCTAGTGAAATAAAAGGATTTAAGAGTGAAGTATCTGGTGATGTAGATATTATGTTGGTTCCAACAATTGAGGTTGGTAATGGAATAGGGAAAGCCTTTACATATATGGCAGACTCTAAATCAGCAGGTATAATTATGGGCGCAAAAGCTCCTATAGTTTTAGTATCAAGAGCCGATTCACATGAATCTAAATTATATTCTATTGCATATGGTGCTATTGTGGCTAAGAGCATGAAATAAAATCAAGAGTATGAAATAAATGAATAAAAATAGAAAAAACAGTCAAAATGTCTAAATTAATGCAATATTAAAAAAATTTTATATAAAAAATAATTATGGCTTCAAATGAATATATACAAATGTTCAATTTGAAGCTATAATTAATATTAAAGTAGGAAAAATAAAAAAATTCAAAAAAATTAGTCCAAAAAATGCTATTCTAAGAAGTTTTTACTAATTAAGTTTAGGGAGTAAAAATCTGTAACAAGTCTAAAAGTAATGAAAAATAATAAATACACAATCAACATATAAAAACGAAAAAATGACTAGAAATAATTCAAACTTGATTTTAAAAAAATCAAAACATAATTTAATTAAACTAAAGTATCAAAAAATAGGTTTAAGTATTAAAAAATAGCCAAAAACAGTAAGTAAAATTAACTTAAATTAGGTACCAAAAATTAAATTTTTATGTATTATCTAATTTTGTTAAAAAAATATTTAAATCTAAAGCAAAGTGTTGGAAATTAGTATATAATCAACTTAGAAAGCATTTATTTTATTATTTTATGACATGAAGTCAGTCACCTGGGGGATTTTAAAAATCAAAAAAAGGGGATAGGAATATGGATGAAAAAATGTTAACAATTGATTTAAACAGCCAGAAGATGATAGCAAAAGCTAGAGAAGAAGGCGTAGAAACAATGTATGATAGAAAAGAAGGCTTCAAGGCACAATGTGGTTTTGGTCTTCAAGGTGTTTGCTGTAGAATATGTGGAATGGGACCATGTAGAATAAGTCCTAAGACTCCAAGAGGGTTATGTGGAGCAGATGAACACACTATAGTAGGTAGAAACTTTGCAAGAATGGTTGCTGGTGGGACAGCTGCCCATTCAGACCATGCTAGAGATATTGCACATACATTAGCATTAGCTGATCCAAATGGAAACTATAAAATAAGAGATGAAGCTAAGTTAATAACTTTAGCTAAAGAATGGGATGTAGAGACAGAAGGTAGAGATATCTATGATGTAGCACATGAAGTGGCAGAAATTGCATTAATGGAGTTTGGGAAGCCTTTTGGAACATTAAGATTTATAAAAAATGCACCAGAACCAAGACAAAAAATATGGAAAGAATACGCTATAGAACCAAGAGCTATAGATAGAGAAATTGCAACAATAATGCACTCTACTCATATCGGATGTACTGGTGATATAGATAGTTTAATACACATGAGTCTTAGAACTTCTATGGCTGATGGTTGGGGAGGTTCTATGATAGGTACTCGTCTAAGCGATATCTTATTTGGAACTCCAGTGCCAAGAAGAACAGAGGCTAACTTAGCCGTATTAGAAGAAAATAAAGTTAATATAATATTACATGGACATGAGCCAGCATTATCTGAAATGATAGTTTTAGCTTCAGAAGAACCAGACTTAGTAGCTTTAGCTAAAGAAGTTGGAGCTGATGGAATAAACTTAGCTGGTATGTGTTGTACAGGTAATGAGATTACAATGAGACATGGTGTAAGAATAGCAGGAGACTTCCATCAACAAGAACTTGCAATAATAACTGGAGCAGTAGAAGCTGTAATAGTTGACGTTCAATGTATATTCCCTGCATTAGCTAGAGTTGCAGATTGTTACCATACTAAATTTGTAACAACTTCTCCAAAAGCTAAAATAACAGGTTCAACTTATATTGAATTTAGAGAAGAACAAGCACTTGATGATGCTAAAGCAATAGTTAAAGAAGCTATTTTAAACTTTAAAAATAGAGATAAATCAAAAGTACTTATACCTGAATTAAAATCAGGGGCAACAGTTGGGTATAGTGTAGAAGCAGTAGTAAACCAATTAGATAGAGTTGTAAACTCTCATATAGACCCAGCAGGAACAGTTAAGCCATTAACAGACTGTTTAAAATCTGGAGTATTAAGAGGAGCAGCTGGTGTAGTTGGATGTAACAATGCTAAAGGAGTTTCAAATGAGGCTCACGTAACAATAATGAAAGAATTAATTAAAAATGACATAATAGTAGTTACTACAGGATGTGGTGCTTCAGCAGCAGCTAAATTTGGTTTAATGGAAACTGATGCAGCAGAAAAATATGCAGGTAAAGGTCTTGCAACTGTCTGTAAACTAGTAGGAATCCCACCAGTACTACATATGGGTTCTTGCGTTGATATAAGCCGTATATTAGATTTAGTTGGAGCAGCAGCTAATTACTTAGATATGGATATGTGTGACCTTCCAGTTGTAGGTATAGCTCCAGAGTGGATGTCAGAAAAAGCGGTTGCTATAGGATGTTATGTTGTAGCTTCTGGTATAGACACTTATTTAGGAATAATGCCTCCAATAACTGGTTCTTCAAGAGCAGTAGACATATTAACTAGCGAATTAAAAGATAAAGTTGGAGCAACATTTACTGTAAATACTAATCCAAAAGAATTAGCAGCTACAATAATAGAGGATATAGAGAAAAAACGTGTTCACTTTGAAGCATTAGTTGAAGAAAAAATGGCAGAAAAGGCTGAAGCTTAAGAGAGATAGAAACCATAGAAAAAACGATTTTATAAGAAATTTTATGGATGAATAAAGTCAAATGTTAAGGCAAAGAACATCGAAATATAACGAATATACTGAATAAATAAAATATAAACAATATAATGAAGAATAATAAAACTATACATGCTGCTTTGAAAAGCTAGTAAGGTAAATGTAATTGGTTCCTGTAAGGACTAGCTGTAGTTTATTTTTAGTGTACAAAAAATAAACAACTATAAAATTAACTGCATAAAAAGCAAATAGTAATAAAGGTGGTAGGGATTATGAAGATAGCAATAACAGGTAAAGGTGGAGTAGGTAAAACGACTTTTTCTTCAATGCTCTCTAGAATGTTTGCTGAAGACGGATACAGAGTTGTTGCTGTTGACGCTGACCCAGATGCTAATTTAGCTTTAGCACTAGGTTTTCCAAAAGAAGTATATGAATCAATAGTACCTATATCAGAAATGAAAAAATTAGTTTCAGATAGAACAGCTGCTTCTGTAGGTTCATTTGGAAAAATGTTTAAGATGAATCCTAAAGTTGACGATATCCCTGAAAATTTCTGTAAAGAATATAATGGAGTAAGGTTACTTACATTAGGGACAGTAGATTCTGGTGGCACTGGATGTGTATGTCCAGAGCATGTTCTTTTAAAAAGATTATGTTCACATTTAATACTACAAAATAAAGATGTAGTTGTTATGGATATGGAAGCAGGAATTGAACACTTAGGAAGAGGAACAGCCCAAGGTGTAGATGCTTTTATAGTAGTTGTAGAACCAGGAGAAAGAAGTTTACAGACTTATAGAAAAGTAAAAAAACTTGGACATGATATAGGAGTAAATAAGGTATTTGTTGTAGGAAATAAAATTAGAAACAAAGAAGATGAAGAATTTATAATCAAAAACTTAGAAGATGGAGAATCTTTAGGATTTATTTATTACAATCAAGATGTTATAGATTCTGATAGAGCAAATCAATCTCCATATGATTCTAGTGAAACAACAAAAGCACAAATTAAAGCAATAAAAGATAAATTAATGTCACTTAAAGATAAATAGAATTTTGATTTGGGATTTTAGGTTGGTTAAAGGTTAGACATAGGTAATAGATAGGTAATAAATAAGTAATTAGATAAATAACTAGCTATTAAGTTTGAATATTTTAATAGCTTAGTAGCTAGTTTTTAAGCAATTTTACATGTATAATTATCTTATAAAATATAATTTTTACATATTAATACAATTTTTACAAAAATTATATTTTAAATCTATTTAGGTTGTGGGAGGAGATTCAGTTATGGGATTTAAATCTGATATTGAAATAGCTCAAGAAGCTAAACCTCAAGATATTAGAGAGGTTGCAAAAAAATTAGGACTAGGTGAAGATGATGTAGAACTTTATGGTAAATACAAAGCCAAAGTTGACTACAATCTACTAAAAAGAGACACTGGTAAAAAAGCTAAGTTAATATTAACTACAGCTATAAACCCAACTCCAGCAGGTGAAGGAAAAACTACTACTACTATAGGTGTAGCTGATGCATTTGCAAAATTAGATAAAAATGTATTAGTTGCTTTAAGAGAACCATCTCTAGGACCAGTATTTGGCGTTAAAGGTGGAGCAGCTGGTGGAGGATATGCACAAGTTGTTCCTATGGAAGATATAAACTTACACTTTACAGGTGATTTCCATGCTATAGGAGCTGCTAATAACCTTTTAGCTGCTATGCTTGATAACCATATTCACCAAGGAAATGCTCTTAGAATAGACCCTAAGAAAATAACTTGGAGAAGATGTGTAGACATGAACGATAGACAACTTAGAAATATCGTTGATGGTATGGGTAAAAAAGGTGATGGAGCAGTTAGACAAGACGGATTTGATATAACTGTTGCTTCTGAGATAATGGCAGCATTCTGTTTGGCAAGTGATATATCTGACTTAAAAGAAAGATTAGGAAACATAATAGTAGGATATAGCTATGAGGGTGACCCTGTAACAGCTAGACAATTAAAAGCTAACGGTGCTATGGCTGCATTATTAAAAGATGCTTTAAAACCAAACTTAGTTCAAACTCTTGAAGGAACACCATCATTTGTACATGGTGGACCATTCGCAAATATCGCTCATGGATGTAACTCTGTTATAGCTACAAGAATGGCTATGCACTTTGCAGATTATGTAATAACTGAGGCTGGTTTCGGTGCTGACCTTGGAGCAGAAAAATTCTTAGATATAAAATGTAGAATGGCAAACTTAAAACCAGATGCTGTTATAATAGTTGCTACTGTAAGAGCATTAAAATACAATGGTGGAGTTGCTAAAGCAGACTTAAATAACGAAAACCTAGAAGCTCTTGAAAAAGGACTTCCAAACTTATTAAAACATGTTGAAAACATAACTCAAGTATATGGATTACCAGCAGTTGTTGCAATAAACAGATTCCCACTTGATACTGAAGCTGAACTTAAACTTGTTGAAGACAAGTGTAAAGAATTAGGTGTAAATGTTGCTCTTTCTGAAGTATGGGCAAAAGGTGGAGAAGGTGGAGTTGCAGTAGCTAAAGAAGTTCTAAGATTATTAGATGAAGAAGAAAATAACTTTAGATTCTGCTATGAAGATGATTTATCTATAAAAGACAAGATAAATGCTATAGCTACTAAGATTTATGGAGCAGATGGTGTAGATTATACTCCAGAAGCTGATAAAGAAATAGCTAACTTAGAAAAACTTGGATTTACTAAGGTTCCAGTATGTATGGCTAAGACTCAGTATTCTTTAACTGATGACCAAACTAAATTAGGTAGACCAACAGGATTTAGAATAACTGTAAGACAAGCAGCAATCTCAGCAGGAGCTGGATTTATAGTTGCACTTACTGGAGAAATCATGAAGATGCCAGGATTACCAAAAGTTCCAGCAGCAGAAAAAATAGATGTTGATGAAAATGGAGTAATAGCTGGATTATTCTAAGCACATTAATTTATAAATAAAGAGTAGGAGATATCTTAAAATAGTTCGTAAAATATCTCGAATAATTTGAGATATTTTCCTACATCCTTTTAAGGAGGATTATCATGAAAATAGCAGATAAAACTTGTGTTGATTTTGTAGAGGTACTATCTTCTAAAGAAGCAGTACCAGGTGGCGGTGGAGCTGCTGCACTAGTTGGTGCAATTGGTATGGCTCTAGGCAGTATGGTATGTAATCTTACAATAGGAAAGAAAAAGTATGCTGAGTATGAGGAAAGCGTAAAAGAGATATTAAGTAAAGCTGGAAAACTAGAAAAAGATTTGTTAAAAATGATAGATGATGATGCAGAATGTTTCTTACCATTATCAAAAGCTTATGGGCTTCCTAAAGAAACAGAAGAAGAAAAAAGAATAAAAGCAGAGACAATGGAAAAAGCGCTTAAAGTTGCTTGTGAAGTACCATTAAATATAGTAAGAGTTTGCTATGAAGCTATTAAGTTACATGAAGATTTAGTTGATAAAGGTTCAAGACTTGCTATAAGCGATGTTGGTGTAGGAGTTCAATGTCTAAGAGCTGCTATACTTGGTGGACAATTAAATGTAGTTATAAATATAAATTCTATACAAGACAAGGAATATGTTGATAAAGTAAAAACAGAAGTAGATAAATTAGTTGAAGAAGGCGTAAAAACTTGTGATGAAGTTTATGCTAAGGTTGAAAAAGCTCTTGGAAAATAATTTTTAAATGACGAAAGTAAATACTATGTTGTTAATATGTAGTATATAGAATAAATTAATTTAAGTTTGCTTGTAGGGGAGTTGTGAATATATGGAAGGAATGTCAACTAAAGGACAAATTATAAAAGGAAAACCTGTAGCTGATAAGATTAGTGAAGAGTTAATAAAAGAAGTTGAGTTATTAGTTAAAGAAGGTATAAATCCTAAACTAACAATAGTTAGAGTTGGAGCAAGAAGTGACGATTTATCATATGAAAGAGGCGCATTAAAAAGATGTCAAAACATTGGTATAACAACAGAAGTGTTAGAATTAGCTGAAGATATAACTCAAGAAGAATACATTGATGTATTAAAGAGAGTTAATGATGACAAAAATGTTAATGGTATATTATGTTTTAGACCTCTTCCAAAACACTTAAATGAAGAAGTTATAAAATATGTTATTGCACCAGAAAAAGATGTAGACTGTTTTAGTCCAATAAACTCTGCTAAAGTCATGGAAGGTGATAAGAGTGGATTCCCACCATGTACTCCTACAGCAGTAGTAGAAATATTAAAACATTATAATGTTGATTTAAAAGGAAGTAAGGTAACAGTTCTTGGAAGATCAATGGTTGTTGGGAAGCCAGTATCAATGCTTTTATTAAGTGAACATGCAACTGTTACAATATGTCACTCAAAGACTAAAAATTTATCAGGTGTAGCAGCAGACGCGGATGTATTAATAGCAGCTATTGGTAGAGCTAAGATGGTTGATGAAACTTTTGTTAAAGATGGGGCAGTAGTTATAGACGTTGGTATAAATGTTGATGAAGAAGGAAATTTATGTGGAGATGTTGATACAAATGCAGTTTTAGATAAAGTATCAATGATAACTCCAGTTCCAGCGGGGGTTGGTTCAGTTACAACATCTATACTTGCAAAACATGTAGTTAAAGCTTGTAAATTACAAAATAATAAATAGATATATATAAGTGGAAGGTTTAGGGGGGAAGTAGATATGATAATTTCTGAAAATAAACCATTAGAAGAAGTACTAGGGTACTTAAAGAATTTTGACAAGCTAGTTTTAGTGGGTTGTAATCAATGTGCAGCGACTTGTAAAAGTGGTGGAGAAGAAGAAGTTCTAAAAATGAAAGAAACTCTTGAAGGTGAAGGCAAAAAAATCTTAGGATATGTAATGCTTGACCCTGCTTGTAACCTTTTAAAGTCTAAAAAGGATTTAAAGGCTCTAAAAGAAGAGACTAAAGAAGCTGATGCAGTTTTATCTTTAGCATGTGGAGATGGTACACAGACAATAGTTAAGAACCTAAAAGATAAACCAGTTTATCCAGCGAACAATACTTTGTTCATAGGGGAAGTACAAAGGGTTGGAGAATATGAAGAAGCTTGTAAAGCTTGTGGAGACTGCGAACTTGGTTGGACAGGTGGCATATGTCCAGTAACTATGTGTGCTAAAGGTCTTATGAATGGAGCTTGTGGTGGAGCTAAAAATGGTAAGTGTGAAGTAAATGCAGAGAATGATTGTGCTTGGATAAAGATATATGAAAGATTAGAAGCTATAGGACAATTAGGCAACTTAGCAGAAATAAGACCACCAAAAGACTATTCTAAGCAAAATAATCCAAGAAGTTTAAGTGCAAAGAAAAAGAAAGAAGCAGCAGCAAATTCATAAAAGTTTTTTTTAGAAGGTTAAAAGGGGGATTAGAGATGAGCTTATTAAGAGAAACATTAGAAAGTGGAAAATTTGCAGTTACTACTGAAATGGCTCCTCCAAAAGGGACTGACCTTTCACATTTAATAGAATGTGCAAAGCCATTAGTTGGAAGGGTTCATGCAGCAAATGTAACAGACTTTCAATCAGCAGTTATGAGAGCAACTTCTCTTGCTACATGTAAATTACTAAAAGATGCTGGATTAGAGCCAGTTATTCAAATAACAGGGAGAGATAGAAATAGAATAGCTATACAAGGGGAAATGTTGTCAGCAGGTGTATTTGGGATAAACAATCTGTTGGCACTAACAGGAGACCATACTAGCGTAGGAGACCATCCACAAGCTAAGGGAGTCTTTGATTTAGACTCTGTAGGGATACTTCAAACTGCTGAGACTTTAATGGCAGGTACGGACATGGCTGGTAATAAATTAAAGGGTTCTCCAGATTTTTATCTAGGAGCATCAGTAACTCCAGAATATTCTCCAATAGAAGTTCAATTATTAAAAATGCAAAAGAAAATAAAAGCAGGAGCTAAATTTTTCCAAACTCAAGCACTTTATGACATAAATACAATGAGAAAGTTTAGAGAATTAACAAGGGATATGGATTGCAAGGTATTAGCAGGGATAGTACCTTTAAAATCACCAGGAATGGCCAAATTTATGACTGCAAATGTACCAGGAATATTTGTTCCAGATGAACAAATCGAAAGATTAAGAGCAGTTGGAAAAGAAAACTGGGTAAGTGAAGGAATAAAAATGGCAGGAGAACTTATCAAACAATTAAAAGAAGAAGATTTATGTGATGGTGTTCATATAATGGCAATTGGGGCAGAAGAGAATATACCTGCTATACTAGATGCCGCAGGTTTATAGTATTGTAATATTATAGATTATATAAGGTTTGGGGGAATTAAGGATGAAGATAGTAGTAGTAGGTGGTGGACCAGGTGGATATGTAGCAGCTATAAAAGCTTCTATGCTTGGTGCAGAGGTAACAGTTATTGAAAAAAGAAGAGTTGGAGGAACTTGTTTAAATGCAGGATGTATACCAACTAAAGCACTTCTTGCTTCTTCTGGAGTATTAAACACTGTAAGAGAAGCAAAAGATTTTGGTATAGAAATAGATGGAACAGTTACACCAAACTTCACTGCCATAATGGAAAGAAAAAATAAAGTTGTAAATCAATTAATAAGTGGTATAGAATTCCTATTTGAAAAAAGAGGAGTAAAACTAGTTAATGGTTTTGGAAAATTAATTGATAAGAATACTATAGAGGTAACAAAAGAAGATGGAACAGTAGAGACTATAAAAGCTGACAAGATAATACTAGCAAATGGTTCTGTTCCAGTTGTACCAAGAATGTTCCCATATGATGGAAAAATAGTAATAACTAGTGATGAAGTTCTTGGACTTGAAGAGATACCTGAATCTATGTTAATAGTAGGTGGTGGAGTTATAGGATGTGAAATAGGGCAGTTCTTTAGAGCCTTAGGAACAGAAGTAACTATAGTTGAGATGGTTGACCAAATACTATTAAATGAAGATAAAGATGTAGCTAAACAACTGCTTAGACAATTTAAGAAAGATAAAATTAAAGTTATCACAGGTATTGGAGTACAAACTTGTGAAGTAGTTGATGGCAAAGCTGTTGCAACTCTTTCTAATGGAAAGGTTATAGAAGCACAATATGCACTAGTATGTGTTGGTAGAAGACCTAACCTTGATAATTCTGGAGTAGAAGATATAGGAATTGAAATGGAAAGAGGAAAAGTAGTAGTTAATGAGCATCTTGAAACTAATGTAGAAGGTATATACGCAATAGGTGATATAATAGATACTCCTTTCTTAGCACATGTTGCTTCTAAGGAAGGTATCGTAGCAGTTGAAAATGCTTTAGGTAAGACTAAGGTAGTAGATTATAGAGCAATTCCAAGATGTGTTTATACAGAGCCTGAAGTTGCTGGTGTTGGTAAAACTGAAAAGCAACTTGAAGCTGAAGGTGTAGAATACAATGTAGGTCAATTTGACTTTAGAGGTCTTGGAAAAGCACAAGCTATAGGACATTTCCAAGGATTTGTAAAGATTATAGCTGATAAAGAAACAGATAAAATAATAGGTGCAGCAGTAGTAGGGCCTCATGCTACAGATTTATTAACTGAGTTGTCACTAGCTGTTCATCTAGGATTAACAGTAGAACAAGTAGGGGATGCAATACATCCACATCCAAGTTTATCAGAAGGACTAATGGAAGCTCTTCATGATGTACATGGTGAATGTGTTCATTCTGTACCTAAATTATAATACGTAAACAGAGTACATAAGGCTCTGTGGCTGATTTAAGGGGGAAGTCTTAAAATGGGATACAATATAGCTGTTGCAGGAAAAGGTGGAACTGGTAAAACAAGTCTCACAGGGCTTTTGATTGATTATTTGGTTAAGGACAATAAGGGACCAGTATTAGTTGTAGATGCTGATGCTAATGCTAACATAAATGAAGTATTAGGTATCGAAGTTGAAGCAACGATAGGAGAAATAAGAGAAGAAGTAAATCAAAGAGAAAAGTTAGGCAATGCATTCCCTGGTGGTATGACAAAAGCACAATATCTACAATTTAGATTGAACTCTATAATTGAAGAAGGTGAAGGATATGACTTATTAGTAATGGGTAGATCAGAAGGTGAAGGATGTTACTGTTTTGTAAATGGAATACTTAGAGAACAAGTAAATAAAATATCTGGTCATTACAAATACTTAGTCATGGACAACGAAGCTGGTATGGAACATCTAAGTAGAAAAGTCACTAGACATGTTGATACACTTTTATTGGTTAGTGATTGCTCAAGACGTAGCATACAAGCTGTTGCTAGAATAAGAGATTTAGCTGAGGAACTAAAGTTAAATGTTGGAAGAATACTTCTAATTGTAAATAAAGTTCCAAATGGGGTTATGAATGATGGTGTTAAAGAAGAAATTGAAAAACATAACCTAGAGTTAATCGGTGTTGTACCTATGGATGAATTGATATATGAATATGATTCTACAGGTATTCCTTTAGTTAATTTACCTGAAGATTCAAAATCTAAAGTGGCTATGAAAGAGATTTTTGCTAAATTAGAATTAAAATAGGTTTAAGGGGGAAAAAAATATGGCATTTAAAATGTCTACTCAAAAATATTCTGGAAAAATATCAGAAGTTGAAGTAGGAATAGGGGAAAAGGCAATTAAATTAGGTGGGGAAAATGTATTACCTTTTTATAGTTTTGATGGAGAAGTAGGGCATTCTCCAAAAATAGGTATAGAAATATCAGACGTTTATCCTGAAAGCTGGACTGATTCATATAAAGAGTTATACAAAGATGTAGCTAAGTGTCCAGTAGAATGGGCTAAATATGTTGAAGCTAATACACAAGCAGACTTTATTTGCTTAAAATTTGATGGTTCTGACCCAAATGGATTAGATAAGTCAGTTGATGAATGTGCTGATGTAGCTAAAGCAGTAATTGAAGCAATAGAATTACCTTTAGTTGTAGCAGGTTCAGGAAATCATGAAAAAGATGGTAAATTGTTTGAAAAATTAGCTCAAACATTAGATGGGCATAACTGCTTATTTATGTCAGCAGTAGAAGATAACTACAAAGGAGTAGGAGCATCAGCTGGTATGGCTTATGCACACAAAGTTGGAGCTGAATCTTCTGTTGATATAAACCTAGCTAAACAATTAAACGTACTGTTAACTCAATTAGGCGTTAAAGGTGAAAATATAGTTATGAATGTTGGATGTTCAGCAGTTGGTTATGGATATGAGTATGTTGCATCTACTATGGATAGAATTAGACTTGCAGCATTTGGTCAAAATGATAAGACATTACAAATGCCTATCATAACACCAGTAGCTTTTGAAGTAGGTCATGTTAAAGAAGCTATAGCTCCAATAGAAGATGAGCCAGATTGGGGTTGTCCAGAAGAAAGAACTATAGCAATGGAAGTTTCAACTGCAGCAAGTGTTTTAGTAGGTGGTTCAAACGCAGTTATACTTCGTCATCCAAAATCAATAGAAACTATAAAAGAATTGGTTAACGCATTAGCTTAATTAAATTGTTAAGGTTAGGGGGAAAAAATAATGGCATTAAAAGCTTTAGATATATTTAAATTAACACCAAAGAAAAACTGTAAGGATTGTGGATTCCCAACTTGTATGGCTTTCTCTATGAAGGTTGCTTCAGGAGCTGTAGAAGTAGGTAAATGCCCACACATGTCTGATGACGCTATAGCGAAATTATCAGAAGCTACAGCACCTTTAATGAAAGCTTTAAAAGTTGGTACTGGTGCATCTGAATATGAACTAGGTGGAGAAACAGTATTATTTAGACATGAAAAAACATTAGTAAGTAGAAATAGATATGCAGTTTCATTCTGTACTTGTATGAGTGATGAGGCAGTAGATTCTAAAATAGCTAACATGAAAAAAGTTGACTATGTAAGAATTGGTGAACAAATGAAAGTTGAAATGGTTGTTTTAGAGTACTGTGGAGATAAAGATGCATACTTAAAATTAATAGATAAGATAAAAGGCAGTGGATTAGAAGTAGCTTACATTTTAGCTTGTGATGATGCGCAAGTAGTTAAAGAAGCTGCTGAAGTATTAAAAGATGCTAGACCAATGGTATATGGGGCAACTAAAGAGAACTACAAAGATATGATAGAAGTAGTTAAAGGAGCAAGTTTACCATTAGGTGTAAAAGCTGGTAGCCTAGAAGAATTATATGAAACAGTTGAATTAGTTCAAGCTGCTGGATATAAAGAATTAGTATTAGATGTAACTGGAGAAAACATAAAAGATACTTACACTAATGCTATACAAGTTAGAAGAATAGCTTTAAAAGAGCAAGATAGAACATTTGGATATCCTTCAATAGTATTTGCAAATAGATTATCTAATTCTAACCCTATGATGGAAATTGCCTTATCATCAATATTTACTATAAAATACGGTTCTATAATAGTAATAGATGATATCAGTTACGCTAAGGCGTTACCATTATTTGCACTAAGACAAAATATATACACTGACCCACAAAGACCAATGAGAGTTGAACCAAAGATTTACCCAATCAATAACCCAGATGAAAATTCTCCAGTATTAGTTACTGTTGACTTTGCATTAACTTACTTCATAGTTGCTGGAGACATAGAAAGATCAAAAGTTCCAGTATGGTTAGTAATACCAGATGCAGGTGGATATTCAGTTCTTACATCTTGGGCTGCTGGTAAATTTGGTGGAAATTCAATCTCTGCTTTCATTAAAGAAAGTAAAGTAGAAGAAGTAACTAATTGTAAAGACCTTATCATTCCAGGAAAAGTTGCAGTACTTAAAGGTGATATAGAAGACAACTTACCAGGATGGAGTGTAGTTATAGGACCAGAAGAATCTATGGAATTACCTAAGTTCTTAAAAGGATACCAAGAAAAAGCATGCCAAACAAACTAATAAAATATTAACTAACTATTAATATTAAATTTAAAGGGGGACATTATAAATGGAAAAATTTATGATTATAGGTGAAAGAATACACTGTATCTCACCTTCAATAAGAAAGGCATTAGCAGAAAGAGATCCAGCTCCAATATTAAAAAGAGCAAAAGAACAATTAGAAGCAGGAGCACATTATATAGATTTCAACATAGGACCTGCTGAAAGAGATGGCGAAGAAATAATGACATGGGGAATCAAATTACTTCAATCTGAGTTCAACAATGTTCCTATAGCACTAGATACAGCTAATAAAAAAGCTATCGAAGCTGGACTTAAAGTTTATGATAGAACTAATGCAAAACCAATAATAAACTCTGCTGATGCTGGTTCAAGATTTGATTTAATAGATATAGCAGCTGAATATGAATCAATGGTTATAGGTTTATGTGCAAAAGAAGGTATCCCAAGAGATAATGATGAGCGTATGGCTTACTGCCAAGAAATATTAGAAAAAGGCTTAATGTTAGGAATGGAACCAACTGATATATTATTCGACCCATTATGCTTAGTTATAAAAGGTATGCAAGAAAAACAAGTAGAAGTTTTAGAAGCTATAAAAATGATGACTGAAATGGGACTTTTAACTACAGGAGGATTATCTAACGTATCTAATGGATGTCCTAAACATGTTAGACCTGTTTTAGATAGTGCATTCTTAGCAATGGCAATGGCTAATGGATTTAGTTCAGCTATAATGAATCCATGTGACCCAGAATTAATGAAAACTGTAAAATCTTGTGACATAATCAATGGGGCATCTTTATATGCAGACTCTTTCTTAGAGTTAAATGAAGGTGGATTTGCTTTCTAGGGTTTTTAGGGTATAGTTAATAAAAAATAGGTGTAAATATTAAAGGGGGAAATAGAATGAATCTATATAATATAATCTTTACAGGGTCAGAACAAGCTTTAGGTGCAGCTCAAGCTATGCTAGCTGAAGCTATAGAAAAAAACGGAAAAGAACATAAAGTTGCTTTCCCTGATACAGCATATTCATTACCTTGTATATATGCTGCAACAGGACAAAAAATGAACACTTTAGGGGATTTAGAAGCTGCTTTAGAAGTAGTAAAATCTTTAATAAACAGAACTCATTTATTAGAACATGCTTTTAATGCTGGTTTAGCTACAACTTTAGCCGCAGAAGTAATTGAAGCATTAAAATACTCAACTATGGATGCTCCATATAGTGAGCCATGTGCAGGTCATATAACTGACCCTATAATCAGATCACTTGGTGTACCACTAGTTACAGGAGATATACCTGGTGTTGCAGTTGTTCTTGGTGAATGTCCTGATGCTGAATCAGCAGCAAAAGTTATAAAAGATTACCAATCTAAAGGTTTATTAACTTTCTTAGTTGGTAAAGTTATAGACCAAGCTATAGAAGCTGGAGTAAAAATGGGTCTTGAACTAAGAGTTATACCTCTAGGATACGATGTAACTTCTGTTATACACGTTGTATCTGTTGCAGTAAGAGCAGCATTAATATTCGGTGGATTAACTCCTGGTGATTTAAATGGATTATTAGAGTACACATCTAATAGAGTTCCTGCATTTGTTAATGCATTTGGACCATTAAGTGAATTAGTTGTATCTGCTGGTGCTGGAGCAATAGCTTTAGGATTCCCAGTTGTAACTGACCAAACAGTTCTTGAAGTTCCAATGAACTTATTAACTCAAAAAGATTATGATAAGATAGTAGCTACTTCATTAGAAGCTAGAGGAATAAAAATAAAAGTTACTGAAATACCTATACCAGTTTCATTTGCAGCAGCATTTGAAGGTGAGAGAATTAGAAAGAGCGATATGTTTGCTGAGTTTGGTGGAAATAGAACTGAAGCTTGGGAACTTGTTGTTAAGAAAGAAGCAGCAGAAGTTGAAGACCATAAGATAGAAATAATAGGACCAAATATAGATGAAGTTGAGGCAGATGGTGTATTGAGATTACCACTTGCTGTAATAGTTAAGATAGCTGGTAAAAACATGCAAGAAGATTTCGAGCCAGTTCTTGAGAGACGTTTCCACTACTTCTTAAACTATATAGAAGGTGTAATGCACGTTGGACAAAGAGATATGGCTTGGGTAAGAATATCTAAAGATGCATTTGATAAAGGATTTAGACTTGAGCATATAGGAGAAGTTTTATATGCTAAAATGTTAGATGAATTTGAATCAGTAGTTGATAAGTGTGAAATAACTATAATTACAGATGCTGAAAAAGTTTCTGAATTAAAAGGTGAAGCAATAGCTAAGTACAATGCTAGAGATGAAAGATTAGCTTCATTAATTGATGAAAGTGTTGATACTTTCTATTCTTGTAACTTATGTCAATCATTTGCACCAGCTCACGTTTGTGTTGTTACTCCTGAAAGACTTGGTCTTTGTGGAGCAGTTAGCTGGTTAGATGCTAAGGCTACTAAAGAACTAGACCCAACAGGTCCTTGTCAACCAATAGAAAAAGGCGAGTGCTTAGACGATAGAACAGGTGTATGGAATTCAGTAAATGAAACTGTAAACCAAATATCTCAAGGTGCAGTTGAAGCTGTTACATTATACTCTATATTAGAAGACCCTATGACTTCTTGTGGATGCTTCGAGTGTATCTGTGGTATAATGCCAGAAGCAAATGGATTTGTTGTAGTTAATAGAGAGTTCCCAAGTGTTACTCCAGTTGGTATGACTTTCGGAGAACTTGCTTCTATGACAGGTGGAGGAGTTCAAACTCCAGGATTCATGGGACATGGAAGACATTTCATATCTTCTAAAAAGTTTGCTTATGCAGAAGGTGGACCAGAAAGAATAGTTTGGATGCCAAAAGAATTAAAAGATTATGTAGCTGATAAATTAAATGCTACAGTTAAAGAAATGACTGGAATAGAAAACTTCTGTGATATGGTTTGTGATGAAACTATAGCTGACGATTCTGAAGGCGTATTAGCTTTCTTAGAAGAAAAAGGTCATCCAGCATTAGCTATGGAAAGTGTAATGTAATTGATGGAAAATTTAAAATAGTGTGATATAATATTAATATGATTTAAATAATTTAATCAATAATATAATATTGGGGGTCTATCGAAATGAAATTATTACCAGAATTAAAATACTCTAAAGATCATGAGTGGGTGAAAGTAATTGATGGAGATGTTGTATATATAGGTATAACAGATTATGCTCAAGATCAATTAGGAGAAATATTATTTGTTGAAACACCAGAAGTAGAAGATACTGTAACTAAGGGAGTAGATTTTGGAGTAGTTGAATCTTCTAAAGTAGCTTCTGACTTAATATCTCCTGTTAATGGTGAGGTATTAGAAGTTAATGAAAAATTAGAAGATGAGCCAGAATGTATAAATGAAGACCCATATGAAAACTGGATATTAAAAGTAAAACTAGCTGATGTTGCTGAACTTGATACGTTATTAAGTGATAAAGAATACGAGGCTGGATTAGAATAATTAAAGATTAGTATATTATTATAATTGGGGAAAGTATAGTAAAATTTGAGTGCACGCAAATTTAGCTATACTTTCCTTTTATAATATATAGAACAAATTGGGAGGGATAGTATGATAAAAGTAACTTTTACACCAAACAATAAAGAAGTTTATTGCAATGAGGGGGATGTGTTATTAGAGGTTGCAAGAAATGCAGATGTATTTATAGATGCTCCTTGTAATGGAAATGTATCCTGTGGTAAATGTAAGGTAAAATTATTGAATGGGAAAGTTGATACAGAAAAAACAAGACATATAACGGATGACGAGTGGGAGCAAGGTTATATATTAGCTTGTTGTACAAAAGTAGTCTCAGATATAGAAATTGAAGTTCCTTCTAAACTATCATCTTCTATGCATGGTATGAAGATAGAAGGTAGTAATAAAAAAGAAGATAGAGAAATTTTTGAAAGAGCTAAAAAGATAATTGAAGAGCATAATCTTCAATTTAAAACAAATATAAAAAAGAAATACATAGAAATGGAAGAACCGAACTTAGACGATAATATAAGTGATGTAGATAGATTAGAGAGATATGTTAGAAATAATTTAGGATATAATGAAATCGATTTTAGACTAGATATACTTAGAAAGATGCCAACAATATTTAGAAAGAGTGATTTTAAAGTTACAATAACTTATGTCCAAAAACAAAAGAAGCTTACAATTATAAATATAGAAGAAGGCAACAAAGAAAATTCATTGTATGGAGTTGCAATAGATATTGGTACAACTTCAGTAGTTGTATGCCTAGTTGACTTATATTCAAAAGAAGTAGTAGATAAAGCTTCTTCTGGAAATGCACAGATAAAATATGGGGCAGATGTTATAAATAGAATTATATATTCAACTAAGAAAAATGGGTTAGAGACACTTAATAAGGCTATAGTTGAAGAAACTATAAATCCTCTATTGAAAACAATATACGAAAGAAATGGCATAAATAAAGAGGATGTAGTTACATTAGTAGCTGCTGGAAATACAACCATGACAAGTTTATTCTTAGGTGTGTATACAGACTTCTTAAGACAAGAGCCTTACATACCTCCATTTTTAAAATCTCCAAAACTTATGGGTGAAAATGTGGGTCTTTTCGTAAATGATAGTGCATATGTGTACTTAGCTCCATCTGTTGCAAGTTATGTAGGAGGAGATATAACAGCAGGTGTATTATCAGCAGGTATATGGTCAAGTGAAGAAAATGTTTTATTTATAGATTTAGGGACTAATGGAGAGATAGTATTTGGTAATCAAGACTATATGATGAGTTGTGCATGTTCAGCAGGACCTGCCTTTGAGGGTGGAGGTATAAGCTGTGGAATGAGAGCATCAGCAGGAGCAATAGAAAAAGTAGCTATTGATAAAGAAACTCTAGAGCCAACACTAAAGATTATTGATGAATGTGCTCCAGTTGGTATATGTGGTTCTGGTATAATTGATTTAATTTGCCAAATGATTACTAAAGGTGTAATAGATAGAAGAGGTAAGATATACAGAGATTTAGATAATAAGAGAGTTAGATTTAATGAGCATGAGATAGGAGAATATGTATTAGCATTTAAAGAAGAATTTGACTTAGAAAATGATATAGTAGTAAATGAAGTTGATATAGATAACTTTATAAGAGCTAAAGGAGCTATATATTCAGGTGCATATACTCTTGTAGACAGCTTAGGTATGGACTTTAGCATATTAGATAGAGTTTATATAGCAGGTGGTATAGGAAATAACTTAGACATAGAAAACTCAATAATTATAGGATTACTTCCTGATATTGACAGAGAAAAATTCACTTATATTGGAAATAGTTCGCTTGTTGGTTCCTACTTAGCTCTTATAAGCAAAGATGCAAAAAATAAGCTTGAAGAAATAGGTAATCAGATGACTTATGTTGAACTTAGTGTATATCCAAGCTATATGGATGAATTTATATCTGCATGCTTCTTACCACATACAAATATAGAGCAGTTCCCAACAGCAAAAAGATTACTTGAAGAGTAAAACATAACTTAAAAGGAATAAATTATGAATAAAAATTTATCTGAAAAAATGAAAATCGCTTTTGATATTAGACTAAATAATTTTGGTAATAAAATAGATTTTGCTTATCCTAATCAGACATTAGCACTTAGTACTACAAGTAATAAATGTAGCTTAAAGTGTGCTCATTGTAATGGTCACTACTTAAACAATATGGTGCCAATAGAAGATTATAAAGAAAAAGTACAATCAAGAAATATAACTAGTTTTTTATTAAGTGGTGGTTGTAGCTATGAAGGAGATGTACCAATAAATACTCATATCAAGGCTATTAAAGATTTAAAAGAGCAGGGATATAGATTGAATGCTCATTTAGGGCTTATGGACAAAGATAGAATTATAGAGTTGTGTAAGTATTTAGATGTAGTTTCTTTTGATTTAGTATTTGATAGAGAAACAATAAGAGAAGTTTATAAGATTGAAAAGAGTAAAGAAGACTACATTGAAGCTTACAATACAATAAGAGAAAATACAGAAGTAGCACCACATATATGTATTGGTTTAAAAGGAGGGCAAATAAAGGGCGAATATGAAATTATAGAATACCTACAAAAAAATCCTCCTAATAAACTTACATTTATAGTACTTATTCCAACAAAAGGGACTGAGTATGAGAATGTAGAGCCTCCTGAGCTAGAAGAAGTAGCAGATATCTTATGTGAAGCTAGAATTAATTTGCCATATACTGAAATTAATCTAGGTTGTATGAGACCAAGAGGAACATATAGAAAAGAGTTAGACCAGTTATCTATAGTGTGTGGAGTTAATAGAATAGTATTACCATCAAAATCTGCTAAGAATAAGGCTATAGAAATGAATATGATAATAACTGAATGTAAGGAGTGTTGCGTTTTATGATTAGACTATCATCTGGGACAGCGATAGAACTTGGGATATTAAACAAAAAAAGCGATATACCTCCTACTACAGCATATATAATGATTGGAGAAAAATGTATAAACAAATGCAGTTTTTGTTCTCAATCAATAGAAAGTAGCACTAGAAAAGATAAGTTATCAAGAGTAGTTTGGCCAGAGTTTTCTAAAGAAGAAATATTGGATGCTTTAAGAATTTATAAAAAGAAAAATATAAAGAGAATATGTATTCAATCAATGGCAAGTGAAGAAGCTCATAAGTCTGTTTTAGATTTTATAAATTATATAAATGAAAAAATAGATATGCCGATTTCATTGTCTGCAAAGTTAGAGAGTGATGAAGAAATAAATAAGTTTTTTTCAGCAGGAGTAGATAAAATAGGAATAGCAATAGATGCAGCAAATAAAGAATTGTATGAAAAAATAAAAGGAAATAATTATGATGAGAAGTTAAAGTTTATAACTGAGATGTCAAAATCATATCCTAATAAAATAAGTACTCATATAATAGTTGGTATGGGTGAAAGTCATGAGGATATATATAATCTATATAATTATTTAAATGAAAATAACATAACGATTAGCTTATTTGCATTTACTCCAGTTAGAGGAACTAAAATGGAAAAAATAAGCCAACCAAATATAGAAAGTTATAGAAGAGTACAATTAATGTCTTATATGATAAATAAAGGCTACTCAAAAGAATGTTTTGAATTTAAAAATGGATATTTAGATAATATCAAACTTGATAATGATATTATAAAAGACATAAACAAAGGTTATCCTTTTGAAATAAGAGGATGTAAGGATTGCAATAGACCATATTATAATGAAAGACCAGGAAGTACTATATACAACTATTCAAGACCTTTAAATCAAAGTGAGATAGATTTAGCTATAAAAGAAATAAATTTATAAATGATTTCTAGGATATATTTGTACTAAAGATGGAGGCGTAATAATCATGAATCAGTGGAGAGTTATACATAATAAATCATATGATGGTGCAATGAATATGGCAATTGATGAAGCTATATTTACTGCATATAAGAAAGGACATAATAAGCCGACACTTAGATTTTATACATGGGAGCCAGCTTGTTTAAGTATAGGATATTTTCAGAAATTGGAAGATGAGATAGATTTGGATAAGTGTAGATGTATGAATATAGATTACACCAGAAGAATTACAGGGGGAAGGGCTGTATTACATGATAATGAGCTAACTTATAGTATAATTATAGGAGAAGAGAACCCTTTAATAGATAAGAGTATTAATCTATCTTATAGATATATAAGTGAAGGTCTAGTTAAAGGCTTGAATTTGAGTGGTATAGAAACTGATAATTTAAATAAAGGCGAGAGAATGAGTAGGGAAAATATATCAGCTGCATGTTTTAATGCACATGCATCATATGAAGTTACTATTAATAATAAGAAGGTTATTGGAAGTGCTCAAAGCAGAAAAGATGGAGTTTTATTGCAACATGGCTCAATAATATTGAATTTCGATGTAGAAAAATTATTCAAATTAATAAAAACTAAAACACCAGAACTCAAGGAAAGGGCTATGAAGTTTACAGCTAAGAAGGCTAGTGGAATAGAAAATGAACTTGGCAAAAAAATAGACATAGATACTCTGCAAGAAAACATAGTAAAAGGATTAGCTGACCAATTTAATGTTGAATTTGTAGAGGAAGATTTGACTGATTATGAGAAGCAATTAGCTAAAGAATTATATGAAAAATATAAGAATGAAGAGTACAATAAAAAGCGTTAACTTTAATTGACTTTATATAAATTAAAGTGCTATACTTAAGGTATAATAATATACGAAAATTGAAATCATGAAGATTTCTTTGGTGTATTGAAATACCTAAGGAAATCTTTTTTTGATTTTTAATAAAAATCATATTAGGAGGAGATTTATATGTGTGAATCATCAGCTTTCATTTGTAAAAGTAATAATGAGTTAGAAAAGGTTATGGAAAATGTGGTTAATATAGACCCTTGTGATGGAAAGATTTATTTAACTGATTTATTAGGAGAGCAAAAGATAATAGATGGGATAATTAAAGAAATAAGATTGATGGACCATAAGATAATAATACAAGAAAATTAATTAATAGGGGAATTTCATATGATAATAGCAGTGATAGATGGAATGGGTGGAGGTATTGGAGCCCAGATAGTTTCTTCTCTGAGAGAAGAATTACCTACATATGTAGAAATTTATGCACTAGGGACTAATTCTATAGCAACTAGTTCTATGATGAAAGCTCATGCTAATAAAGGAGCTACAGGGGAAAATGCTATAGTAGTGTCAGCCAAAAAAGCAAATATAGTAGTTGCACCTATTTCTGTAATAATACCTAATTCTATGATGGGAGAAGTTACTTGTAATATAAGTGAAGCTATTGCAGATAGTGAGGCACTAAAGATACTGTTACCTATTATGCCTGAAAATATAGAGTTAGTTGGATTAGAAGGTAAACCATTAGCACTACTTGTAAAAGATTCTGTAAGTCTTATAAAGAAAGAATTTAATATAAAATAACAGGGGGAATAACTAATGATTTTTGATAGAGAGATTGTAAGATATCATCATGGCAATCATGACCATGACCACTGCCACGAACATATTCATGGAGATATATGTCATGAACATCCACATGACCATGCTCATGACCACGACCACGAACATAGTCATGAGGAATCATCAGAGTCTAAGGATGAAAAAACTTTAAAAATACTTTTAGTACATTGGATAAATCACAATGAAACTCATGAAGAAGGATTTAGAGAGTGGGTTGAAAAGGCTAGAGCAATTGGAAAAGAAGAGACAGCAAAGAGTATTGAAAAAGCTATAGAGTGTATGGAAGAAGCTAATAAGATGTTGCTAGAGGCCAAAAAACATATGTAAATATGATTAATCGCTTATATATTTGATATAGGCGATTTTTACGTTTTTGATATTTAATTATTGAAATTTCTGTTAAATTTGTAATATATCTTAATGAGTAAATTTTACTGTAAAATTGGGGTGTTCAATGTTAATATACTGTGTATTACTATTTAAAACGAATATTAATGTTAAGATACTCTTAAGACTGTTTAAAATTACTTCGATATTAGATATAATAAAGATTAGTATGATTAAAAGATTTTATTTTAGAGTTTAAAGAATTTATTTATAAGAAATTTTTTATTTAAAAAGGAGATGAGTTATTTATGAAAGACGGTCATATACATTCGCCTTATTGTCCTCATGGAAGTAAGGATGATTTTGAAAAATATATACAAAGAGCAATTGCTGTTGGCATAACAGAAATGACATTTACAGAGCATTTTCCATATGCAGATGGATTTAAAGACCCTGCTCCTGAAAATGATAGTTGTATGAGTATTGAAGACTTACCAAAGTATCTCAATGATGTTAAGAAATTGAAGGAAAAATATAAGGATGAAATTAAGATAAATGTAGGGTCGGAAGTAGATTTTATAGAAGGGTATGAAGAAGGAATAAAACAAAACTTAGATAAATATGGAGAAGAATTAGAGGATTCTCTTTTATCAGTACATATAATTAAGATTGATGATGGTTATTATTGTGTGGATTATAGTGTGGAAGAGTTTCAAAATTTGATTGACAAACTAGGAAGTATTGAAGATGTTTATAATAAGTATTATGAGACGTTGATAAAAGCTGTAAATTCGGATTTAGGAATATATAAGCCAAGAAGAATAGGGCATTTAAATTTAGTTAGAAAGTTTAATCAAGTATTCCCATATGATTATGAAGGAAATAAGATTCTTGAAGATTTAATAAAGTTAGTCAAAGAAAAAGGATATGAGCTTGACTACAATGTTTCTGGTAATAGAAAAGAGTACTGTAAAGAACCTTATATAGATGGATACTTATTAAAATTAGTAAAAGAATATGATATTCCGCTAGTTCTAGGGTCAGATTCTCATTGTGCAGAGGAAATAAATAACTATAATATTTTTTAGCGATATTCACATAAAAGACTGTAGATAAGTTTGTATAAAATAAATTTATCTACAGTCTTTTGTAAGTTTGACTAATTTAAAATAATAATGGAAATTAAAACTAATATATTTTATTTGTATGTTCTTATGTTAATTTAGTAATTAGAAATGTTATTTTGTGTTTAAAGCAATTACTTCATAAGTTTATCATTTTCCATTATTATTGGGTCAAGTAATTCTCCTCCTCCTTCTGACATTTTCAATCTATTGAACATATAATTCTTTACATCTTTTTTACTTTTAAATTTAGTAACTTGATAAGGAGCTGTAACTCCATACTTTTCTATAAATAAAATATCATTACTAGTCTTAATACATATACCTGTATGACCTATAAATACATTTTTAGTTTCTGGATAGCGAATAAATCCACTTATAATAGACATATTTTTATTATCTCTAAAAGATATTTTTCTCTTTTTCCATTCACTTTTTATTTGTTCTGCATTTTTGCTTATGTCATCTGTGTCTTTAGTTGGTATTGCAGAAAAAAAGTTAATAAATTTTTCTACATCTTTGGGACTAAATTTAGCATCTTTATTGTTCGTTATAGTATCTAAGTCTATATTTAAATCAATAGAGTCTCCAGTAAATTTCTTATTTGAATTTATAAAATCTTTGAAAAGTCTAAAAGCTGTTATTCTACAATTTACGTCCATATAATCAGTGTATTTTTTCATCCAATTATCTTGTAGTTTTTCAAGGTTGTATGGAATTTGTTTTTCATCAGTTGAAGAATATCCTGATTTAGATATGTTTATATTATTTTGGAGTATTTTAACTTGATGTTTGTTATAATTATTAATCGCTTTAATGAATGTATCTATGTCTTGTTTACTAACCTTATTTTCTTCTAAAACTTCTTTTACATTATTTTGAATTTTCTTATCTACCATATTAGAATAAACTAGTTTATTATTCTTGATATTGGAGTATGCAAATATAGTAATTATACTTGATAACACTAAGATAACTGAGCATATTACTATTAATAGATTTTTTTTCACTTCTATCTCTCCTTTTTTAATTTATTTTGTCGACATATTTATAGTATATAGTACATTTAATTTTAGCTTCAATATGTTTTTAATTACAAAACTGTTGTAAAAAATATAACGTTATTTAAAACTTTTTTTGAAAATGTAAATATATATACTAAGATGGGGTATGTATTTTATGAATATTTAGAAAATTATGCTTAGTATGTTTGATATATTTTGTATAGTAAAAATAAATGAACTGTTGCTAGAATAGATAGATATTTTAGAGTTGATTATTATAAGATTTTAAGTAAATAAGTTGGCTTGAAGTATATACAAACTTTTTATTTTATTAAAAAGATATTTGATTAATCTAATTTTAAGGCTATTAATAAACACAAAAATCTTATTATTTCATTTCAACTATTCCTCAAAAAAGTGATTTTTAAGGAATAGTTGAAATGAAAAGTTTGGTTACATAATAGTAATTTTAGTTACAAGAATGAAACTGTAAAACTTATGACTTTCTTTATATAATTGCATTGAGAATATTTAATTTAGGAGGTAAGATATGAAAGTAAAAAAATTTAAAACTGGTGTAGTCTCAGCATTAACAATTATGATGATAGGAGTATCATTGACAAATGTATCAGCTATGGAATTAAATGATAATAAGGAATTTGAGACTAAATACAATGAGATGAAAAGAGATTTTCAAGAGGAGTATGGAAAAGAAGACAAATTCAACATAACATTAGATGATGAATTTACAAAAGAAGAAGTGAATGGAGCAAAAGGGATTATAAAGACTACTAATAAAGTGAATAATGAAGTAGTAGTATTAAACTATTTCGATGAGATGAAATCTGGAATCGAATTTGAATTGAAGCCAAAAGAAGAAAAAAATGCAATTTTAAGAGACGAATTCCAACAAGGATATGGGAAGGAAGATAAATTTAAAGTTGTGTTAGATGATGAATTTACAAAAGAAGAAGTAAATGGAGCGAAAGGAATTATAAAGACAACAGATAAAGAAACAGGTAAAGTTGTTGTATATAATTACTTTGATGAGCTTGAAAAATAACATTAAATGTAAACACGATTATATTAAAATATAAAATAGTTAAATGTAAAAAGGTTGTATCAAAAATATAGGATAACCAAATCTAAAACGATTGTATTAAAAACATAAGATAACTAAATCTAAAAATGATTGTATTAAAAATATAAAATTGCATCAATATAAAATTTAATATGAGGGTGAACTTTATATATTTAGAGTTCACCCTTATAGAAAATATAAAATCTAATTTATTAAATGAAAATTTAAAAAAGTCAGTCTATTTGATTCGTACTGATATCCTATAGAATTTAATCAATAAAGATTAAAGAGCATTAAAACGAAATGGTATTAAATGTTTACTCCATGCTGAAATAAATTTTTCTATTATGATAAAACAGGATTTTGCAATAATTCTAAACAGTAATATAAGTCAATTTTATAAATATTTACATAGCTTTTTTAATTTCTAGTTTTGATTTTAAGACATCTAAAAATTTGTAACAATCTTCTGGATATATTTCTCCCATATTTGCAACTTACATTTAAGCAAAAAAGTAAAAATAGATATTTAATAATTCGAAATAACTTAAATTTTACAAAATAATTGACTAAAATATAATTTTATTATATAATTTACTAGTACAGACAATCTGGAGAAGTACTCAAGTGGCTCAAGAGGATCCCCTGCTAAGGGATTAGGCTGGGTAACCGGTGCGAGGGTTCGAATCCCTCCTTCTCCGCCAATTATTAAAGGCTATTCTTGTTAAAGGTAGTCTTTTTGTAGTGTCTATTAATAAAAGTAATTTATCAAGTAAAACTAAAGAAAGGAGGAAATAGATGACAACTTTAATTTTTTTCATAGTGGGAATAGCGTCTTTAGTGGTTGCTTTTGTTATTGATGGAGGACATGTTGGAGCACTATTTGTATTTTCATCAGCACTTGTTGTTTTTGGTGGAACTATAGGTGCCGTTGGAGCATCAACACCATTCCCTGTATTTAAAAAGTCAGTAAAGATAATGTTATTAGCTTTTAAAAATAAAAAACCTAATAATGTAGAAAATATAATCTATTTTAAAGAAATTGCAATTAAAGCTAGAAAAGAGGGGCTTCTTAGCATTGATAAAGAAATAAGCGAGAATGATGACTTAGACCCTTTTATTAGAAAGGGGCTTGAACTTATGGTAGATGGAGTTGATTCAGCTACTATAAGAAATATCTTGGAATCGCAGATACAAGTAACATCAAAACGACATAAAGAAGGTATATCAATATTTGATTCAGCAGGGGGATTTGCACCTACACTGGGGATAATAGGTACAGTTATGGGATTAGTACATATTTTAGGTAATCTTTCGAGTAATCCAGATGCACTGGGACCTCAAATATCTGTTGCATTTCTAGCTACATTGTATGGTGTTGGTTCTGCCAATTTAATATGGATACCAGTAGCATCAAAACTTAAGGCTATAAATCAACAAGAAATAAATGAAAGACTTTTGGTGATAGAAGCAATATTATCTATACTTGAGGGTGATAATTCTAATTTAATGACAGAAAAATTAAAAATATTTTTAAATTCAAAAGAATTAATTGAACTTGAAGAAACTGATGGTAGAACTGAATAATATAATAAGGATGGAATATTTATGTTACATGATGAAGATGAAAAAGAAGAAAACAATGAGCGATGGCTTTTAACTTATTCAGACCTCATAACACTACTTATGATTTTCTTTGTCATAATGTATTCTATGAGTAATGTTGATGCAGAGAAATATAAACAATTATCTGAATCTCTAAATTCTGCTTTTGGTGGTTCTTCAGGAGTTATTGAAGGTGGTAAAAGCCAAATGGAACCAGTAGTTGAACCAGGTAGTAGTAATTTAGATAGTTTACAAAATGCTGAGTTTAAAAAAGTAGGAGAGGAAATTCAAAAGTATTTAAACGAAAATGGTATGGCAAATTCAGTATCATTAAAAGCTCAAGATAGAGGGTTGGTAATAAGTCTTAAAGATACTATATTATTTGATACTGGAAAAGCAATTGTAAAGAGTAATTCTAGAGATAAGATTATCCAAATAGGTAAGATGCTAAATGAAATGAACAGTTACATAAGAGTAGAAGGTCACACGGACAATATGTCTATAAAAAATTCTGAATTTAAGTCGAATTGGGATTTATCAGTTATGAGAGCAACTAATGTTGTTCAACTTCTTATTGATAGTGCAGGTATAGCACCAGATAAGTTGTCTGCTGTAGGATATGGCGAATTTAGACCAATAGCAGAAAATTCATCTCAAGATGGTAGGTCAAAAAATAGGAGAGTTGATATAGTCTTAGTTGATAGTAAATATGATAATGTAGAAAATGTTGGTGAAAATAAATAGTTAAACAAACTATCTCAATATAGAATTATTTCTAAAAAGAGATAGTTTTTTTGTGTTAAAATTAAAAATAGATGAACAGTAAGTTACCTTTTTTGAAGAATATATGGTATCTTAAATATATAATGTTTAAACAATAAAAACTCAATTTAAAAAATTTTATAGAGGGTGAGGAAACAAATGAGTAATAAGAATAAAAACACAAAGTATAAAGATAAAACGAGACAAAGGTATAATAAAAAAGTTGAGACTTTGAATAAAGAAAAGTTAAAGGAAACTAATAAAAATTCTAAAAAGGTAGATAAAATTGATGATATTATCAATAAGTCTAGTATTGTGTTATGTGTCCTTTTAGTAATATTTTCTTTACTTTATTTGTTTAAGTTAGTTCAACTTAATGTAATAATGATACTTTTAGTGATTACAGTAGCTATTCAACAAGGTTTAGTATCGTTTGGGGCATTTAGAAATAAAAATTATGTAAAAGCTTTATTTTCAATATTTGTAATTATATGTTTCTTAATTGCTTTTAAATATGTTGTTAATCCTGTTTAAATATATCAGTAAACGTTCTATAATTAATATAAATAGTGACGTTGCAGTTTTAATGCTATTATAAATTTTATAAATTTGAAGGAGTAGATTTTATGAATAGGCGTAAGTTTGCGAAATTAATTATCACATCAATGATTGTTTTATTACTTACAGGGTGTAGTTTGAAAAAGGAAGATAATTATAAGCTAGATCCAGAGAATCCGACATCGATAGAAATTTGGCATTATTATAATGGACAGCAAAAAATGGCTTTTGATAAGCTTGTTAAGGAATTTAATGATACTGTAGGTGCTGAAAAAGGAATTATTGTTGAAGCGTTTAGTCAAGGCAATGTAGTTGATTTATCAGAAAAGGTTTTAGATTCTGCAAATAAAAAAGTTGGTTCTGAAGATGTACCAAATATATTTGCAGCATACTCAGATACTGCCTATGAAATGGACAAATTAGGATTACTAGTGGACATGGACAAGTATATAAGTAAAGAGGAACTAAATGAATATATAGAAGAATATGTAGAAGAGGGTAGAATAAATTCTAATGATGAATTTAAACTTTTTCCAATTGCAAAATCGACTGAGGTTTTGATGATAAATAAGACTGATTGGGATAAATTTGCCAAAGCTACAAATTCAAATATAGATGATATAAAAACAATAGAGGGATTAACAGAAATATCAAAAAAATATTATGAATGGACAGATAGTTTAACAAAAGAACCTAACGATGGTAAAGCATTTTTTGGAAGAGATGCTTTAGCAAATTATATTATTATAGGAAGTAAACAATTAGGAGTAGAACTTTTTTCTGTTAAAGATGGAAAAGTTACATTAAATATTGATGAAAAAGTTATGAGAAAATTATGGGATAATTTCTATGTCCCATATATAAATGGGTATTTCGCATCTTATGGTAAGTTTCGTTCTGATGATGCAAAAACAGGAGATATACTAGCTCTTGTGGGTTCTAGCTCAGGAGCAGCATACTTCCCAGATAGAGTAATGTTAAATGACAATGAGAGTTATAAGATTGAAACATCTGTTTTTCAAGCTCCACGTTTTAAAGGAAAAGAAAAATATGCGGTACAACAAGGTGCAGGAATGGCTGTAACAAAATCCACTAAAGAAGAAGAATTTGCATCAGTAGAATTCTTAAAATGGTTTACAGATAAAGAACCTAATATAAAATTCTCTATTTCTTCTGGATACTTACCAGTGAAGAAAAAAACAAATGATTTAGATGTTATAAAAGAAGTTATGAAAAAAGATGATTTAAAGGTATCAGATAAAGTTGAGGGCTCATTAGTCTCATCTATTGAACAAATTAATAGTTGTAATTTATATACGAATAAAGCCTTTGATGGTGGAACTAAAGCTAGACAAGTTCTTGAATATTCAATGCTTGATAAAGCTAAAGAAGATTTAAATAAAATAAATGAATTAATAAAAAATGGAACTTCTAAAAAGGATGCAGTAACACAATTTAATAATGACAAGAATTTTGAAACTTGGTTCAAAAATTTTAAGGCTGAGCTTGAAAATGCTACAAAAGAGTAGGTGAATTGGCGGTTAATGTGTCGACATGCACAAAGGTATAGGTGGAATAAGTATGGAAAACAATCTAAGAAAAAATAATTCAATAATGAAAAAGATGATATTTCCCCTAATTATTGTTATGCTAATTCAAACAAGTTTATTTTGTGCCACAATTTTATGGGGAGGAACTATTCAGAAGTTAAATGACAACTCATTTGATATTTTAAATGAAAGAGTAATTAATCGTAAAAACTATATACAAAATGAGATGTTGCAAAGATGGTCAAAAACAAGTGAAACGGAATCCGCAATTAATTCATCTGTAAAGAAGGTCTTGGATGAAAATAATGCTTCAATCAAGGATGTAGGTGACAATGAAGAAATTAACAAAGAGATTATAAAAAATATATCAAGTGATTTGATATATCTTTTGAGAAAAAACTCTGTGACAGGTTCTTTTATAATCTTAAGTAATAAAAATATTGAAAATGATTCTATGAATAATAAAGGTGAAGTAAGCAAGACTGGATTGTACATAAGAGATTTAGACCCTAAATTTAACCCAAATGACAATTCTGATTTGTTAATTGAGAGAGGCTCATCAGATATAGCAAGAAACTTTGGAATATCTATGGATAGTTATTGGGCTCCAAAATTTTCATTTAAAAGTGAAAATACACGAAAGGGAGATAATTTTTTTTACAAGCCATTTAGAGCAGCGATTGATTACCCAAATGTATCAAGTTCTAATTTAGGTTACTGGGGAAGCCAGTTTCTATTGACAAATGCAGGAGATAAGGTAATGACATATTCAGTTCCTCTTATTTATGAAGATGGAACTGTATATGGAGTGCTTGGAATAGATTTAAGTATAAACTATTTAAGTGAATTACTGCCATATACAGAGATACATAGTAACAAAAAAGGTAATTACATTTTAGGTGTAGACAGGAATGATGATATGGCATTTGAAAATGTAGTTTCAAATGGATATTCACTAAAAGAAAAATTTTGGGATGGTTTACATTCTAATTTAGAACAGAAAGAATCTTATAAGAATGTATATAAGATTAAAAATGAAGAGGATGATTATAGTTGTGGTAATATTTATGCTAGTGTACAATATATAGATTTATACAACTCTAATACTCCATTTGAAAATGAACGTTGGGCACTTTTGGGTATTATTGAGGAAAAAAGTCTTTTGTCTTTTTCAAAAAGAGTTGAGAGGTTAGTTATAATTTCTATTGCAATTTCTTTAGCAATAGGACTTGTAGGTATTTATATAGCATCAAGATTATTTACAAAACCAATTGTTCTTCTAGCTAAAAAAGTTAGAAATAGTAACCCATCAAAACCAGTAAATCTTGATAAGATAAATATATCTGAAATAGATGAATTATCTTCGGCTATAGAGATACTTAGTGCAAATGTTGCAGACTCTTCTTCAAAATTATCACAGATTATTGAGATGGTAGATATGCCTATTGGGGCTTTTGAATTGTATAAAAATACAGAGAGCGTTTTTTGTACAAAAGAATTTTTTAATGTATTTATTACAGAAAAAGAATTTCAAGAATATGGTTATGTGAGAAAAGATAAGTTTCTTAAAAAACTAAAAGAGCTAGATGAATATTTACAGGAAAGTTATGAAACAGAAAATACGTACATATATAAATTTGAATCTGAAGATAAAAGGTCTAAGTGGGTAAGACTAAATATTGTTGAAGATGAGCTAAAGGTTCTTGGTGTTGTTGTAGATGTAACCAAAGAATTTATTGAGAAAAGGAAGATAGAATACGAAAGAGATTTTGATATTTTAACTAATCTTTTGAATAGAAGAGCATTTTACTCACAGATTCAAGAGAAATTTAAAAATAAAGATGAACTTAAGGTAGCAGCCTTTATTATGTGGGACTTAGATAATTTAAAATATATCAATGATACATATGGACATGATGCTGGTGATGAATACATTAGATGTGCAGCAGGTATACTTAAAAAGTTTATATCATGGAATGGTATAGTTTCTAGGCTTTCAGGTGATGAGTTTTATGTATTTATATATGGATATGAGAGTAAAGAGAGTATAAGAGATATTATCAATTCTGTTAAGATACAGATGAGCAATACATTACTAAAACTTCATGATGGAACAGAATTTAAAATAAGGGCATCAGCTGGGGTTTCTTGGTATCCTTATGATTCATGTAATTATGATGAATTAATGAGATATGCAGATTTTGCTATGTATCAAATTAAAAATACAATCAAGGGCGAAGTGAGTGAGTTTGATATTAATGTATATAATAAAGATTCATTCTTATTGAGTAATAGAGAAGAGTTAAATAAATTGATTGATGGACAACTTGTTGAATATGCATTTCAAGCTATTGTAGATTGTAAAGGAGAAGTCTTTGCATATGAGGCGCTTATGAGACCTAAAATAAAGACTTTCAGTTCTCCAGTAGATGTTATTAGATTGGCTCGTTCACAATCTAAACTGTATCAAATTGAGCGTATTACGTGGTTCAAAGCACTTAAATCATTTAAAAAATACAGAGATAAGTTTGGAGATTGTAAATTGTTTTTAAATTCTATTCCAAATAATAACTTATCAAGAGTTGATTTTGAGGAAATTGAAGATTTATATGGTAGATATTTAAATAGAGTTGTATTAGAAATAACAGAAAATGATAAAATTAATGAAGATTTTATTGAGAAAAAGAAATCTTATATAAGCCATTGGAATATAGAGATTGCTTTGGATGATTTTGGAACAGGTTACAATGGAGATGCTGTACTTTTATATATAATGCCAAATTACGTAAAGATTGATATGTCCATTGTAAGAGGTATTGATAAAGATGAAGACAGACAGAAAATATTAAAAAACCTTATTTCATATTCTAATGAAAGAGATATTAAAGTAATAGCAGAAGGTGTAGAGACTAAAAGTGAGATGGAAACATTAATTAATCTTGGAATAGATTATATGCAAGGGTATTATATTAGTAAACCATCATTTATCCCTGAAGATGTAAGTGATAAAATTAAGAAAGAGCTCAAGATGTGTCATGAAAATAGGAATGATGTGATTTAATAGAGGAAAAATTACATGTATTTTTATGAACTTTTGGTTTATAATTAAAAAGAAAATAATATAATTATAAATTAGGGTGGTGGAGCTAATAATCACAACAAATATAGATATAAGAAAGTTAAATGAAAATCAATTAGAAGCAGTTGAACATATAGATGGGCCTTGCATGATACTTGCAGGGCCTGGTTCAGGTAAGACAAGAGTAATTACATATAGAATAGCTAATATGGTCGTAAATAAAAATATAGCGCCAGCAAGAATCTTAGCAATAAGTTTTACAAAGGCATCTTCAATAGAAATGAAAAATAGAGCTTTAAGTCTAAGTGATGATATAAGACTCAATAAGGTAACTTATGGTACTTTTCACTCTGTATTTTTTAAAATCCTAAGATACTTTGAAAGGTATAATCTAGATAGTATATTTGATGAGAAATCAAAGCGAATAACAATCAAGGCAATACTAAAGAGCTTAAATATAGAAAATGCTGATGATGATGATGAGAATGTAGGACAAGTTATAAATGAAATTTCTTATGTAAAAAATGAACTTATGGATAAGAACGACTTTAATTCAGAGGTATTGACAAAAGATGAGTTTTTGAAGGTATATAATTTATATGAAGAACAAAAATCTAAAGTTAATAAAATTGACTTTGATGATATGCTTATAAAAACTTATTATTTACTTTTGAACAATAAGTCTGTATTAGAAATGGTTAGAAATGTATATAAATATATATTGATAGATGAATTTCAGGATATAAATAAAGTACAATTTGAAGTTTTAAAATTAATCTCGAATCCTTTAAATAACATATTTGCTGTTGGAGATGAAGACCAAAGTATATATGGTTTTAGAGGAGCAAGACCAGACTTTTTGCTTGAATTTGAAAAATATTTCAATAATACTAAAAAAATAATATTAGATGTAAATTATAGGTCTAAAAGTGAGATAGTACATATTGCAAACAGGCTTATAGAAAAAAATAAAAATAGATATGAAAAAATCATTAAATGTAGTCAAGGTACTGGAGGAAGTGTGAGTTATATTTGTCCACATGATTCAGAGGAGGAAGCCTTACATATTGCCAAGGAAATAATTGACGAAATAAAAAAAGATTATGTAGAGTATTCAGACTTTGCAGTGATTTATAGAACTAATATACAGTCAAGAGCATTGGTGGATGTATTTATGGATATGAGAATTCCATTTGTGGTAAAAGATTCAGTAATCACAATATACGACCATTGGGCGAGTCAAGATATACTAGCGTATTTAAGAATAGGTATTAATCCAAAGTCAAATAAAGATTGGTTAAGAATCATAAATAAGCCGTTTAGATATATATCCAAAGATAGTGTAAGTATGGCTAAAGATGAGAATGATTTTATAACAGCATTAATAAACAAATGTAATCTTCATCCTAAACAAATCAAAACAATAACTGATTTGGAAATAGATTTAAGTTATTTAAACACTTTAAACCCTAAAAATGCAATATCTTATATTAGAACTAGTCTTGATTATGATAGATATGTCTTAGATTATTGTAGTAACAGAAAAATAAAGACTAATGGTCTTGTAGAGATATTAAATGAGCTTGAGAGTTCAGCGACAAACTTTAATACTGTGACAGAGTTTTTAGAGCATATTGAGAGAGTAAAGACTGAGTTAATGGAAAACAATAAGAATAAACAGACTGATGGTGTCATATTTACAACTATGCATAGTGCAAAAGGATTAGAATTTAGAAATGTTTATATTATAGGCGTAAATGAAGGAACAATACCTCATGAAAAGTCATATGATATTTGTAAGGAAGAGAAAAAGGAAGAACAATTAGAAGAAGAAAGACGACTTATGTATGTTGCTATTACAAGAGCTGAAGAAAAATTGTGTATAAGTTCCACGTTAAATAAATATGGTAAAAAAATTGATAAATCACTGTTTATTAATGACATAAAATCTCCAACCAAAAAAGAAATTGATAGTATTGGTGTAGGTGATAAGGTATACCATAAAAAATTTCATGAAGGAGAAATAATTAAAAAAGATGGAATTATGTTTACAATAAAGTTTAAAGATAGGGAGCGAATTTTAGACCTGAAAACTTGCTTATTGAAGAATATAATTTATACTAGTTAATTTATAAACCCAACTTAGATAGAAAATGTATTATTTTATAGGTAAGAAAGAATTATATTATTTATGTATGATATTTAGGGCAAAGATATAGATATAAAATATATTATTAAAAAAATAGCTCAAAATATGAAAAATGTTATTTATTAATATCCAAAGAATATAAATAAATCTAAAAGATGCTATGTATGATTATCTAAAGAGTAGAGCCAAATATACATCGTAGTATTTAAATAATTTACAAATAAAATTATTAAAAAAATAAAAAACTTATTGACAAAAATATTATAAGGAAGTACAATTGTATTAACAATTTAAGGAAACAAATCCAGTGATAGAGAAAGTAGCATATATGGATTTACAGCGAGTTAGGGTTTGGTGTAAGCCTAGCAATGAAGTCTATGTGAAGAGAGCTCTGGAGGAGATTATCAGAAGTTTTTTAGTATGATAATTGGTCTGCCCGCCTTAAGGGATTGAGAGGATAAGTACTTACTTATCAAAAAGAGTGGTAACGCGGATATAATTCGTCTCTTAGCTGTAAAGCTAAGGGACTTTTTTGATTTTAAAATTAAAATATCCACATAGCTTAAAAGCTAAAATTCACAAATTTTGAAAGTTGTAAGAGTATTTATCAATAAGAGTGGTAACGCGGTAAAGTCGTCTCTTAGTCATTAAAGACTGAGAGACTTTTTTTGTAACTTGAAACATGAAAGTATTAAAATTTGAGGGAAATTATAATTAAAAGAGAGGGGTAATAAAAATGAAAGTATTTAAAAAATTATTAAGTTTAGGATTAGTATTAGGATTAACTTTATCACTAGTAGGATGTAGTGGTGGAGAAGAAAAAACAAAATTAGAGCAAATAAAAGAAAATGGAAAATTAGTTGTAGGTACTAGTGCAGAATTCCCACCATTTGAATTCCATAAAGTAGTAGATGGTAAAGATTCAATAAAAGGATTCGATGTAATGTTAGCTGAAGAATTTGCAAAGGAGCTTGGTGTAAAAGTTGAAATTAAAGATATGTCATTTGATGGATTAATAGGTGCTTTAAATGCAGACCAAGTTGACATAGTTCTTGCAGGTATGTCACCAACACCAGAAAGAGAAAAGAGTGTTGATTTCTCAGAGTTATATTATTTAAGTAGAAATGCAGTTATAGTTAAAGATGCAGATATAGATAAAGTAAAGACTGAAGATGATTTAAAGAAACTTAAAGTTGGAGTACAAGCAGGAAGTATCCAAGAAGAATATGTAGTTAATACTCTAAAAATGACAACTACTAAATCTTTAAAAGCAATACCTGATTTAATTACAGAATTAAAAAATGGAAACATAGATGCTGTTGTTACTAATGAAGCAGTTTCTTTAATAAATGTTAAAAAATATGATGGAATCAAAATGGCAAATACTGAAGTTGGTAAAGATGTAACAGAAGGTATGGCGGCAGCAATCAAAAAAGCTGATAACAACAAAGACTTTATAGAATTATTGAATAAAAAGATAAAAGAATTACAAGATGGTAAAAAAATAGAAGAATTTTTAAATGAAGCATCTACTGAAGCTGCTTCAAATTAGTAAGAAAGTTATGTGGGAGATGAAATTATGAGTTTAGATTTTAGTTTTTTAAGTAGATTTGGAACTTCTTTTCTGGAAGGAACAGGTGTGACAGTAGGAATTTCTCTTGTGGCATTATGCTTTGGATTTATAATAGGTATAATCATCTGTATGGCAAGAATATCCAAGAGTAAAGTATTAAGAGCAATATCATCAATCTATATTGAGATTTTAAGAGGAACACCATTATTAGTACAGATATATATAGTATGGTTTGGATTACCTCAATTAGGAATAAGATTCCCTATGTTATTTGGTATACCAAGTGAATTTATAGCTAGTGCATTTGCATTATCAGTAAACTCTGGAGCATATGTGGCAGAGATACTTAGATCAGGTATACAATCAGTTGATAATGGACAAATGGAAGCAAGTAGATCACTAGGATTAAATTACTGGTCAACTATGAGATATATAATAATACCTCAGGCTATAAAAAATATACTACCTTCATTAGCAAATGAGTTTATTACACTTGTAAAAGAATCTTCAATAATCTCTGTAATAGGAGTTGTTGAAATAATGCGTACTGCTGATATAGTAAAAAATGCAGCATTCAAAGCATTAGAGCCATTAATAGTAGCAGCAGCAATTTACTTTGTTATAACATTTACTCTATCAAGATTAGTTGGATTATTAGAAAAGAAACTGTCTGTGTCTAACTAGATGAGAGCGTGTTTAGCATTTAGGGAAAACATAGAATAGTAAAAAGGAAAGTGATAATATGATTACAATAAAAAATTTAAGTAAATCTTTTGGAGATTTAAATGTATTAAAAAATATAGACTTAGAAATCGCTAAAGGCGAAATAATGGTTATAGTAGGTCCTAGTGGTTCTGGTAAAAGTACACTTCTTAGATGTATGAATTTACTAGAAATACCTACAGGTGGAGATATAATATTTGAAGGAAAAAATTTGGTTGATAAAAAAACTAATATTGATGAAATTAGACAAAATATAGGTATGGTGTTTCAAAACTTTAATTTATTCCCACATAAGACTATTTTAGATAATATAACATTAGCACCAATTAAATTAAAAAAGATGACTAAAGAAGAAGCAGAAAAAAAAGCAGAAGTTTTGTTAAGTAGAGTTGGTCTTTTAGATAAAAAAGATTCTTATCCATCACAATTATCTGGAGGTCAGAAGCAGAGAATAGCAATAGCTAGAGCACTTGCTATGGAACCCGATATGATGTTGTTCGATGAGCCAACATCCGCTCTTGACCCAGAAATGGTAAACGAGGTTCTTGATGTTATAAAGGAACTTGCAAAAGAAGGGATGACAATGGCAATTGTAACTCATGAGATGGGATTTGCGAAAGAAGTAGCAGATAGAGTTATTTTTATAGATGGAGGAAGTGTACTAGAAGACAATACTCCAGAAGAAGTTTTTGGAAACCCAAAACATGAAAGAACTAAATCATTCTTAGCAAAAGTATTATAATATGTAAAAAGGATGTTATTGATATTAGAAATTCAATACATCCTTTTTTTATGATGATTAATATAATTTAAAATTATATTAATCTTATTTTGCTAAATTTTTGCAGAAAAAAAGAGCTCGGGGTAAGCTCTTTTTTTCCACCGAATCAATTTCCGTTATCAATCCGATTTTTAATAAATATAAAATATATCCTTATGAAAGGGTATTGGGAATAGATATATTAACTAACTAGGGTTACCAGGGGGATAACCTTAATTTATTATAACAAAATGCGACACAAAAATCAATATTTTTTTTGATGTAAATTATAAAAGTTATTTTTATAACAAGTAAGCTTATAAAAATAACTTTTATAGTAAAAATAAGCATATGTATAATATAATATATTTATTTTATATAATATATTATTTTATCATATATTGTATTTTATAACGTATTTTTGTAGGATATAATATAAGCATATTATATTTTACTATAAAACTTTATAATAAAGTGAAAAAACTAATTTTTTATGAAAGAATATTTTGTAAATTTAAGATTGTCTTTTTAATAAAGATTAACAAAAAAAATACTATAATTAGTGGTATAATAGTTAGAGCTGAAATTTTAAATAAAGGTAGGTGTAATTAAGTTGGAAATATACTTAGACAATAGCGCAACTACAAAACCTTATCAAGAAGTTATAGATAAAATGGTGTATGCACTTAGTACGGATTATGGAAATCCTTCTTCTGTTCACAGAAAAGGTGTAGACGTTGAAAAAGGAATAAAAGAAGTAAGACAGGTTATAGCTAAATCTCTAGGAGCGAAAGAAAAGGAGATTTATTTTACATCAGGTGGTACAGAATGTAATAATACTATAATAAGAGGAGTTGCAAACTTAAATAAAAAGCGAAAAAATCATATAATATCTACTAACATAGAACATCCTTCTGTTTTAAATACATTGAAGGATTTAGAAGAAGATGGTTTTGAAGTAACTTACTTAGAGGTCGGAAAAGATGGAAAGATAAATATAGAAGATTTAAAGAATGCAATAAAGTCAACTACATGTTTAGTAAGTATGATGCATGTTAATAACGAAATAGGAACCATACAGCCAATAGACGAAGTCGGAAAGTATTTGAAGTCTTTAAAAGAAAAGATATATTTTCATGTGGATGCTATTCAATCATATGGAAAAATTAATTTTAGACCATCTAAATACAATATAGATTTTATGAGCGTGAGTGCACATAAATTTCATGGACCAAAAGGAATTGGATTTATGTATATAAAAGAAAATAATCGTCTTAAGCCTATGTTAACAGGTGGAGGACAGGAAATTGGGATTAGGTCTGGAACAGAAAATGTACCTGGTATATATGGGCTTGGAGAAGCTGTCAGAATACTAAATAAAGATTTAGATGCAGTTATTTCAAAAGTAAATAATTTAAAAGATACATTTAAAAATAAAATAATTGATAATATAGAAGATATAAAAGTTAATTCTCCAGAAGATGGTGTATGTCATATATTAAATATATCATTTAGAGGTACAAAAGGAGAGGTATTACTTCATTACTTAGAACAAAAAGGTATTTATGTATCAACTGGCTCTGCATGTTCTTCTAAGAAGAAGGGTAGCCATGTTTTAAATGCTATAGGTCTTACAAATGAAGAAATAAATGGAACAATAAGATTTAGTTTATCTGATATGAATACAGAAGAAGAAATATCAGAAGTTGTAGAAGTATTGAAAGAATCAATTTGCGACTTAAGGTCAATAATGAGAAGGAAATAAAGAATACAGTATAAATAATGAGAATAAATTAGTTTAAGAGGTGAAATGGTGTATAATATATTAATAGTAAAGTATGGAGAAATTGGAGTAAAAGGGAAAAATAGATATATATTTGAAAATAGACTTATAAGAAATATAAGAAATATGTTAAAACCAATTGGTAAATTTAATGTATATAAAGAATATGGAAGAATATATGTTGATTTAGAAGATTATGATTATGAAGAAGTAATTGAAGAAGTTAGAAAAGTATTTGGAATAGTGGGTGTATGCCCTGGAGTAAGAGCTAAAAAAGATTATGATACATTAAAAGAAATAGCTTTAAAAATGTTAGAGGAAAAAATAGAAGCTGGTTATAAAACGTTCAAAGTAGAGTCAAGAAGAGGAGATAAATCTTTTAGATTGACTTCTCAAGAAATGAGTATGGATATAGGTGGATACTTATTATCAAAGGTAGGAGATAAGATTGATGTTGATGTAAGAAATCCAGAAATTAAAATAAAATGTGAATACAGAGAATTCCATACTATGGTCTATAGTGATACTATACCTGGATATGGTGGATTACCACTTGGAACAAATGGTAGAGCTATGTCTCTTTTATCAGGAGGGATAGATAGTCCAGTAGCAACATGGATGGTTGCAAAAAGAGGTATGGAAGTAGAAGCAGTACACTTCCATAGTTATCCGTTTACAAGCGAAAGGTCACAAGAAAAAGTTAAAGACTTAGCTAAGATATTGGCAAAGTATTGTGGAAGAGTAAGACTTCATAAAGTTAACATATTAGAAATACAAAAAGCAATTGGCGAGAATTGTAATGAAGAAGAAGCTACTATTCTTTCAAGAAGATTCATGATGAGAATAGCACAGAAGCTTTCTGAAAAAAGACATTGTGATGCTTTAATTACAGGTGAAAGTATCGGCCAGGTTGCATCTCAAACAATACAAGGTCTTACTTGTACTAATGCTGTTGTAGATTTACCAGTATTTAGACCACTTATAGCAATGGATAAATCAGATATAGTTGATATAGCCAAAAAAATAGGAACTTTTGAAACATCTATAATTCCTGAAGAAGATTGTTGTAGCGTATTTTCTCCTAGAAAGCCTGTTACTAAACCTAGGTTAGAAAAGATAGAAAAATCTGAAACAGCACTTGATATTGATGGATTAGTACAAGATGCAATTGATAGAATAGAGGTTGAAGATATAGAATTCTAATATACAAGTGATTTTAGCCTCTCGGGGGAGGTGTTATATGTGATTCATATATTGTGTGTTGGTATTGGAGGATTTTCTGGTGCTATATTAAGATATTTAATATCTTTAAGATTTGCAGAAGCTAAGTTTCCATTTGGAACTCTAATCGTCAATGTTATGGGTGGAGTTTTGATTGGTTTTATCATGGAAATGAGTACAAGAACAAATTATATTTCTGATAATTTGAAATTATTTTTAGTAACTGGTCTAATGGGAGGTCTTACTACATTTTCCACATTTAGTTTTGAGAATGTAAAGTTTTTTGATAGTGGCAATTATATGTTATTTGCGTTAAATATATTCTTAAATTTAATGTTAAGTATTTTAGGAGTTTTTATTGGAAGAACTCTATGCAGACAATTTGTTAATATGTAGTATTTTAAAGTAAGTACTATAATTTTATTTAATGGGAATGATTATTATGAATAAAAAGGGTTTTACACTAATTGAATTATTGGTAGTTATATCTATAATAGGAATTTTAGTTATAGTCGCAGTTCCAGCACTATTTAGAAATATAGAAAAAAGTAAAGCAGTTACATGTCTTTCAAATAGGGAGAATATAAAGACTCAAATTGTTATTGCAATGGCTGAGGAAACAAGTAAAGACAAGAAGGAACTTATAAAAGATGTATTAAAAAATAAAGATGGAAAATACTTTGAAACAGAGCCAAAGTGTAAATCAGGTGGAACATATTCAGCAGAATTTGATAATGGTTATGATGGAATAACTGGAGAAGAAAGTATAGCAAAAGTGTATGTTACTTGTACAGAACATCCAGATGGTGTTGAGATGGCTAGAGATGTATATCAAAGTATGACAGATTTAATTGCATCATTTGCACAAGACCCTTCTATAATACCAGGAAATTCAAAAAATAATGATGATTTTAGAAATTATTTGTTGGATAATAAGTATAAAAATGGTTGGCCTAAAATTCCAGAGGAATTTAAGAAAAAGTATGATTTAGGAAAAGAGCCATTGTATATACAACCATATGCAAATAAGCCTAATACAAATGAAGCTAATGTAGTTGTATTTGCAAACACTTCAACTAAAGGTAATTGGTATGCTTCTTTAATTTATGATTACGATGAAGCTAAATGGTATAAAGGTAAAAGTGGTATTTCTGTAGCAAATAAAACATGGGAAGTTTTAAAAGAAGAAATCCATACTAAATCTGGTTGGGGTCCTTTAAATTAATATGATATATATTACTGGTATTGATTAGACTATAGAATAATATTCTCTATAGTTAATTAATACCAGATTTTATTTTGAATATTTTATTGGTGCAGTATGATTATTGAATATTTACTATTTTAAAGTCTTCACATATAAACTAAAAATAACTATAATAAGAATATAAAGAATATTAGTTAAATACTAAATTTTTATCAAATTTAGTATTTATACTAAGTAATACATAAAAGGGGAATAGATATATGAATAATTTACAAGATAATCAAACAATAAACTTAATACAAAGTCGTAGAAGTATACGAAAATTTACAACGGAGCAAATTACAAACGAGCAACTAGATACATTGTTACACTGTGCATTTGCAGCACCTTCGGGATGTAATAAACAACCTTGGCATATAAGTGTTGTGCAAGACCAGAAACTTTTAAAAGAGATTAGTGATGATACCTTATCCAGAATTCATGAAGTTAGTAATGTTGAGATAAATAAGAATTTTAAATTATTTTATGGTGCACCAACTGTTTTATTTATTTCTTATGATGAAGAAAATTCATGGGCTCCATATGATGTAGGAATACTTACAGGAAATGTAACTACAGCTGCACAAGCATTAGGATTAGGAAGTTGCATAATAGGAATGGTTAGGGGCTTATTTACACCTGTTGAACAAGGGGATATAGCAGGTCTTGTGAGTGTATTAGATGACAATGATGTAAAAGAATCAGATTCAATAAAGATGATGTTTGATACAAATAAAAAATATAGAGAATTGTTGAATATACCAGAAGGGTATTCTGTACCTTTTGGTATTGCTATAGGTGTCCCAGATGGAAATCTACCAAAAGCTAGAGATGTTGTTTATAAAGTTTCTAGAGCTTAGAATATCAGATTAATCAAATGACTATATAAATTTATATGATTAAAAAAGATAACATAAGACTGAAAATAAAAATTTGTTTATTTTTAGTCTTATTTTTTATTATTTTATATTTATAAATGAAAAAAAAGTGAAGTAGATTTGTTAGTCTAAGTATATAAAATAAAAATTATAAAGTTGAGAAGTATAAATAAGCACTTTATAATATTTTGGAAATAAATAGCAAAACATTGAAATGAAGAAAAAAGAATGTTAAAATAAAATGAAAGTAACCCTTAGTTATAAAAGGGCTTTTTTTTATACCTATAAAAATCTAAAAATATTACACTTAAAAACCAATCTAAAAAATTTTTCATTTCTAATAAACAAGTACACATCAATAAAATAAAATTAAACCTAAAAACAGTAAAATATTTATAAATTTGATTGTTAATTAAGTGCATTTTCTTTGAAAAATTATGTATAAAATTGAAGAAAAGTTCCAATTTTTTGAATAGTAACTTTTTTATAACAAATGGAAACTATTGGAAGTGAAAAATAATGATAATTATAATAAAAATATCTTTTTAATTAAAAAATATTAATGGATTAAGTATATTATATAATTATACATTTAAATATTTCTATCAAATCAATAAGGACAAATAATAATTAAGAGTAAGTGGCTTAGAAATAATGAAGATAAAAGAAATAGTAAAATAGAATAATTTAGATAATAATATTTTATTGATAAATTACACCAACTGTAAACTATAACCCTACTTTAAAATTATTTTTATTATAAGTAGGGTTATAATATTACTATATTAATTATATTGTAGGGGGAAAAGATGAGAGAAGAATCGAACTCTTTAAATTTAAATCATATAGAAATTTTCTTTGAACTTTTGTCTCAAAGTACAGAAGACTATATATTTTTTTGGGACATAAACAGGAATAAATTTAAAATTTCTTCAGCAGTTTTTGATGAATTTAACTTAAGTAAAGATGTAGATTCTGATGTAGTAAATTGTTGGAGTAAAATTATTTATCCAGATGATGTTCAAGTGTGGAAAGATGATATACAAGCGTTGATAGATGGAAAAAAAGATGAACATAATCTAGAATATCGATTAATTAATAAATATGGAGAAGTAGTATGGATTTCTTGTAGAGGGAAGGCTTACATATCAGAAGATAAAAAAACTATAGTTTTGGTTGGAAGAATAAAGAATATTGGTGAAAAAAATAAGTTTGATTCTATCACTGGAACATGGAATAGAGAACAGTTCGAGTACTGGATGAATTATATCATAAAAGAAAAGACCTATGAAAGTGGAGCTATATTTATTATGGATATAGACAATTTCAAAAATATAAATGAAAAATATGGTCACTCTTATGGTGACAAGGTCTTGCGTGCAATTGCTACCGAAGTGTTAGACTATTTACCAAAAGATGTTCGATTGTATAGATTAGATGGAGATGAATTTGCATTTTTTTACCCTATGTGTACTAAAGAGACTATAAATAAAATCTATGAAAAGATACAGATGTATACCAATACCCAACATGAGATTGAATCGAATAAGTATTATTGCACAGTAACTGCGGGGGTTGCTATGTATCCACAGGATGGAGATACTTATTTGGACTTATTCAAACATGCTGATATTGCACTAGATATAGCAAAGATAAATGGAAAGAATAGAATTAAGTTTTTTTCACCAGAATTATACGAAAACAAACTAAAGGTAATTTCAATGCAACATAAGCTAAGAGAAAGTATTGAAAATAACTTTAATGACCTTGAACTATTTTTTCAGCCACAAATAGATGCAGCCACAAGAGAAGTAATAGGAGCCGAGGCACTTCTAAGATGGCATTCAAGTACTTATGGAGAAGTATCTCCTATTGAATTTATACCAATCTTGGAGCAAAGCAATTTGATTATACCAGTGGGGAAGTGGATTATAAAAGAAGCTATAAAACAGTGTAAAGAATGGCATAAAATAAATCCAGACTTCAAGATATCTGTAAATGTATCGTACATTCAATTAAAAGAAGATTTTTTTAGAGATTTTATAGTTGAATGTTTAATAGAGTACCAATTAAGACCTGAATTTTTAATTTTGGAGTTAACAGAGAATTGTTGGATACCAGATATAAATTTACTGAATGATAAGTTTATTAGCTTAAAGGGTATAGGAGTACATATTGCAATAGATGATTTTGGTACAGGATATTCATCTTTAAATTACCTTAAAGAACTGTCTGTTAATATAATAAAAATTGAAAGAAGTTTTGTTAAGAATATTACATATAATAGCTATGAACATACTTTCCTTGAATATATCATTAAATTGGCTCACATCATCAACTTAAAAGTTTGCGTTGAAGGTATAGAGTCTTATGAAGAATATGATATAGTAAAAAGTCTAGGTGTAGATATTATTCAAGGATTTTTATTTGGAAGACCTGTGAGCGCATCTGAGTTTTATAAACTTCAATTGTCAAAGTAAATATATAAAAAATGATAGGTATAGAAGATAATGTAGTAGTATATTAAAATAGGGTAAAGTACAAGTTTTTAAAAAGCTTATACTTTACCCTATTTCATTGTGCAAATATATCTTAACTATTATATACTTTTACCCCAAATTTAGATATTATTTCACTAGCTTTTTTAATATCTTCTTTACTAGCATCAGGAACATCTTTTAGTTCATAATCTATTCCTAGATTCTCCCATTTGTGTATTCCCATAGAATGGTATGGTAGTAATTCAAATCTTTCTACATTTTTTAATGTAGCTACAAATTGACCTAGTTTTTCTAGGTTATCTGTATCATCAGTAATGCCAGGAACTAAAACATGTCTTATCCACACAGGGATATTTCTTGAGTCTAAGTGTCTAGCAAGTTTTAGAGCTTTATCCATACCAACACCAGTCAAATCAATAGATTTCTCTTCAACCATATGTTTTAAATCAAGCAAAACTAAATCAGTATTATCTAGAATTGGGTCTATGGTTTTTATATCTACAAATCCAGATGTATCCAAACAAGTGTGTATATCATTTTCTTTTGCTTTTTTAAATAATTCACTCAAAAATTCTGGCTGAAGAGTAGATTCTCCACCAGAAGCAGTTATACCGCCACCAGAGAACTTCATAAAAGAAGTATACTTAAGAGCATCAGTTATTATCTCATCAACTGTATATTCTTTCCCTGACTTAGTATCCCATGTATCTCTGTTATGGCAGTACTTGCATCTAAGTGGACATCCCTGAAAAAATAATATATATCTTATTCCTGGCCCATCTACAGTGCCAAATGTTTCTATAGAGTGTATCTTTCCCTTAATCATAGAGTTCACCTCACAATATATTTTAATGACTTTATTAATAGTTATAATATTTGTCTAAAAAAAGCCATCCTATACCAGAAATAATTCAAATATAAGATGGCCTTTTATTTTTATTTTCTACACAGTAGTAATCTTAGCTAAAGTATAAAAATTTAAAGACTAAGCCATTTTACCGTGGAATGTTCTGTTTATAACATCTAATTGTTGTTCTTTTGTTAATTTTATGAAGTTAACAGCATATCCAGATACTCTTATAGTTAATTGTGGATATTCTTCTGGATGTTCCATAGCATCTTCTAAAGTAGCTCTATCAAATACATTTACATTTAAGTGATGAGCATTTTGAGAGAAGTATCCATCCATCATTGCAGAAAGATTGTTTATTCTTTCATTCATATCTTTTCCTAAAGCAGCTGGTACTATAGAGAAAGTATTAGATATACCATCTTGAGCATGCTCATATGGTAATTTAGCAACTGAAGATAATGAAGCTAAGGCACCATTAGTATCTCTACCATGCATTGGGTTAGCACCAGGAGCAAATGGAGCACCAGCTCTTCTACCATCTGGTGTATTACCAGTTTTCTTACCATAAACAACATTTGAAGTTATTGTAAGTATAGATTGAGTTGGATAAGAATTTCTATAAGTTTTATTTTTTCTTATTTTATTCATAAAGCTCTCAACTAACTCTACAGCTATACTATCAACTCTGTCATCATTGTTTCCGTATTTTGGATAGTCTCCTTCTATTTCAAAATCAACAGCTATTCCTTGTTCATTTCTAATAGTTTTAACTTTGGCATGTTTTATAGCAGATAATGAGTCTGCACAAACTGATAATCCAGCCATACCACAAGCCATAGTTCTGAATATATCTCTATCATGTAATGCCATTTCTAATGCTTCATAAGAATATTTATCATGCATGTAATGTATTACATTTAAAGTATTTACATATAATGTTGCTAACCAATCAGTGAATGGTTCAAATTTACTTATAACTTCATCATAATCTAAGTACTCAGAAGTTATAGGCTCAAATCTTGGCCCAACTTGAACGCCAGATTTCTCATCTATACCACCATTTATAGCATATAATAAAGTTTTTGCTAAGTTAACTCTAGCTCCAAAGAACTGCATTTGCTTACCAATTTTCATTGCAGATACACAACAAGCTATACCATAGTCATCTCCCCAGTATGCTCTCATTAAATCATCATTTTCATACTGTACTGAACTTGTATCTATAGATACTTTAGAACAGAAATCTTTGAATCCTTGAGGTAATTTAGTTGACCATAGAACTGTTAAGTTTGGTTCTGGAGAAGGTCCTAATGTATATAGAGTATTTAACATTCTAAATGAGTTTTTAGTAACTAATGTTCTACCATCTATTCCCATACCTCCTATACACTCAGTTACCCAAGTTGGGTCTCCAGAGAATAGGTTATTGTAATCAGGAGTTCTTAGGAATTTAACCATTCTTAATTTCATAACAAAATGGTCCATATATTCTTGTAATTCTTCTTCTGTTACTATTCCTGCTTTTAAGTCTCTTTCAAAATATATGTCTAAGAAAGTAGATGTTCTACCTAAAGACATCGCAGCACCATTTTGGTCTTTAACAGCACCTAAATAACCAAAGTATAACCACTGTACAGCTTCTTTTGAGTTAGTCGCTGGTTTTGATATATCAAACCCATAAGACTGAGCCATCTTTTTAAGTTCATTTAAAGCTGATATTTGCTCAGCTATTTCTTCTCTTAGTCTGATAACTTCCTCATCCATGCAAGAAACTTCTAATGATTCCTTTTGCTTATTTTTATCTTCTATTAAGGCATCAACACCGTATAAAGCAACTCTTCTATAGTCACCAATTATTCTACCTCTACCATAAGCATCTGGAAGACCTGTTATTATACCAGATTTTCTAGCTGCTCTCATTTCTGGAGTGTAAACATCAAAAACTCCTTGGTTGTGTGTTTTTCTGTATTTAGTGAATATATCTTTTATTTCTGAGTCTAATTCATATCCAAAAGCATCACATGAGTTTTCAACCATTTTTATACCACCATATGGCATAACAGCTCTTTTTAAAGGGGCATCCGTTTGTAACCCAACTATTGTTTCTAATCCTTTATCTAAATATCCTGGAGCATATGCAGCTATTCCAGAAACAGTTTTTGTATCAACATCTAAAGTACCACCATTTTCTCTTTCTTCTTTAAATAAGACCATAGCTTTGTCCCATAGCTTTTTAGTGTTTTCAGTAGCACCAGCTAAGAAAGAGTCATTTCCTTCATATGGAGAATAGTTTAATTGTATAAACTCTCTAACATTTACTTCTTTAGTCCATCTTCCTGTTTTAAATCCTTGCCATGCATTCATTAAGTATTTCCTCCTTAGATTTAAATGATAAATAATACTATTAAAATTAATTTTTATATACTTAATTTGTTTTATATATTTTTTAAAAAATATATTTTCTAATATAATAATAACATATTATCAGTATCCTGTATACACAAAAAAATAAAAAATTGTCGTTTTAAAGTATAAAACAAATTATATGTTATTAATGTGATGAAATTATACCCATATATAAATAAAATGAAACAGATAAATGATTAATTAACAATAATATATTTTTTAAATCCTAAACTTGAAATAAATAAATTTTATTATGAAAAAAAGAAAAGCATACATCTTCATAAATTGAATATTTATTTAATAGGGGGAGGTGATATATTGTTTATCACAGTGATATTATTTTTAGTAGGTTTCCTATTAATTACTAAAGGCGCAGATATCTTTATAAATTGTACTGTAGAGATAGGTAGAAAAACAAACATATCAGAAATCATACTTGGAGCAACTATCGTTAGTTTTGCGACAACATTACCTGAATTTACAGTGTCTTTACTTGCTTCTATTGATGGTCATACTACAATGAGTTTAGGAAATGCAGTTGGTTCTATAATATGTAATACAGGGTTAGCATTAGGATTAGTTGTTTTTATAAGTCCATATAATGTAGATAAAAAAATGTTTTTTTCTAAGTCTTTACTATTAATAGTATCTGTTATAGTTTTAATTTTATTGGGTTTAGATGGAGTTATAACAAGAGGGGATTCGTTATTACTTATAATAATATTAATCTTTTATATGGTTAATAATTATAGAAGTGTAGTTGGAAAATCTACTAAAAATAGAAATATTAAAAATAGTACTATTAAAGATATATCTACTAAAAAGAGTAAGAATTTTAGAGGTTTTTCTGTAGTAGAAATTTTAAAAATACTAGCACTTTTTGCTACAGGTTTGATAATGATGATAATTGGTTCACAAATTCTTATAGAGAGTGGAGTAAGAATAGCTAGTTTTTTAAATATACCTCAAGGTATAGTAAGTTTAACTATAATAGCACTTGGAACTTCTCTGCCAGAGATAGTTTCATCGATTACTGCTATAAGAAAAAATCATCATGAAATATCAGTAGGAAATATTTTAGGTGCAAACATATTGAATATAGTATCAGTAATAGCCGTATCAGCAATACCAAATAACATACCAATATTATCCCAAAATAGGCAATTGGATATACCATTTATGATATTATTATTATTAATAGTCATAGTACCAACGCTTAAATCAAACAGACTTAGCAGAATACAAGGGATATTGATGTTATTTACATATTTTCTATACATATCAATTTTGTATTTCATGTATATTATTTAACTATACTGTTAAAAATATTAATTGCAGAATATCCTAAAAAAGTATATAATGGATAGGTTAAGATTAATTGATAACGGAGAGGAATAATATATGAATATAACAAAGTTTGAAGATTTACCAATAAGTGAAGGAATAAAAAAAGCTATAGCTGAAATGGGGTTTGAAGAGCCATCTCCTATACAAGCACAGTCTATACCTGCGATTTTGTCAGGTAAAGACGTTATAGGACAAGCACAAACTGGTACGGGGAAAACAGCAGCTTTTAGTATACCTATACTAGAAACAATAGACCCAAATAATAGAAGTTTACAAGCTGTAGTACTTTGTCCAACAAGAGAGCTTGCAATACAAGTATCAACAGAAATAAGAAAGCTAGCTAAATATTCGCACGGAATAAAGACATTACCTATATATGGTGGTCAACCAATAGATAGACAAATAAAATCTCTAAAGAGTGGAGTACAAGTTGTAATAGGTACACCAGGACGTACAATAGACCATATCAATCGTAAAACATTAAAAATGGATAATGTAAAAATGATTATATTAGATGAAGCAGACGAAATGCTAGATATGGGATTTAGAGAAGATATAGAAATGATTTTAAGCAAGATTCCTGAGGAAAGACAAACAACTTTCTTTTCAGCTACTATGCCAAAAGGAATTTTGGAATTAACTAAGAGATATCAAAAAGACCCAGAACATATAAAAGTTGTTAGAAAAGAACTTACAGTTTCAAATACAAAGCAATACTATATAGAAACTAGGTCATCAAATAAATTAGAAGTATTATGTAGATTAGTTGATGTATATGACCCTAAGTTATCTGTTGTTTTCTGTAACACTAAAAGAAAAGCAGATGAATTAGTAGGAGATTTACAAGCAAGAGGATACTTTGCAGATGCTTTACATGGTGATTTAAAGCAGACTCAAAGGGATATAGTAATGGATAAGTTTAGAAATGGTACAATAGATATACTTGTTGCTACTGATGTTGCAGCTAGAGGTATAGATGTTGATGATGTTGAATGTGTATTCAATTATGATTTACCACAAGATGAAGAGTATTATGTTCACAGAATTGGTAGAACTGGTCGTGCTGGTAGAGAAGGTATGTCATTTACTTTTGTATTTGGAAAAGAAATGAGAAAGATGAAAGATATAGAAAGATATACTAAATCTAAGTTGATAAAACATAACATACCAACAATAACTGATGTTGAAGAGAAAAAAGTAGGTACTTTCTTCGCACAAGTTAAGCAAACTATTGAAGAAGGACACTTAACTAAACAATTACAATGGTTAGAAAGCTTCTGTAATGATGAAGACTATGCAATGGTTGATATAGCTGCTGCACTTGTGAAGTTATCTCTAGGTGAAGAAATGAAAGAAGAAATAATAGAAGAAAAACCTAGAAGAGAGCGTGGAGAACGCGGAGATAGAAAAGGTAGTACTGGAGCTAAAGATGGTATGATTAGATTATTTATCAATATTGGTAGAAATCAAAGAGTACAAGCTAAGGATATAGTTGGTGCTATAGCTGGAGAGGTTGGAATACCAGGTAAAGTAGTAGGAACTATAGATATATATGATAAGTATACTTTTGTTGAAATACCTAAAAAAGATGCTAAGACAGTAATTGAAAAAATGAAAGATATTAAGATAAAAGGTAATAAGATTAATATAGAAAAAGCGAATAAAAAGAAAAAATAATTTATAGCATGTAAAAATATAATTAGAAAATATATAAAATAATATATTGAATATTTAAAAAGCCTAATGTGTTTTCAAAACAGATGTGTAGAGTCTGTAATAGTTAACAACATAAGGCTTTTATTGTTTTATATAATATTATTATGAGGAGCATTTTAAAAATAATTTATAATTTGACTTAGTAGATGTAAAAAAAATTAAAATCTATAACAAAATAAAAATTAATATATGATTTTCATTTGAGAATACGATTTAATATGTTAATATACATTTTTCCAGTGTGTTGTGAAAAAATGTATATTAGTTCCTCTTTTTCAAATCTTATTTGAAAAAGAGAATATTAATTATATATACAGTTTGGATTATAATAAAAAATGTAAGATAACAAAGGGGAGAAAAAGATGTCAATGACTTATATGGACCCTAGGGTTTTTTTGATTTTAGAAATGGTGTTAAAAGAAGATACAAACACTCTAGAACAGTTTTCAAGTGTTCTAGGTGTCAGTACTAGGACTATCAGAAATTATATAAACCAGATTAATCGAGAATTAGAAGATGGTATTGCTAAAATAGTTAAGAATGAAAAAGGTACATATAGTATAAGAATTGAAGATGAAAGTAAATTAATTGAAATTGTAAATTTCAATAGAGGAAAAGCATCAAATTTTATAAATTTAAATTCACCTGATGAAAGGGTAAATTATGTTCTTGATATTTTAACTATGACTAACAATCCAATTACTATAGATGATTTGGCTGAAGAGATATGTATAGGAAGAACAACGTTAATAAAAGATTTAAAAAAGGCAGATAAGATTTTAGCAGATTACGACTTGGAGTTAAAAAGAAAACCAAATATAGGTATGATTTTAGTTGGCGAAGAAATGGATATAAGGTTATTAGTCCTTGATAGGTTATATGAAAATTATATTGATATACTGGAAAACGTTAATCACATAAGAGTTATTAAAAAGGGTGATATTGAATGTCTTAGAGACGAATTAAAGAAGTTATTTAATCAAGAAGAACTCTATATAACAGAGCAGGTCTTAATGGATGTTGAAAGATATATAATAATATCTGTTTTAAGAAATCTAAATGGATATAAATTTGAAAAGATAGATAAGAGATTTGAAGTCATAAGATGTTCAGATGAATATATTTTAGGATTAAAACTTAAATCTTTATTGGAAAAGATATTTAATATAGTTTTAAATGAAAAAGAAACCATATTTTTGACAATGCCATTAATAGGCAGAAAAGCTCCTAGTACAAAGTTAGCACTTAGTAGCATAAAGATAAATGATAGTGTAAAAGAAGTTGTAGATGAAGTAACTAGTTTTCTATTGGAGACATCTGGGATTGATTTTAAAGAAGATAAGAAGCTCATAGAAAACCTAGAATATCATTTGTATTTTGCACTTAATAGAATGAGGTTTAACATAAGGGTAAAAAATCCATTATTGCAAGAAATAAAGGAGAGATATACATTTCCATACAGTGTAGCAAAGATAGCTGCAATGATAATTGAAGAAAAGTTTGACTTAAAGATATGTGAACATGAAATAGGATATATAGCATTACATTTTGGAAGTTATTTCGAAAAAAGCTCAAGAAAGATTCTAAATGTAAACAGAGTGGCAGTTGTTTGTGGAACTGGTCTTGGGACTGCACAACTCATCAGGATAAAAATAGGAAAAATTCTTGGAGAAAGTGTTGAAGTAAATACTTTTTCTGATATAGAAGCCAAGGCTAATTTGGAGTTATTAAAGTACTATGACCTAGTGTTTACAACAGTAGACTTTAAGACAGACTTAGATGTTCCAATATTTAGAGTAAATGCCTTATTTAATGAAGAAAGTATAAAAAAAGAAATAGAAAATGCCATACTATTGAAAAATAGTATAAATCTTAAATCTATAAAGCATATTGAAAAGAATATTCCTTTTATAGGTAAATTAGTTGAGGAAGATAAGTTTTTTATACTGAATAATGACACATTCATGGAAAATTTAGAAGAAATGTTAGTAAAGCTAGTACATAAAGGAATTATTGATTTGGAGTTTAAGGAAAATGTATTAAAAAGGGAACAGAAATCTTCTACAGCACTAGATAATTACATAGCATTACCCCATTCAGTTAGCTCTAAAGGAGAAAATCTTTATCTGGCATTTGGTATATTAGAAAATCCAGTAATTTGGGATACAAAAGAAATTAGAATAATAATATTAATGATAATTCCAGATAAGAATGTAGAAAGTACAGATTTGATAATAAAAAGCTATGAAGAGGTACTTGAAATAGGAAGAGATAAAAAAATGGTAGAAGCACTTGCTAAAGTAAAATCATTTGATGAATTTTATAAAATAATTACCAAGAGGAGGTAATAATATGGACCCAGTAATTTTTATTATAGTATCACTTATTGCAGTTTATTTATTAAATATTTTTCTTGGATACTTACAACTTAAAGATTTTAATAAAAATTATATTGAATTAAAAAGAAAAGGTAGAGTTGCAATAGGCAGAAAAAAAGGAAGAATATCATCAGGTACAATTGTGCTAATACTCATAGATGAGGATGGTGCAATTGTTGAAACTAGGAAAATACAAGGTGTTACAGTATTAGCAAGAGTAAAAGTGTTTGAAGGGCTAGTAGGAAAAGACTTAGGGGACATAACAAAATCAGATTTAGCTGAGTATAATAAACTACTAAAAAAAGCAATACTAGATGCAGTCAAACAGTACATAACATTTGAAAAAAATAGATGTGAGAGTACAAATAGTACTAGTACTGATGAAGAATGCAATGCAGAAGTAGTTTAAAAATATATATTTATAAGGAGGAGTTAATATGACGCAATTTTTTCAAGTATTAGCAAGTGGTGCAGACAGTTTTATGAATTTATTTAGGGCAGGAGGTCAACAATTTGTAGGGTTTGTAACAGATATAGTTCCACTTTTAGTAGCTTTATTGGTTACAATGAATGCAATTATCAATTTTATAGGTACAGATAGAGTCGAGAGGCTTGCAAAAAAATGTTCTGCAAATATATTTACTAGATATTTAATATTACCAGTACTTGGTACATTCGTATTTGCAAATCCAATGACATTATCACTTGGAAGATTTTTGCCAGAAAAATTTAAACCTAGTTATTTTGCAGCAGCAAGTTTTTCATGCCATACAATGAATGGATTATTTCCACACATTAATCCAGGAGAGCTATTTATATATCTAGGAATTGCAAATGGTATAACAACTTTAGGATTTTCAACAGCAGATTTAGCAGTTAGATATTTACTAGTTGGTATAATTGCAAACTTTATTAAAGGTGTGGTTACTGACTATACGACAAAATTTGTAGAGAAGCAACAAGGAATATCATTAAATTCAGATATAAATATTGGATAATTATTTTAAGATGTAATTAAATTTATTCTAAGTGGAAGTAAATTGTTTTATATAATAAGTAGATTGTTTTGAATAGTAATTAAATAAATTAATATAAGAAAGTTACATATAAGATAGCAGAAAGTTAACATGAGATGTAAGAAAATAAATAATAGTATTAAAGGATTTAAAATAAGATAACTAAGAAAGACATAGATAGAATTAGGATTAAGAGAATAACTTAAATAAAAAAATAGTGTATATAGGAGGAGCATTTGTATGTCATTTAATAAAGTTAAAATAGTAAAAGGTTCTGGAGGATGGGGAGGACCATTGATAATAGAGCCAACAGAAAAGAAAAATAAGGTAGTATATGTAACTGGAGGAGCAAAACCAGAAACTGCAGTAAGAATAGCTGAACTTACAGGATGTGAATTAATAGATGGATTTTCGCAAGGTGTTAAAGATGATGAAATAGCATGTGTAATAATAAATTGTGGTGGTACATTAAGATGTGGTATATATCCTCAAAAGAAAATACCAACTATAAATATAATGAAGACAGGTAAAAGTGGACCATTAGCAATGTTTATAAAAGAAGATATATATGTTTCAGGGGTAAAACCAAACAATGTAGAGCAATTATAATTGTGGATGTAGGAGGAAAAAAATATGGCTTATGATACTAAAAAGAAGATAAGTGAACAGAGTCAAGGAATTGTCGCAAAAATAGGTATAGCACTAGGTAATGTGACAAGTACTCTTTTTCAAGCTGGTAGAGATACTATAGATACATTAATACACACTATATTGCCTTTTATGGCTTTCGTTGCAGTCCTAATAGGTATAATAAATCAATCAGGTGTAGGAAATTGGGTAGCCAACTTGCTTACTCCATTAATAGGAAATGTTGGAGGGCTGGTTGTTTTATCAATAATATGTTCATTTCCATTGTTGTCTCCATTTCTTGGACCAGGAGCCGTTATAGCTCAGATAGTAGGGGTATTAGTTGGGACAGAAATAGGAAAAGGAAATATTCCACCAAGTTTAGCATTGCCAGCACTGTTTGCAATAAATTCACAAGCAGCATGTGACTTTATACCAGTAGGGCTTGGTCTTGCAGAAGCTGAACCTGATACAGTTCAAGTAGGAGTTCCATCAGTTTTATATTCTAGATTTTTAACAGGTGCACCAACTGTTCTACTAGCATGGTTAGCAAGCTTTGGATTATATAAATAAAAGAATACTTTATAAATAATTAGAGAAAGGTTCAGTTGATATGGAATTAATATACAGTACCCAAATAAATAAAATAGGAGATAATGCAAATGAATTTTTAGAACATAACATGTTTGTGACTTTCAAGGATAATGCTCCTCAAGAATTAGAAAATTACTGTTATATACATTCTGAAAATAATTTAGTAAAAGAAATACTTACGAATGATGTGTTATCAATAAATAATGTTGATTATAAAATTACCTCTGTTGGTGAGTTAGTAAATCAAAATCTTTCAGAATTAGGTCATATAACATTTAAGTTTACAGGTGAAAAAGATGGAGCAATTGGAGGGACCTTATATCTTGAAAAAAAAGAAATAGCACCTATTGGCGTAGGTACTATACTAAAAATAATTAGAAAATAAAATTTAAAACTAATCTAATCATATTATAAGTAAATTATAGATAAAAGTCAATTTAACTAATCAAGTTAGCTTCTAATGTGATATAAAAGGGGAAATGAAAATGAGAAAAGTAGCTTTAGTAGTTGGAGGAGGAAGAAGTTTAGGTGAATTTTTATCTAAACATCTAGCTAAAGTAGGTTATGATGTTGCTATTGCGGACTTAAATGAAGATAATGCAAAAAAAGTAGCTGAAGAAATAGAAAAAGAGTTTGATTGTAAATCCATAGGATATGGCTGTAATGCCACTGATGAAGAACAGGTTATAAGTACTGTTGAAAAGATTGAAAGTGATTTTGATAGGATTGATTTATTGGTATACAATGCAGGAGTGGCTGTAAGTAAAAAAATAACTGATTTTGGATATAGAGATTTTAAATTTATTGTAGATGTAAATTTAAATGGGTATTTTCTATTTGCAAGAGAAGTATCTAAGGTTATGATATCAAAAGGCATTGAAGGTAGAATAATACAGATAAATTCAAAATCAGGTAGAGTAGGTAGCAAGCATAATTCAGGATATTCAGCAGGTAAATTTGCTGGAGTGGGTCTTACTCAAAGTTTGGCATTAGATTTAGCAGAGCATAAGATAACTGTAAATGCGTTGATGCTTGGAAATTTACTTGATTCTGACATGTTTGAAAGTTTAATTCCTCAATATGCAGTAAAATTGGGGATACCTGAATCAGAAGTTAAGCAAGTTTATATAGATAAAGTACCTCTAAAAAGAGGTTGTAGATTTATAGATGTTGCAAATATGCTTACATTTTACGCTTCTAAGGAAGCTGAATATTGTACAGGTCAATCTATAAATATTACTGGTGGACAAGTTATGTAAAATTTTTATAACCTTTCAATTTATGTATATCAGAGATATATTAATTGAAAGGTTATTTTTATTATTAACAACTATAGTATTCAAGCAAAATTAGAAGTCAGTTAGTTTTTAGAAGTGAATTTTTCAATAATATTATATTTATGAAGTATTTTTAAATTTAATTTGATAAAATATATTTATGTTTTATATAAAGTAGTTTTGAGTATATAAAATTTAATAAATTACAGGAAATATGATAGTTCTTAATAAGGAAAGAAGGATACTTTATGGATACAATAAAAAAATTGAGTCATGGCTGTACACTAGATTGCCATGATTGTTGCAAATTTAATGTTTATATTAAAGGAAATAACATAATAAAAATTGAAGGAGATAAAAACCATCCTTACACAAAAGGCTTTATATGTAAAAAAGGATTGGCTCATTTAGATAGACTAAATCATAGAGAGAGGATAGAGACTCCAATGCTTAAAGTTGATGGAGTATGGAAGAAAATCTCTTTTGATGAAGCTATAGAGATAATGGCAGAAAAGCTTATAGACTATAAAGAAAAGTACACATCAAAGTCTGTTATGCATTATGACCAATATGGAAGTGGGTCTGTATTAAAATACATAGGAGATATATTTTTTAACTTTTATGGAGGAGTTAGTAGGCACAAGGGTGGTCCATGTTGGAGTGCAGGAATGCATGCTCAAAAGTATGATTTTGGAGAAGCTAAAAGTAATGCCATAGAAGACATGTTAAATAGTAAAAGCATATTTGTATGGGGAAAAAATCCAGCATATACTACAATTCATACTATGCAAATAATTAAAAAGGCTAAAGATAAAGGAATACAGATAGTAGTAATTGACCCCATATATACAAAAACAGCTAAAATAGCAGATAAGTACATAAAAGTAAATCCTGGAACAGATGGAGCTTTAGCTATAGCTATGGCAAAAGTTATAGTAGAAGATAAATTATATGATGAAGAATATATAAATTCATATGTTATTGGTTTTGAGGAGTACAAAGAATATTTGCATTCATTGGAATTAAGTTTTTTAATTAATGAATGTGGAGTTAAAGAGAAAGATATAAGAGAACTAGTTGATTTATATACCAACAAATATTCAACTATAAATCTTGGGTATGGACTTCAGAAGTATAAAAATGGAGGAAATACAATAAGAGCTATAGATGCTTTAGGAGCTATAACAGGTCAAATCGGTTTTAGTGGTGGAGGTATAAACTATGCCAATAAGGTTTATCCAAATATTCTAAACTCTGACCCTTATAATAGCCAGTCATATGGAGAAGATAGGGAGTTTTATGTAAGTAATATTAGTGAATTTATAGAGAAATCTTTAAAAGATACATTAAATGGGTCTGATGATAAAGATAGTAAAACAAATCTTGTATCAAGTGAATTAAATAACTTATCAAATAAATCAATAAAAACTAATGTTCCTATAAAGATGGTTGTTATAACCAAAAGTAATCTGATGAATCAATTGCCAGATTTAGTAAAGCTAGAGAAAGTATTTTCAAAGATTGAATTTAAAGTGTGTTTTGATATGTTTATGACTGATACAGCCACGCTATGCGACTTGTTTATACCTTGTACAAATACACTAGAAAGTGAAGATATAATCTATAGTTCAATGACTAATCCATATATAACTTATAATGAAATAGCAGTAAAACCAAAACATAAATTGATGGATGAATACTATTTCTTTATGGAGTTAGCTAAAAAGATGGGGATTAAAGATTATCCATTTGTTAGAAAAAGTGAATATCTAGAAAAAGTAATTGAACCACTTAGAAAATTTGATAAAAATCTAAATATAGAAAAACTTAAAAATAGCTACTTCACTATACATAATCCTGTTGCTTGGGAAGATAAGAAATTTGAGACTCCATCTGGAAAGTATGAGCTTTATTCAGAACGAATAAAAAGCTTAGGAATAAGCCCAATACCTGTGTATAAGAATCATAAATCTAAAAATACAAAAGAGAAAAATGAAAATACTTATTTTAGATTATTGACTAACCATCATGCAGATACTTTGTTTAGTCAACACTTTATGGACAAGACTTCTATATCACAAGCATATATAAATAAAAGTATGGCTAAACAATTAGGCATTAAGGATAAAGACATTGTGACTTTAAACTCAAAAAAAGCAAAAATAGATGTACAAATAAATATAGACGATGGAGTGGGTGATTATATAGTAAAAATGTATGTTGGTTGGTGGAAGAAACATGGGAATCCAAACAGTTTGACAGACTCTGGCATATCAGACTTTGGTGGTCAGGTAACATACAATGAAAGCATGGTAGAAATAATACGACAAAACTAGTTAAATTTCATTGAAGGAATAAAAATACAATTATAGAATTGATTAAAAGTTACTATTTTTACAAAACTATTGAAGGAGGGATTTTGATGGTAAATTATTCCTTAGAACATAAGAATCTATACATAGAATTTATGTGCTCAGAACTAGACCACCATGTAGCCAATGAAATAAGGGAAGAAATAGATAACTTATTAAGTGTAAATCAAGTTAGAAATGTTGTATTTAATTTTGAAAATATTAATTTTATGGATTCTTCAGGTATAGGTGTCATCATAGGTAGATATAAAAAGATTTCTAATGAAGGGGGACGAGTTTCAGTAATTAATATAAGTTCACGAGTTAAGAAGATTTTTGATTTATCTGGGTTAAATAAAATTATTGGCATTTATGATACGTATGAAGAAGCTCTAAGTTCTTTGTAGGGAGGAGTATGTGATGAATAATATTATGGAAGTTAAATTTTCGGCAATATCTGAAAATGAAAGTTTAGCAAGAGTTATAGTAGCATCCTTTGCAGCTAAATTAGACCCAACAGTAGATGAATTAGTGGATATAAAAACTGCTGTCTCTGAGGCTGTTACAAATGCTATAATACATGGATATGAAGAAGATAGTTCTAAATTTGTTTTTTTAAGATGTGAGATAGAGGGAAATACTATAAAAATTATAGTTGAAGATGAAGGGTATGGAATAGAAAATGTGGAGAAGGCAATGGAACCACTTTATACATCAAAACCAGAACTTGATAGATCAGGAATGGGATTCACAGTAATGAAAAGCTTTATGGACGATGTAGAGGTAAGTTCTGTAAAAGATAATGGTACTAGAATTGAAATGTCTAAAAAAATAAATGTGCCTAAATAAAGTCCAAAAGTGAGGTTTTATTATGGAAGTAACTGTTGCCAGAGAAGAAAAAAAACCTCTTCTTAGTCATGAGGAGACTCTAGAACTTATTGACAAAGTTCAAAATGGAGATGAAGAGGCAAAAGAAATATTAATATCAAGCAATTTAGGTCTAGTTAGGAGCGTTGTATCTAGATTTTTAAATATAGGATATGATAGAGAGGATTTATTTCAGTTAGGTTCTATAGGCTTAATAAAATCAATATATAAATTTGACCCAAAATTTAATGTAAAATTCTCTACTTATGCAGTACCTATGATTTTAGGTGAAATAAAGAGGTACTTAAGAGATGATGGTATGATAAAAGTATCAAGGTCATTAAAGCAAATAGCTGTAAAGGCCAAGATGGAAAGTGAGTCATTAACCAAAAAGTTAGGTAGAGAACCAAGTATAGAAGAATTGGCTAAAGCAATTGATGTAGAAAAAGAAGATTTAGTAATGGCTATGGAAGCTAATTTCAACGTTGAGTATTTACAAGGTGTTATTCATGAAGAGGAAGGTTCTCCAATATGTCTTATTGATAAAATAAGCATGAAAGGAGAAAGTGAGGAAGAAAAAGTAGTAGATAATATACTATTAAAAGATATACTTGGAAAACTAGATAAGAGAGAACGTCAAATAATAGTTCTCAGATATTTTGAAGATATGACTCAAAGTGAAATAGGAGAAATGCTCAATATATCACAGGTTCAAGTATCTAGGATAGAGAAAAAGGTGTTATCTAAATTAAAAGAATATATATCGTGAGAATACTTATGATATATAAAATAACAAAAGATAATAAAAATATTACTTAAATAAACTGTAATAGCTTTTGATATTAGATTTTTAAACTATGATTAAAAATTTCTCAATTAGAATAAAAAATATTAAAAATTAAGGTGTCTCTATAAAAGAAAATAAATTATTTTCTTTATGAGACATCTTTTTTATTTTTTGATAAAACTTTAAACTGTCAAAATAAATAATAGGTTTATTTTTTTAAAATTAACAAATAATACTTTAGAGAGGTGTTTAGTATGGATAAAAATTATAAAAAATATGTAGACCAAATAAGCCCAAAACCTACATATTTAAAAAACTATACACTTGCATTTATTGTAGGTGGAATTATTTGTATGATAGGGCAAGCAATAAATGATTTATACATGAAAGTTGGAGGTCTTGATAAATTAGGTGCTAGTTCTGCAACATCAATAACACTAATATTTATAGGGGCATTTTTAACTGGACTAGGAGTTTACGACTTAATCGGAAAAAGAGCTGGAGCTGGTTCTATAATTCCAATAACAGGTTTTGCAAACTCAATAGTATCTCCAGCTATGGAGTATAAAAGAGAAGGTTATGTATTAGGTGTAGGTGCAAACTTATTTAAAATTGCAGGACCCGTTTTAGTTTATGGAATAGGTTCTTCTATTTTATGTGGGATTATTTATTATATTTTTAAGATGTTTTAGATGGTTTTTATTTAATTTAAACTCTATTAATTGCAAAATAGCTATAAAAGTTGAAAATTAACTATGAAGCTTGTTAGTTAGAAAATAGTTATGAAGATTTCAATTGATATTAAAAAATTAAATATTAAAATGTAAAATTAAAAAGGTGTGAAAATATGAAAAATAAAAGAATTGGAAAAAGAACAGTAAAGTTAGAAAATAAACCAACAATAATATCAACTGGAACTATAGTAGGCTCTAAAGAAGGTGAAGGGCCATTAAAGGACTATTTTGATATGATTATGACTGATGATTTATATGGTGAAAAAACTTGGGAATTAGCTGAAAGTAAGATGGTAGAGACTGCATCTCAAAAAGCTATACAAAAGGCAGGAAAAAAACTAACAGATGTAAATTACATGTTAGGTGGAGATTTAATAAATCAAATAGTACCAGCATCATTTGCAGCAAGGGAATTGGCAATTCCATTTTTAGGTATATATGGAGCCTGTTCTACAATGGCAGAAGGTCTTTGTATAGGCTCTATGCTTATAGATGGTGGTTTTGCAGATTTAGTACTATCAGGTACATCAAGCCATTATTGTACAGCAGAAAGACAGTTTAGGTTTCCTCTAGAACTTGGAAATCAAAAACCAATGACAGCACAATGGACGGTTACAGGAGCAGGAAGTGTATTATTAGCTCCTAATGGAGATGGTCCTAAGATAAAATATGTTACAGTTGGTAAAGTAATAGATGAAGGTATTGATGATGGTAATAATATGGGACCAGCCATGGCTCCAGCAGCAATAGATACAATATATTCTTATTTTGAAGATACTAATGATGACCCAAATAGCTTTGATATAATTGCTACTGGAGATTTGGGTACTCTTGGAAAACAGATAACAGAGGACTTTTTGAAAGAAAAAGGTTTAGATATATCAAAATGTTATACTGATTGTGGTATAGAGATGTTTAATCTTAAAGAGCAAGATGTCCACTGTGGTGGAAGTGGATGTGGATGCTCAGCTACAGTGTTTGCAGGATATATATATGATAAGTTGAGAAAAAAAGAATTTAATAAAGTAATGCTTGTATCAACTGGAGCATTACTGTCACCAACAAGTACACTACAAAAGCAGACAATACCATGTGTTGCACATGCAGTAGTAATAGTAAATGAGTAGGAAGTGATATATATGTTAATGGACTATGTAAGAGTGTTTATTGTAGGTGGAATTATATGTTTAATAGCCCAAGTAATGATGGATTACTTTAAAATGCAAACTCCATATGTTATGGTAACATATGTAACAACTGGTGTGGTTTTAACTTTTCTAGGTCTTTACGAACCATTAGTTAAGTTTGCAGCAGCAGGTGCAACAGTTCCTATAATAGGATTTGGATATTCACTTGCTACAGGAGTAATAAAGTCAATTCAAAGTGATGGCTTTTTAGGTATTTTCTTAGGTGGTACAACTGCTACAGCTGGTGGGATAGCAGCGGCTATATTCTTTGGATATATTATGTCAGTAGTATTTACACCGAAAGCAAAGCCATAAATATTACTTAAAAGAATAATAAAATTTAAAATAGTAGCTTTTTATAAAATAGGTAGATATCTTTCAGATTCTGCCTATTTTTCATATAAAGAAACGTTTACATAATTGAAGTTGACAATTATTTACAACATAGTGTAGTATTATATTATCAAAATAAAATGAAGTGAAGTAGGGGATAAAGATGGTAACTATTAAAGATATTGCAAGGAATCTAGGTATCAGTTATTCAACCGTTTCTAGGTGCTTAAATAATAATCCTAATGTATCTGAAAAAACAAAAAAGAAGGTAGTAGAAGAGGCTAATAGACTAGGGTTCCATTTTAATGTAAATGCAAGAAATCTGGCAAAAAAAGAAACAAACAGAATTGGGGTAATCTTTTCAAATAATTTTAATCACCAAGATACTAGAAAGTTTTTTAGTGATATAATGGACAGTTCTATAAATTCTATTGAGACTAATAAATACGATTTTATAATACAACCTAATAATAACATTAGTGGTGACAGTAATGTATATAAAATGGTTAATGGACAAATGGTAGATGGATTAGTAATTGTATCTCAATCAATAAAAAAAGAAGAGTATGAATTTTTAAAAGATAATAATTTTCCACATGTATTTATATATTTTAAACCATCTTTTGTAGGAGAAGTAGACAATTTCTTTTGGGATGATAATGTATATGGTGGTTATATAGCCACTAAGCATTTAATTGACCATGGTCATAAGGATATAATAACAGTAACTTCAGATGATAAAAGCTCAAAAATGCATGAAGATAGAACAAAGGGATATTTGAATGCTATGGAAGAGGCAAATTTAAAGACTGAGGTTATTGAATCTAAAATGGACTTTGAATCTCAAGTTGAGCTATTAGAAAAGCATATTGATAAAATAAAAAAAGCATCAGCCATATTTGTACAACAAGATGTACCAGCAATTTCTATAATACAAGAATTAAAAAATACTTATGGTATAAATGTACCAGAAGATATTTCCATAATAGGATATAATAATATTGAATTAATATCATATTTTAGGTCTCATTTATCAACGATAGATGACCCAAGAGAACAAGTTATAAAAAATGGAGTAGATAGTTTAGTAAATATAATAAATAAAAAAGGAACAGAACATATTCCAAGAAAACTATATCCAAGGTTAATAATACGAAACAGTGTTAAAAGAATAAAATAGTAAATTTTTAAATATCATAAATGTACTAGAATTATTATAGTTTGTATAAATTAATCTAAAAAATAATATGAATTGAAATTAAAAGGAGTAAGTGTATATCAGTACATTGTACTCCTTTATTTATTTAGAACGTTTTCATAAAATCAGTAAATAATTTTATTAGATTAGTTAATAATTTACTATTTAGATAATATAGTTCAATAAATTATTTGTGTTTTATATCATGAATCTTCAATGTCTTATTTTGATTCATAACTAAAAGTATATAAAAATGATGAATAATATATATTATACATTATCAATGATAGGTTATATAATAAAATCACTAACAATTATATTATAAGAAAATTATAAAAATTACAAGGAGGTATAGAAATGAAAGAAAAAGCAGGGATTAGAAATGCCATAATAGCAGCCTTTATAATCACAATATTGGCGGAATTAATCGGTCCTATTTCATTTAAAGTTATGGGTATTAATATAACTTTACTTAGTATACTATGGGCTATCTTTATAGGGATGGCTGTTTCGCCTCACTTATTAGGACGAGTTATACCAGCTCTAAAAAAATTTATAGGGGATAATGAAATAAATGTATCTCCATATTTGTTGTCTTTAACACTATATCCATTAGGAATAATGTTTGGAATCAATGCAGGTCCTAAAGTAGGTATATTACTTCAAGCAGGACCAGCACTTTTATTACAAGAATTTGGTCATATGGGTACAATGTTGATTGCATTACCTGTTGGAGTTGCATTAGGTCTTGGGAGAAGTGCATTAGGAGGTACTTTTTCATTATGTCGTGACACAGCACTAGGAATTATTGGAGATAAGTATGGGTTAAATTCACCAGAAGGTATAGGAACATTAGGAACTTACATAAGTGGTAGTATATTTGGGACATTATTATTCTCATTTTTGGCACCAGTAGGTGTACTTTTAGGATTTCATCCATATGCTTTAGCAATGGCATCAGGAATGGGAAGTGGTTCGATGATGGGAGCTGCAACAGCATCATTAATGAATACGGTTCCACAGATGTCAGAACAGATTTTAGCATATTCAGCAACTAGTGGTTTGATTACAGCTGTTACTGGAATATATATAGAGTTATTTTTATCTTTACCAGTAGCCAATTATTATTATAGTAAAGTAGCTCCAATTATTGAAAGATTCAGAGGAAGAAAAACAAAAACAAGTAATGACTTATAAAGGAGGGTGTATGTATGGAAAAGACTTTTAAGACTATTATAGAACAGGTAAAAATAGTACTGTTTATATATATTATTATTTGCTTTGGACAAATGATAGCACTTAAGACTCAGGCTAAGGATTTATTAATTGGAAGTGTATTTGGTTTTTTGTTAGTTATAGTTGCTATTATAATTAAGAACTTCGTTAAAAAACCTAATTTACCAGGTTTTGCATGGGCTACTTTAGTTGCATTCGTTTTATCACTTCCAATATCACCAGTGGGAGATATTATAGCAACTAATGTAGGTAAAATCAATTTTATGTCTACAGTAACACCATTGTTAGCCTTTGCAGGAATTTCTGTAGGTAACCAATTGGATATATTAAAGACTTTGAGCTGGAAGTTAGTAGTTATATCATTTATAGTTATGACATCTACTTACTTTGGTTCTGCCTTTATATCTCAAACAGTTTTAAGATTAAATGGAATGCTTTAAGGAGGTAGGTAAACATGAATGAATTAAAATTAAAAATCAAAGAAGAAATAAAAGTGTTATCTGAAGAAAAGAAGACATCATTTGAAAATGTATCTGATTATTTATTTGCAAATCCAGAATTGGCATTTGAAGAACATAAGTCACAAAAAGCATTATGTGATTTATTAGAAGAGAATGGATTTGATGTAACTAAAGGTGTAGGAGGATTAGAGACATCTTTTGAGGCTGTTTATTCAAATGGTAATGGAAAAACAGTAGCTTTTTTAGCTGAGTATGATGCACTTCCAGGGATGGGACATGCATGTGGGCATAATATTATAGGTACAAGTTCTGTTGGTGCTGGCATCATATTAAAAGAAATAATGAAAAAACACAATATAGAAGGAACTGTAAAAGTGTTTGGAACACCTGCAGAAGAAAGAGTGGGTGGAAAAATAACTATGATTAAAGAAGGTGTATTCAAAGACGTAGATGCTGCATTAATTTTACACCCAAGTGATGCTTCAATGCCTGATGATATATCATTTGCTCAAGTTAATTTAAAATTTGATTTTAGTGGAAAGGCATCTCATGCTGCTGCTTATCCTTGGGAAGGAAAAAGTGCTTTAAGTGGAGTAATCGCATTGTTTAACAGTGTAAATAGCATGAGATTACATCTTAAAGATTATGCAAGAGTACATGGTATTATAACTGATGGAGGTAGCATACATAATATAATTCCTGAAAAATCTACAGCTATATTTAATGTAAGAGCTTTAAGTATAGAGTACTTAAATGAGATTTGTGATATGCTTAAAAATTGTGCCAAAGGAGCAGCAATTTCTACAGGAACTAATGTAGATATAGTTCAATTAGATGAAGTATACAAAGAAATTAAAAATGATTCAGAATTAGTGAATATAGTTAGAAGTAATTTCGAAGTGTTAGGTGAGGATTATGTTGAAAGAGATTTAAGTCAAGGTATTGGTTCAACTGATACTGGAAATTTAACTCATGAGATACCTGCAATACAAGCATATATTAAATTAAAGGAAGATACTGCAACTCATACAGATGAATTTGCTGTTGCAGCTGGTGGTGAAGAAGGCAGAGTAGCGCTTATAAAAGCAATTAAGGTGTTAGCAATGTGTGGAGTAGATGTTTTATATAAGTAAATAATATATAATTTTAAAATATATATAAGAAAGGAAATTAGATTAGACATGATATTAAAACAAGTGATAGAGGTTTATGACATTTTAGATAAAGCAACCGCTAATGGAGAAGAAGTTAAGTCTTATTTACAATCTTATGGTGAAGTAGATGTAACAGTTAAAGAATTGTCTTCAAGTAAAGGTTCAACAGATTTAGTCAAACTTACAATACCTGGTAAGAATGGTAAATCAAATGGTGGAGATGCACCTACTCTTGGAATTTTAGGTAGATTAGGTGGGATTGGAGCAAGACCAGAGGTAACAGGCTTTGTATCAGATGGTGATGGAGCATTAGTAGCGATTGCAGTTGCTGCAAGACTTTTGGATATGCAACGAAAGGGAGATATGTTAGATGGAGATGTTATAATCTCAACTCATATTTGCCCAGATGCACCAACTAGAGAACATCATCCTACACCTTTTATGGATTCACCAATCGATATGATGACTATGAATGAAAATGAAGTTGATAATAGTTGCGATGCAATACTTTCAATAGATACTACTAAAGGAAATAGAATAATCAATAATAGAGGATTTGCAATATCACCAACTGTTAAAGAAGGTTACATATTAAAAACTAGTGACAATCTTTTGGATATCATGCAGACTGTGACTGGGAAAGCTCCATTTGTATTTCCACTATCAATTCAAGATATAACACCATATGGAAACAATCTATATCATTTAAATAGTATTTTACAACCAGCTGTAGCTATAGACGCACCCGTAGTAGGAGTAGCGATTACTACAGAGGTGCCTGTTGCTGGATGTGCTACAGGTGCAACTAATTTTAGTGATTTAGATTCAGCAGGCAGATTTGCAATAGAAGTTGCTAAGCTATTTGGTAGAAATAAGTGTGATTTCTATGATAAAGAAGAATGGGAAATGCTTATTAAAAGATACGGTAAATTAAATAGATTTCAGACATTTGGTATACAGTAATTAAAATCAGGTCTATAAATTTGTGATAAAACTGTATGGAATATTTTAACAACTAGGAATAAATTATATGATGTAATCATAAAAAAGGAGTGTCTCATAGATAATTTAAAAAATTATCTATGAGACACTCCTTATATTTTTATTTAAATCTTAGTTTTTGTTAACTTAAGTTGCAGGGGTACCACCACCATCAGGTGTATTGGTAGAGCCACCACCATTATTATTCCCGCCATTATCAGGAGGGGTAGAGCCACCACCATTATTATTTCCACCATTATCAGGAGGAGTAGAGCCACCACCATTATTATTTCCACCATTATCAGGAGGAGTAGAGCCACCACCATTATTGTTTCCACCATTATCAGGAGGAGTAGAGCCACCACCATTATTACCTGAATTATTGTTATTGTTATTATCTTCTTCTTGTTGATTGTTATCTGGTTTCTTTGTATCTTCAGATGATGGTTGAGAACTTACTCTAGTAGGAGCAGTACCTTCAATAAATGCTGCTTTAGAGCCAGAAGACTGCTTTCCTCCATCATCTAAATTAATTTTTGTGAAATATACATTTTTAGGAACTTCAAATTCAGTTACTGTTAAGTTAGCATGTATCTTTGACATAATTTTTTCCCATAATTTCGCAGTACTAGTACTTCCACGAGGAACTTCTCTACGTTTTATAGTGTTACCAGAATCATCTTTTCTTCCAGCGTCATCTCCGATATAAGTTGCTCCAACATAATAAGGTGTATAACCAACAAACCAAGCATCATATGCACTATTTGTAGTACCTGTTTTACCTGCTACAGGCATTCCATTTGGAAGTGCTGCTATACCACCAGTACCTTCAGTAATTACGCTTTCTAACATATCTGTAACAACATAAGCTACTTCAGGTTCTACAACTTTATGTTCTTCAGGAGCATTTTTAACTAATAATTGACCATCAAAAGTAGTTATAGTAGTGAAAATTGATGGTTCTACATAAACTCCTTGATTTGCTAATGTACCATAAGCAGCAGCCATCTGAAGTGGAGTAATACCATTTGCCATACCACCTAGTGTTAATGATGGGAATTGCCTATCAGTTGCTCCTGACTGACTATTCTTCACAGTTGTTATACCAAAGTTCTTTAAGTAGTCCATCATTATATCTATACATTCATCATAAGAATCTCCAAGCATCTCAGCAGTTTTTACAGCTATTGTATTTGAAGATTTAGCAAGAGCTCTACGTAAACTCATAGAACCATGACCAGCAGTAGTAGTTCTTGGGTTCCATTTAGTATTCTCTTCAAATTTATATCCTCCTCTAGCATCACTTAGAGAAGTTGCTTGTGTAATTTTTAAAGTATCAATAGCTGGTGTATAAATTGCCAGAGGTTTTATAGCAGAACCTGGTTGATGAGGGTTAGTAGCACGGTTTAAAGTTTTTCTACCACTTATATTTCTTCCTCCAGCTAGTGCTCTTATTTCACCATTTTTATAATCTAAGATTACCATTGCAGATTGCGGTTGACTAACTCCATCAGGACCGACCATATGTCCTGGGAAATTGCTATTTTTATCATATTCTTCTTCTAAAGCATCTTGCATTTTAGGGTCTATAGTTGTATTTACAATTAGACCTCCATTGTAGAATAGGTTTTGAGCTTCATCATTTGTATGTCCTTGTTCCATTAGAGCATTTATAACTTCACTTTCAATAAGGTCTTCTACAGATGAAGAAACTTTGTCAGATGATTTAGGTAATTTTATTTCTATTTTAGCTTTGATTGCTTCATCATATTCGCTTTGCTTTATATATCCTAATTCTAACATTTTCTTTAGAACAACTTCTTGTCTTTTCTTAGCTTCTGGATTACTTACAGCTTTTCTTACAACTAATGTACCTGCTTTTAATTGTCTATAAGTATCATTAGATATAAGTTCCCAAGAATTTATTTTCTCAATCATATCAAAGTCTACTTTTGTAGGGTCATCTAAATCATCATCAGTTGTGTTAACAAAAAATAATAATTTATTTTCTAAATCACCCTTAGTTTCACTTCCATCTAATTTAGAAGTTTTATAAGCTGAAAATTTTGATGGATTTTTAGTTGAACCAGCAAGAAGTGCTGACTCAGCTATAGTAAGGTCAGATGCAGACTTATCAAAATAACCACGTGCACCAGCCTCAGCACCTGCCAGACCTCTACCAACGAAAAAGTTATTTAAATAAGTTTCTAGTATTTTATCTTTACTTACTGTTTTACTCATCTCATATGCATAGTAGATATCCTTTATTTTACGAGGTAGAGTTTGTTGTTCAGTTGTTAACAACATTTTGGATACCTGCATAGGAATAGTACTACCACCTTGTTTAGTACCTGTAAGAGTCTTTAATACTGACCTAAATAAACCTTTAATGTCGACACCTTTATGTTCATAAAAACGTTCATCTTCTATTGCAATTACAGCATGTTGAAGATGTTTTGAAATCTTATCTAATGGAACAGGTGTCTTTTTATTTACACTTGGAGCTGTAGATAATGTTTTTCCATTAGCGTATTTAATTGTAGTTGTTTGGTTTGTCTGTTTATCCAAGACAGCCTCTGTAACTGGAGAGACATCTCTTAGTGATGCAAATACTAAACCAGCAGTACCAGCAGTACCAACAACTAGTAAAACTAAAAATACTATACCAAATACTCTCAGTTTTCTAAATTTATCGCTTTTTTTAGATTTTTTCTTGTTTTTTGTTGAACGAGTTTTGTTAGCTGAACTTCTATTAATTGGTTTGTTTGTATTACTAGAGGAGCTAACTTTTTTTCTTCTAATTTTATTTCCATTTTTATCATTATCGTTATTCATAAGATTTTAACCTCCTTACTTAATGCAATATTATAACACAAATAGGAGTAGTTTTGTAATTAATAGAAAAAATGAATTTGCTATAATATTCTGTACATTGTAAATATGTATAAACATAATGTATTAAAAAGTCTATATTTTTATTTTATTTATTTTTGACAAATATTATAAAAATTATGCTAAAGCTACATATAAATAAATAGGAGGGGATAATTTTGAATAGAATAGTAGATAGAAAAAAGAAAAATGAATTTAGAAAAATTGTAGCTATTTTTTTGTTAATTCTTTTCTTGTCTGTATTTATAGGCAGTTTTATATATATAGATAAAACTTTAAGACCAACAATAACAGTGTTGGCAGAAACTAAAGCTCTTGAATTAGCAAATAGGTCCATAAATAAAGCTGTTGCTGAAATGGTAGAAGGAAAAATAAACTATGAAGATTTAATGGATATACAGCTTGATAACAATGGCAAAATAACTATGATACAAGCAAATACTATAATGATGAATGAGATTGCCTCTGCAATAGCTTTAGAAATACAGGATGAATTAAAAAAAGCTAAGACAGCAAGTTCTTACATACCTATAGGAACAGCATTAGGAAGTCCTATATTAGCCAAATACGGTCCTAGGCTTGAAGTTTCTATTGAACCTATAGGAACGGTATCAGTAAACTTTAAAACGGAATTTGAATCGTCAGGTATCAATCAAACAAGACATAGAATATATTTAGAAGCTCAGACACAAGTTAAAGTAGTAATACCACTTATAACTTCAACAAAACAAATCAAAGCACAAATACCTATTTGTGAAACTATAATAGTAGGTGATGTTCCAGAAAGTTATGTAAATATACCAGAAAAAAATCTAGGTAATGTTTTACCTAACACTGGAAAGAATGCTAATAAGTAATATAAATTTCCATATTTTTAAATAAATTTGAAAAAGTAGTTTATAAATAAAAATTTTGTAAATAATATTAATATAATTTCAATAAAAAATTATATTTTATACTATGTAAAATATTTAATATATTTGGTCTATGGTGTAAATAGATTACATTTAGACCAAATATATTATTAATCATATATTTAATATTTAAATTACTATTTATCTATATTATTTACAACATCCACTTAATAAATACACCATAACCTACAGCTGGGTCATTTTCAATTGCATGAGAGACTGCTCCGATTATTTTATCACCCTGAATTATTGGAGTACCACTCATCCCTTGTACAATACCACCAGTCTGAGATAAAAGTTTTTTATCTGTGATTTTAATTTTAAAACTTTTACTTTCTGGATGTTTTTGGTTTTCTATATCTATAATTTCAATATTATATTTTTTACATTCATTAAAATTATCTTGTAAAATTATTTGAGCTTTTCCTGTTTTAACTTCATCTAAAGAAGCTACTTTATATTTTGTTAAATTAGCAATATCAAAGTTGTTAATTTGACCTCTTATTCCAAAATCAGTATTTTCTGTAAAACTACCAATAATATTTTCTCTTTTTGCATTTATACATCCAACACTACCTTTATAAGATTTTTCTATATTAAGATGTTTAGTTGTAGAAATTGAACCAGATTTAATAGGTATCTTTCTTGCACTGCCAACACTTATTGGATGACCTACAGCACCAAATTCTGATGTTTCTGGATTAATATATGTTAAAGTGGCAAACCCAGAAAGTAAATTATTAAAACTAATTTTTTCTAATATGTGCTTAGTCGTTTTCATTGTTATAAGTTGACCACCTCTATTTAATAAAATAGATACTGGTTTTTCTTCTGGTAAAGCATTTAGGGTATTTACAAAGTCACTATATCCATCAATCTCAGCATTATTTACTTTTACTATTGCATCACCTAATCTAAGTGGAGATGCTTCACCAGGATTTCTAACAATAATATTTTTTAGTTCTGCATCAATTTGAAGTACATTTCCAATTGGTATTAAATATTCAGGTTCACTTTTTTGTAAATTTTGTGCATAAATTAAATTATTTGAGAAAAAATATAATAAAAATAAAAAAGTTAAAACAATTGTAAATTTAGACTTAGCTAAGTTAGTTCTTTTATTTAAAGCTTTATCTTTAAAATAAAAATTTTTAAGTTGCATAAAACACCTCTTTCTTATTAAATTATTTTAATAATAGAATTGAAGTTTTCTTGCTGCTTCTGTATTATGTTGTGCAAGAATTAGTTTTTAATGCTTGGAAAACTGACTCAATAACACCTTAGTTTTCATAAAAATAAATAAAATAAAGAGTGTATATGATAAAATAGATACATATTCATATAAATTAAAATAAATAATAACTGTCTATCATTAGAAAGGAGCAAAACATGAAAAAATATAGATTGTTAGTTACTTGTATAATTGCCATGGGAATTATAATTATAGGAACATCAAATCCTGTTAGTAATTTTTACAAGACTACAAATTTAATTAGTTCAGGAACTACTACAAATGAAAAAGCAGATAAAGATAAAAACTCAAATGAAAATACAAAAGATAAAGACAAATCAAATTCAAAAAGCAATAAGGAAAAGTCATCAGAAAATAAATCATCAGATAATAAAAATGAAACTCAAAAAAATAAAAAGTTTTTAATTTGTATAGACCCAGGACATCAGGGAAAAGGAGATGGCAATTTAGAACCAGTAGCTCCAGGTTCTTCCTCTCAAAAAGCGAGAGTATCTTCAGGAACAGAGGGTATTGCTACAAAAAAACCAGAATATGTTTTAAACTTGGAAGCATCTCTTGTTTTAAAAAATATATTAGAATCTAAAGGTTATAATGTAATAATGACTAGAGAGACTCATGATATAAATATAAGTAATTCAGAAAGAGCGATACTTGCTAATGATAAAAAAGCAGATATGGTTGTAAGAATACATGCAGATAGTTTAAATAATTCTTCAAAAACTGGTGCATCCATATTAATTCCTGAAAAGGATGGAAAATATACAGCACCTATATATGAAGATAGTAATAAATGTGCTGAATTTATTAAACAAAATATGGAACAAGCTGGAATACAAATTAATGGAATCGTTCAAAGAGGAGATTTGACTGGATTCAACTGGTCAAAAGTTCCAGCTGTATTAGTAGAAATGGGATTTATGAGTAACTACAATGAAGACCAAATGATGTCAAATCCAGAATATCAAAGAAAAATGATGCAATGTGTTGCAGATGGATTAGATGAGTATTTTAAATAGAGTATAAATAGAGAAAAAGTTGGGTTGGTATTATTTTCCTAATTTTTATCTCTATTTTTTATTGTACATAATATAAAGATAAAGATTATTCTAGGTTAAATTGTTGTAAATATAACTAAAAATATTGGTAATACTTGATTTAAGTTTAAAAAGAATATATTATAGTATAGAATGTGTAAAATTTTTTTGAGAGGTGTTAGAATGCTAGTAGTAGAAAACGTGAGTCATGGATTTGGTGCTAGAACAATATTAGAAAATGTATCTTTTAGACTTAGAAAAGGTGAACATATTGCACTAGTTGGCGCTAATGGAGAAGGAAAATCAAGTTTTTTAAATATAATAACAAAAAAGCTTATGCCAGATGCTGGAAATATAAAATGGTCTTCAAGAGCTACAGTAGGTTACTTAGACCAACATACAGTTCTAAGTAAAGGTAAAACAATAAGAGAAGTGCTTAGAGAAGCTTTTAAGCATATGTTTGATTTAGAGCAAGAAATGATTGCTATGTACGACAAAATGGGAGAAGCTAATGATGATGAGATGAGTAAGCTTCTTGAAGAAACAGCAGAAATACAAACTATACTTGAAAATAGTGGTTTTTATATGATAGATGCTAAGATACAAGAGGTTGCAAATGGTCTTGGTCTTGGAGAGATTGGTCTTGACAAAGATGTAACTGATCTAAGTGGAGGACAGAGAACGAAAGTACTTCTTACTAAACTTCTACTTGAAAATCCTACTATTCTTATATTAGATGAGCCTACAAATTATTTAGATGAAGAACATATAACATGGCTTACTAGATATCTTCAAGAGTATGAAAATAGTTTTGTCCTAGTTTCTCATGATATTGAATTTATAAATAATACTTGTAACGTAATATACCATATGGAAAATGGAGAACTAAATAGATATAAAGGAAACTATGATGAATTTGTAAGACTTAATGACATAAAGAAACGTCAAGAAGAACAAGCTTATGATAAACAAGTTGAAGAAAGAAAAAGATTAGAGGACTTTGTAGCTAGAAATAAGGCTAGAGTAGCAACTAGAGGAATGGCTAACAGTAGACAAAAGCAACTTGATAAGATGGAAATATTGGAAAGACCAAAAGAAAAGATAAAGCCTACTTTTTCTTTCAAAGATGCTAGAGCAGCAAGTAAGATAATTTTTGAAACAGAAAGTTTAATTTTAGGATATGATGAAGCATTGACAAAGCCACTTAATTTCCATTTAGAAAGAGGAAAGAAGATAGCTTTAAAAGGAATGAATGGTATTGGAAAATCTACTTTGTTAAAGACTTTACTTGGAATAATAAAACCATTTGAAGGAAGTGTTAAGTTAGGTGATTATCTAGAAGTTGGATATTTTGAACAAGAGAGTTCAAAAGAAAATAGTAATACACCTATGGATGAAATTTGGAGTGAATTCCCAGGACTTACAAACTTTGAAGTTAGACAAGCTCTTGCAAAATGTGGACTTACAAATGAGCATATAACTAGTCAGATGAGAGTACTAAGTGGAGGAGAAGCTGCAAAGGTTAGACTTTGTAAAGTAATGCTAAAAAATATAAATTTCTTAGTACTAGATGAGCCTACGAATCACTTAGATGTTGAAGCGAAAGATGAATTGAAGAAAGCCATAAAAGAATTTAAGGGAACAGTTCTTTTGGTATGTCATGAACCAGAATTTTATTCAGACATTGTTGATGATGTATGGAATATAGAAGATTTTACAACTAAAATAGTGTAGTGCTTTAATTTATTACTGGGGGGATTTCATGAAAAAATTTCTAAATATACTTTTTTCAATATGTATAAGTATAGTTATAATAGTAGGAGTTATTAATTTTACTGTTGGGTTTAAACAACTATATTATTTTGATGTTGATTATCTAAATATATCAGAGTTATCTGGTCTATCTAAGGATGATATAAAATTAAACTACGATTATCTGATTGATTATAATCTAAATAAGAATGTGTCTGAGTTTAAGTTACCCACATTAAAATCTTCTCCACAGGGAAAGATGCATTTTGAAGAAGTGAGAAATATATTTCAAAACATCAATAAACTAGCTAAAGTACTAATGATAGTATCTTTAATAGGAATTATATTTAATGCAAAAAATAAAAATATAAAAATTTTAAAAACTACATCAATAACGCTTATAATTATGCCATTATTATTGGCAGTTCCAGTTTTATTGAATTTTGAAAAATCATTTATTATTTTTCATAAATTATTATTTAGAAATGATTACTGGATATTTAGTCCAGATTTAGACCCAGTTATAAATATATTGCCAGAAGAATTCTTTTTTCATGCTGGTGTGATGATTTTAATGTTGATTTTATTAGTAAGTATATTACTTTTTGTAATATATAAGTTATGCAAATCAACTAAATTAAAAATGAGATAGACTAAAGTTATACAATAAAAATAGCTATGTAATAATATTTAGACTAAGAGTAGTTAATAAATATTTGTGCATAGCTATTTCTAATGAGAAATTATTTTTTACTAGTAATTTTAACTAAATCTTGAAATTTCCCCATAATATAATTATAATTATCTTTTTTATGAGGGAGCATGCAACTACTGCAATCTTTGATACCTTTATCTGTATACTTGAAGTTTCCACCACAATTTTCTCCTAAAGCATACAAAGGACAATAGCAAAATAAACAATTAAATTCTTCTGGTTTATTAGTTTTATGACAAGGGAAAAATTCACAATCTTTGTGATTAAAAAACTTATAATTTTCGCCCATATTTTCCTCCTAAATTAAATAAAATTTAAATCTTTTATAACTATATAAGATTTTGGTGATAATATAATTATACTAAATATTTTTATTAATAGTTGATAATATAGTACTATTAATCATAGTATTAATGGTATAATTAGTCAACAGAAAAATAATGTAAATATATTTTGCAATTATAATATGTTTTATAACAAAAAATGAGGTGATTAAGTGAAAGAAATTCAAGAGAGAGCACTTCTTGTAGGTCTTAATTTGACGACAATAGTGAAAAAAAGTGATGATATAGACACTAGTGAATCCATGGAAGAATTAAAGGAATTAACAAAAGCTGCTGGTGCAGAAGTTGTAGGTAGCTTAATTCAAAACAAGCACTCCATAGATGCAGCTTATTATATAGGAAAAGGTAAGGTAGAAGAAATAAGAGCATATAGTGATTCACTAGATGCTACTTTAGTAATTTTCAATGATGAATTATCTGGTGCTCAAATCAGAAATATAGAGAATGTTGTTGGAAGAAAAGTAATAGATAGAACTACCTTGATTCTGGATATATTTGCTCAAAGGGCGCTTAGTAAAGAAGGTAAATTGCAGGTTGAATTAGCTCAACTAAAATACAGATTACCACGACTTTATGGAATGGGTGGTGAGATGAGTAGGACAGGTGCAGGGATTGGAACTAGAGGTCCTGGAGAACAAAAACTAGAAATAGATAAAAGACATATACTTAATAAAGCAGCAGATATAAGACGTGAACTTAGAGAAGTAAAGAAGAATAGAGAGACACAGAGAGTTAAACGTTTAAAATCAAATATACCAATTGTAGCGCTTGTTGGGTATACAAATGCAGGAAAATCTACCCTATTAAACGAATTAATAAAGACACACAAGGATTATGAACAAGAAAAAGAAGTTTTTGTAAAAGATATGCTTTTTGCAACTCTAGATGTAACTTTAAGAAAGGCACTTTTACCAAATAAGAAAGAATTTTTAGTAGTAGATACTGTTGGATTTGTGAGTAAGCTTCCCCATGATTTAGTAGAGGCATTTAAAGCAACACTGGAAGAAGTACAGTATGCAGATTTAATTCTGCATGTAATTGATGCAACAAATACTAGTTATGAATTGCAAAAAAGTACAACTGAAGGTGTATTAAAAGAACTTGGTGTAAATGATAAAAAACATATACTTGTATATAATAAGGTCGATAAGCTAGAATTGGATATATATCCTAAAAGTCAAGAAGATATTGTGTATATTTCTGCTAAACAAGGCATAAATATGGATAAGCTATTAAATCTGATAGAAAGTGCTTTAATGGAAAATACTTATTCAGTAAGCTTAATGTTACCTTATGAGAGAGGTGATATATTTAGTAGAATAAAAGATAAATATAATGTGGAGAATTTTGAGTATGGGGAAAATGGTATAGCATTAGATGTAAACTTGGATGAAGAAGATTTTAATATCTATAGAGAGTACATATTAGAAAAATAGGTTGAATATGGATATTAATTGGGAAAACATAGATAATCTCGAAGATTATTTTATAACCTATCTTCTTTATAAAGAATCTAAAACAGTATCTCAAATTAGTAAGATTAGAAATATTTCAAATACTGAAGCAAGCGAGCAACTTATACAAGCAAAATTGAAAATAAAAGAATTGCAAAAAGAGGATTTTGAGGCATCTAAAGATATTTTGGATAAATTTTTAGAATTAGATAAAATCAAGAGACTTGATTTTATGGATAGCTTAGATGACAAAAAAATGGTATACTTTAAGAGAAAGGTTTTCAAAAGAATCCTTGTGGAAAAAAATGCTGAAGATTTAATTGTTTTAATCTGGGCGACAGGTGAGCTAAAAGATGATAGATTCTTAAAATTACTTCATCAGCTCACAAACCACAGACACTCAGATATTAGAAGGATAACTTATTCAGCCATCAGAAAGATTGAATCACCAATTAGTAGAGAAGTATTACAAAAAGGTCTCTATGATAAAAATGCACAAACTAGGCAGTATTGTGCAAAAGCTCTTTCAAAATTAGGAGATGAAAACAGTCTAAAGATTTTACAGCAGTTGAAAGACAAGAATAAGAATTTTGAAAAAGAGTATGTGCTTAGAGCTTATGACGAAGCCATTAAAGCATTGGAAGATGCGAAAAATTTGAAAAAGTAATTTTTTATTAAAGCAATTTGTTTACTTAACGATGTATTTCTAGAGTTTAACAAGGTAATAAATAAATTAATGGGAGGGGTTTCAAATGATAGTAAGACGTTGTGCAGGTGGAGTAGTTTTTTATGCTAATAAAGTACTTATTGTAAAAAATGATAGAGGTGAATGGACACTTCCAAAAGGAAAGATACTTGGAGGAGGACTTCCATATGAGAGTGCTGTTCAAAGAGTTAAAGTAGAAACTGGCATAGATGCTAAAATGATAGATGTAGCTGGCGATACTATGTATGAATTTTTCTCAAGAAGTAGACAACAAGAAGTTTGTAATGCAATAATGTGGTATGTTATGGAAGCTTGTAACACTGATTGTGTACTTGCTCCTGAATTCCAAGAAGGTGGATTTTATAAAGTAAAAGATGCTTTAGAAATGTTGTCACATCACAAAGAGCAAGCTTTAGTAGAAGTATCTTATAAAAAGTTTAAAGAATTAAAAAAATTAGTTTCAGAGGGCGATGATGTTCCAGCAAATTAATAGTGAATTTAGAGAATTCTGAGGAAGGGTTAGCCCCTTCCTTTTTTAATTGAAAATATTTTAAACATAAATTAGATAGTTTGCTTAGATTATAATTTGGAAATCTAAATTTTTAGTAATTTATATCTAAAATTAGTGACCTATATTTGAAATAAAAATTAAAAAGTATACAATTTTATTATATAATTGTTTTATAACATTGATTAAAGAAGTGATAAAAATCTATATATTTTTAGTAGAATAATTTTATATATAAATACATATTTGATGTATATCTTAGAAAATGATTAAAATAGGAGGAATTATAATGAGCAATTACAGGACATTACATGAATTTGGAACTGATGAAATAACAATTGAAAAGTCTGTTTTTATTGGATATGCTAAGCCTATAAAGAGTGAAGAGGAAGCACTAGAATTTATAAATGAAATAAAGAAAAAGCATAAAGATGCAACTCATAATGTATGGGCTTATACAGTTGGGCAAAATATGAATATACAAAGATACAGTGATGATGGCGAGCCACAAGGAACAGCAGGTATACCTACATTAGAAGTTATAAAGAAAGAAGATTTAAGAGATGTAGCAGTTGTTGTTACTAGGTATTTTGGAGGAACAAAATTAGGTGCAGGTGGTCTAGTTAGAGCTTATACAAAAGGTGCTAAGTTGGGGTTAGAAGCAGGAAAGATAATTTATAAGGTAATGTATCAAGAAGTTAAGATTAAAATAGATTATACTCAACTTGGAAAAGTACAAAATGAATTAATGAATTTGGGGTATTTTATAAAAGATACAATATATGAAGATAATGTTGAGATAATAGTATATTCGAAATTAGAAGATGTGGAAAATTTATCAGAAAAAATGGTTGATATAACAAATGGAACAGGAAAAATAGTTTTAGGAGAAGAATTTTATTTATCTGAACAAAATGGAGAAATATTAATGTAATCTAAAAATATTAAAAGAATTAATTATATTAAACATTCAATTTTTATCTTAAAATGAAATCTTAAAATGAAAAGCCATTAAATTGTTTTAATCTAAATCAATTTAATGGCTTTTTATTAGATTTTGCACAGAATCCTTTTTTTACTTCAAATAAGCCAACTAGAAGCAGAAATATACCAAATATTCTCTTTAGTATATCTGAAGATAGATAATTAGCTAATAGTGAACCAAATATAGCACCTAAGACCCCAAATACAGCTATGGGTATAACCAATTTAAAAACTACATTTTTATTTTTTATATGTATAGCCAATGCTATAAGTGTCATAGGGATAGATGAAAGTAAATTTACACTTTGAGCTATTTTAGTATCTATACCAGCAAGTAAAACTAGTGCAGGTATAAGGATGGTTCCTCCGCCCATTCCCATTCCTCCGATAATCCCTGCAAAAAATCCAATTAAAGCAAATAACATTAGAACACCATCCTTAATGCTGCAATTATCATGATTATTCCAAAAGAAATCCTAAGAAACTTTCCAGTAACTTTATTTAGTAGTTTTGCTCCTATGATACCACCAAGAATACTTCCAACAGCAACCTTTATTGTCAAATTAACGTCGTAAGTACCCTTAGATACATATAAAACAGAACTTGCTGTCGTTAAGAAAATTATTATAGAAAGAGCAGTTGCATGAGATTTATGTTCTTCTACCTTAACGATGTCATTTAATATTGGAACTAAAAGAGTACCTCCTCCAGACCCAAAAACTCCATTTATAAACCCTGTAAAAACTCCAATTATCGTATTTTTCAAATTAAAATCAAGATATTTTTTCTTTAAATCATCAGTTTTTTTCATAAAAATCACCTTCTGAAATAGTTTTACCAAAATAGGCAAATTATATTTATATAAAAGTAAGATTAAATATAATATTTCATATTTACGTAATTTTGCATAAAAAAAAACATATTAAAACAACATATTAATATATGGTATAATATATTAAAACAAAGTAGCAAATTTGAGAGGAGATAACAATGTCAAATATAAAAATACAAATAGACAAAACTGTAGAATGGCTTATAAATAAGGTTAATGAGGCAAATGCAAAAGGATTAATTGTCGGTGTATCTGGGGGAATTGATTCAGCAGTAGTTGCTAATTTAATTAAAAAGGCATTTCCAGAAAACTCTATGGGAGTTATAATGAGCATAAAAAGTAATCCTCAAGATAGAGAAGATGCACTTAAGGTTATAGAAGGTTGTGATATAGAATACCTTGATTTAGACCTTATAGAACCACAAAGTGCTATATTAGACATGGTAGTAGGAAATTTAAAAGAGAAACATTTATATAGAGAAGAATATTTAAAAATGACAGATGCAAATTTAAGAGCAAGAGTAAGAATGAGTACTATTTATACAATTGCTAACAATCTAGGATATCTAGTTGTTGGTACAGATAATGCTGCAGAAATACACACAGGATATTTTACTAAATTTGGTGATGGTGGAGTTGATATTTTACCAATTGCAAATTTAACTAAAGGCGAAGTGTATGAATGGGCAAAAGAACTTGGTGTTCATGAAGATTTAATAAATAAAGCTCCTTCTGCAGGTCTTTGGGAAGGTCAAACAGATGAAAATGAAATGGGAACTACTTACAATATGATAGATGCTGTGTTGCAAGGTAGATTAGATGAAGTTCCTCAAAGAGACCAAGAGATAATTGAAAGACTTCATAGAATAAGTGAACATAAGAGAAAAACGCCTGCACAACCTCCTAAGTTCTAATTTACTATTTTAAAGATTTGTGATAAAATTTACAGGTGATAAAAATTAGAATAACTAATTGTACGTATTAAGGAGTGGAAATATGGGACGTATAGGTAATATAATTAATAGAAAAGGTAAACAAGATGCTCAAAGAGCAAAAATATTTACTAAACATGCTAGAGCAATAGCAGTTGCTGCTAAAGAAGGTGGAGCAGACCCAGAGTATAATGCAGCTTTAAAGACAGCTATAGAAAAAGCTAAGGCAGATAATATGCCAAATGATAATATAGATAGAGCTATCGCTAAAGGTGCCGGAGCAGGTGCTGGTGATGACTATGAAACTATAGTTTATGAAGGTTATGGTCCTGGTGGAGTTGCAGTTATAGTAGAAACTTTAACTGACAACAAAAACAGAACTGCTGGTAATGTTAGATATTACTTCGATAAAAATGGAGGAAACTTAGGAACTAGTGGATGTGTGTCTTTTATGTTTGATAAAAAAGGACAGATATTAGTTGGTTCAGGAGATGGAATTTCAGAAGAAGAATTGATGGATATTGCATTAGAAGCAGGAGCTGAGGATTTTATAACAGAAGAAGACGGTTATGAAATAATAACTACACCAGAAGATTTTTCTGCTGTACGCGATGAGTTAAAAGCTAAAGGGTATGAGTTTATATCTGCTGATGTAAAGATGATACCTCAAACTACAACTGTATTAACTGAAGAAGCTCATTTAAAAATGATGAATAAATTAGTTGATATGCTTGAAGAAGATGATGATGTTCAAGATATATATCATAACTGGGAAATAGAAGAATAAATGTTCTAATATCTTAGAAATGTATACACCTCTAAACCATGTTTGCATAATAATATGTAAATATGGTTCAGAGGTGTTTTTATATTTATAAAAATTGCTCTATAAAAATATATTTTATAAAACAATAATATTATAACAGCGTTAAGAAATCTATACTATTTGGACAAATACGTAGTAAAGTATCAAAAATGAGACTATATTCTCAAAAATGAGACTGGATTTTTTTAGTATTTTCTCGAAAATGAGACAAAAATATGATTTTATGGATTTTATTGCAGAAAAATTCTTTAATAAATTATGATTTAATCAGTTTTAAAGGTAAAACCTATTAAAAATTTAGTGAAATTTATGTATATTTTGTTTATTTCATTAAAAAAAACAATTTTTTAACAAAAATAATGGAATTTAATAGAAGTTGGCGTAGAACTTGCTAATATATATCAACAAGAAATGTAGAAAAAATAACAATGTATAATGGGGGGAATATGATGGGATTTGAAATGGAAAATTTGAAAAATCTTAAGGTAGAACTTAAGGATAAAGTCTGTGTTATTACTATAAATAGACCTAAGGCTTTAAATGCTCTTAATAATGACACTCTTAGAGAGTTATCTCAAGTTATTGATGTAATATCAGAAAACGAGGAAATATTAGGAGTTATTATTACTGGAGAAGGTAAAGTTTTTGTAGCTGGAGCTGACATACGTCAGATGCAAAACTATAAAAGTGAAGAAGGCAGAAGATATGCAGGTTATGCACAAGGGATTTTTGACAAAATTGAAGCTCTTGAGAAAACAGTAATAGCAGCAGTTAATGGATATGCACTAGGTGGTGGATGTGAACTTGCTATGAGTTGTGACATTAGAATTGCATCAGAAAAGGCTATATTTGGACAGCCTGAAGTTAATTTAGGAGTAATTCCGTGTTTTGGTGGAACTCAAAGATTATCAAGACTTGTTGGAACTGGGATAGCCAAAGAATTAATTTTTACAGGAAGGCAAGTAAATGCAGAAGAAGCTAAATCTATTGGTCTTATTAATAAAGTAGTTCCAAATGATGTGCTTTTAGAAGAGGCAATGAAGATGATGAATCAAATAGTTGAAAAAGCGCCAATAGCAATAAGATATGCAAAAGTAGTTATTAATAAAGGAATAGATATGGATTTAAAAAATGCTCTTGAACTAGAGAAAGATATTGCAGGTTTAACTTTTGCTACAAGAGATAAACAAGAGGGTATGGATGCATTTATAGAGAAGAGAAAGCCAGTTTTTGAGAATAAGTAGCTATTATAACCAAATTGGAATAAATATAGAAAATATTCAAAATCTAAATTTCGTGAAGAAACACACAGAGTTTAATTTTAAAAGGAGTTAATTTATGAATGCGGGAGTAATTATAAGTTTAGTAGGGATTATTATAGCCCTATCCCTTCTAGTTGTAATGGTTATGAAGGGAGTAAATATTTTTATAATAGCAATTGTATGTTCACTACTAGTTGCTATAACAGGAAATCTAAATGTATATAATGCACTCAAGGTGGATTATATGGCAGGTTTTGTTGGATTTCTCCAGGCGAATTTCTTTATTTTCCTAACAGGTACTTTAATGGGAAAAATAATGGAGATTACTGGTGGAGCGAAATCTATTGCTAAGATGATTGTAAGATGGATTGGTAAGGATAAAGCATTACTTTCTATTCCAATAGCATGTGGAATATTAGCCTATGGAGGAGTAAGTGTTTTCGTTGTAAGTTTTGCAGTGTTTCCGATAGCTTTGGAAATCTTTAAAGAAGCTGATTTGCCACGTCGATTTATACCAGCAGCCTTGACTTTTGGATGTTCAACTTTTGCAATGGTTGCACCAGGAGCACCACAGATTCATAATATTGTTCCAGCTTCAACATTAGGGACAGACATTATGGCTGGTGCAGTAAATGGATTTATATCATGTGCAGTAATGTTTGTTGTTGGAAGCATCATTTTATATAGAATGGTTTCAAAAGAAAAAGCCAATGGTGGGCATTTTATAGCACATGAATCAGATATATTTGATGAAGTAGCAGCAACTAATTCTAAGAGAGGAAATGGTCCTAATGGTCTAATTGCGTTAATTCCATTAATAGTATCAATATTAATAATTAATGTAAAAATTAATGGACAAGCAATAGTACCAATTGAGGTAGGAGTGTTTATTGGAGCGTTATTAGTGTATTTATTGTTAAATAAATATCAAGATAATTCCAAAATAGTTGGACATGTTGGTGATGCATGTAAAACTACAGTAGTAGCAATATGTAATACTTGTGCTGTAGTTGCATTTGGCTCAGTTGTAAAATCAGCAGTTGGTTTTGACTTTATAGTTAATGCTATGACTAATATTCCTGGACCTCCTATTGCAGGAGCTGCCGTTGGAACTACAGTTATTGCAGGTATATGTGGGTCAGCTTCAGGTGGACTTGGAATCGCAGCTCCACTTCTTGGACCAGTATTTTTAGCTAAGGGTGTCTCTGCAGCGGCATTAACTAGAACTATGGCAATTTCATCAGCAGCATTAGATTCACTTCCTCATAACGGATATATAGTTACTGTAACAAATGGTCTATGTAAAGAATCACATAAAGATGCTTATATGCCAATATTTTGGGTGACTGTTTTGACCCCAATTATTGGAACCGTAGTAGCAGTTCTTATGTTTACGATGTTCCCAGGATTACCATAAAAGAAAAGATGAAAAATATACATTATATTTTGATATTGTAAAACTAATTTTCAAAATATGTACAATAAATTTTATGATTTAATACTATAAATAAAATATTTAAAATACCAAATCGACAGTATAAGGAGGAATTAAAAGTGTTAAATAAACCATTAGAAGGTGTTAAGGTAATTGACTTAACATATTTTGTAGCAGGTCCAGGAACTTCTAAAATATTAGCTGACTGGGGTGCTGATGTAATTAAAGTAGAGCCAAGCTTTGGAGACCCCGGAAGAAAGACAGGGGCAACAATGACAATGCCAATAGATGATTATAATAATCCTTTTTACAGTACATATAATTCAAATAAAAGAGGCTTGTCTATAAATCTTAAGAGTGAAGCTGGAATTGAAATTATGGATAAGCTTTTAAGTGAAGCAAACGTGTTTGTTTCAAGCTATAGAACAGGAGCATTAAAAAGGCTAGGTCTTGACTATGAATCATTAAGTAAAAAACACCCACATCTTATCTGGGGACAAATAAATGGTTTTGGTGATTTTGGACCTGCTAAGGACAATGCAGGATTTGATACAGTTGCCTTTTGGGCAAGAAGTGGAGCTATGCTTGATATAGCAGAGAAGGATACAAGTCCAATAAACCCACCTATAGCCTTTGGAGATGCGACAACTTCTTGTAGCTTATCTGGAGGTATATGTGCAGCTTTATACCAACAAGCTAAGACTGGAAAAGGTCAAAAGGTAATGGCATCTTTGTTTGGACAAGCAATATGGAATGCATCATCTTTATTGGCATCTACACAGTTTAGTGATGAGTATCCAAAAACTAGAAAGAATGCCATTTCTCCAGTAATAAATTCTTATCGTTGTAAGGATGGAAAGTGGATATTCTTAAGTATCCTAGAGCATGAAAGATATTTTGAGGCACTTTGCAGACTATTTGGAAGAGAAGATTTGATAAAAGAAGAGAAATTTGCATCTTCAGTAGAAAGTAAGAAAAATGCTACAGAGCTTATTAATATTTTAGATGGTGAGTTTGCAAAATTTACTCAAAATGAGATGGTTGAAAAGCTTACTACTGCGGATATAGCCCATGAAAGAATTCAGCATGTTAATGATGTAGTAACTGATGAACAGGCTATTGCTAATAACTATATATATGAACATACAAGCAAAAATGGAAATAAGACAATGCTTGCATCCACTCCAGTTAAGTTTGGAAATATTGAAGTTAATATGACTTGTGATGCCCCACTTATAGGAGAACATTCAGATGAGATATTGAGAGAACTTGGATACAGTGATTCTGATATAGAAGCTCTAATTGAATCTGGAATTGTATCAATGAATAAAGAAACATGTGAACTATGTTAATAAATAGGAGGAAATTTTATGGATTTTAGATTAACAGAAGCCCAAGTAATGCTTCAAAGAGTAGCAAGAGAATTTGCAGAGAATGAAATAGCACCAATAGCTGCAGAAACAGATAAAACTGGTATTTTCCCAAGAGAACTTTTTAGCAAAATGGCTAAGATAGGATTTAATGGTATTGGGACACCTGTTGAATATGGAGGCTCTGGTGGAGCAGATATAGAAAAGGTAATTGTTGTTAATGAGGTTGCCAAGAAATGTGCAGCATCTGCAGCAATACTATCAATACACACAATATATGCTCAAGCTATTTTGAAATTTGGTACTGACGAACAAAAGAAGAAATACCTTCCGATGATGGCTGAAGGTGGGTGTGTAGGAGCTTTTGCTTTAACTGAACCTAATGCTGGTTCAGATGCTGCAAGAGCTGCAACAACTGCAATTATTGATGAAACAACTGATGAATATGTTTTAAATGGAACTAAGTGTTTTATTTCTGGTGGAGGTCAAGCAGAATCATTAATAATATTTGCATTGACAGAACCATCAAAGGGAATAAAGGGGATGTCTGCTATTATAGTTGACAAAGGTACTCCAGGTTTCTCAATAGGAAAAATTGAAGAAAAAATGGGTATACATGGTTCAGAAACTGCAGAATTAATATTTGATAACTGTAGAGTTCCAAAGTGTAACCTATTAGGAAAAGAAGGAAAAGGCTTCAACATAGCTATGACTTGTCTAGATGGTGCAAGAATTGGAGTTGGAGCTCAAGCTGTAGGAATTGCTGAAGGGGCCTTAGAAGAAAGTATCAAATATTCTAAAGAAAGAGTTCAATTTGGCAAGCCAATTTCAGCTTTGCAAGGTATTCAATGGTATATTGCAGATATGGCTACTATGGTGGAATCAGCAAAATTGTTAGTATATTATGCTGCGGACTTGAAAGCTAGAGGCGAAAAACACACTAAAGAAGCTGCCATGGCAAAATACAATGCATCACGTACTGCAAGAGAAGTTACAAATCTAGCTCTCCAAATCCATGGAGGATATGGATATATGAAAGATTATCCATTAGAGAGAATGTACAGAGATGCTAAGATAACAGAAATTTATGAAGGTACTTCAGAAATACACAAGGTTGTTATTTCAAGAGCAGTACTAGGATAGGAGGAAGATTATGAATATAGTTGTTTGCTTAAAGCAAGTTCCAGACACTAACGAAGTTAAAATAAATAAAGAGACAGGTACCCTAATAAGAGATGGTGTACCAAGTATAATCAATCCAGATGATAGAAATGCTTTAGAAGAAGCTTTAAAAATAAAAGATGAACTGGGAGCAGTGATTAAGGTTATAAGCATGGGACCTCCTCAAGCTAAAAACGCTTTAAAAGAAGCTTTGGCGATGGGTGCTGATGAGGCATATTTAATTTCAGATAGAGCTTTTGGTGGCTCAGATACTTGGGCTACATCTACAATTATTGCTGCTGCTATAGAGAAGGTCGGAAAGTATGATGTAATATTCTGTGGAAGACAAGCTATAGATGGAGATACAGCTCAGGTTGGACCAGAGGTTGCAGAATTTTTGGGAGTTCCACAGGTTACCTATGCAAAAGAAGTAAAGGTTCAAGGTGATAAACTACTAGTAACTCGTTATACAGAAACTGGAGATTACTTAATAGAAGCAAAGATGCCAGTTTTATTAACTGCTATAAAAGAGTTAAATAATCCAAGATATCCAAGTGTTAAAGGAATCTTAGAAGCTTACAATAATGGAGATGCAAAAATTACTGTGTTAACACTTTCAGACTTAGATGTTGATACAACTCAAATTGGATTAAAGGGTTCACCTACAAATGTTTACAAGTCGTTTGTACCAGTTAAAGACAAACATAATGAAATAATCGAAGGTATAAATAAGAAAGAAAAAGCTGAAAAGTTAATAGAAATACTATTCGATTTGAAACTAGTATAGGAGTGTTAAGATGATGAGAGCAAAAGTTAATCAAAGTATAAATTTAAATGACTATAATGGAGTTTGGGTAATAGGAGAGCAAAGGGAAGGAAAAATTAATCCAGTTACTATAGAACTTATTGGTGAGGGAAGAAAGCTTGCTGACCAATTAGGAAAAGAGCTTTCAGTTGTAATAGCTGGATATGAAGTAGATAAAGAAGTGAAGGAATTACTTCACTATAGTGTCGATAAAGCATATTATATCAATGACCCTCTTCTTAAAGATTTCACAACTGATGGATATGCAATTTCAATTGCAGATTTAATTGAAGTGAAAAAGCCAGAGGTGGTACTAGTTGGAGCTACTTCTATAGGAAGAGATATTGCACCTAGAATTGCAGGTAAAATTGGAACAGGTCTAACTGCTGACTGTACAAAACTTGAAATAGATTTAACAGACAATAAATTATTACAAACGAGACCAGCCTTTGGTGGAAATTTAATGGCTACTATCGTTTGTCCTAAAAATAGACCACAGATGTCAACTGTTCGTCCAGGAGTTATGGCAAAAGCTATAAGAACTGAATCAGAGAATGGAGTTTTAGAGGTTGTTAATCCAGGACTTACTGAGAAAATGATTAGAACTAGATTAGTAGAAATGCTTCCACAAGAAAAGAAATCTATAAATCTAACTGATGCTAGAATAATAGTTTCTGCAGGAAGAGGATTAAAGAGGGCAGAAGGATTTGAATTAATAAAGGAATTGGCTGATAAATTAGGGGCAGAGATTGGTGCTTCAAGAGCCGCAGTAGATTCAGGATGGATAGAGCATTCCCATCAAGTTGGACAAACAGGAACTACTGTTAGACCAGAGTTATATATTGCATGTGGTATATCTGGGGCAATACAACATTTAGCAGGTATGAGTGATTCTAAGTATATAGTTGCTATAAATAAAGATTCAAAAGCACCCATTTTCAACATATGTGACTATGGAATTGTAGGGGATTTATATGAAATCCTACCTGAAATGATAGAGTCATTAAACAGGTAACTTTTAGAAAACATTGAATATATAGAATGGTAAGTCTTATAATATTGTATTGTAAGACTTATTATTTTTGCTGAAGGTTATAGTGGAGGGATGAAACAATGAAAGAGCACTGGTATAAGGATATATTTGCAAGAGTATTATCCATGACTGATGATGGTTTTATTGTTGTAGATAAAGATGGAGTAATCATAGATATTAATGATAAATATTGTGATTTCTTAGGGAAAGCAAAAGAAGATATAATAGGACATAATATACAAATTATTATACCAAATACAAAAATGTTAGATGTTATGAGAGATAAATATTGTGAAGAAGGAGCTATACACCATTACTCAGGTGGAGAAACAAAAGAAAAAAGTGTAATAGTAAGTAGATCTTATGTGGAAAATGACAGTGGAGAAGTGGTTGCAGGTGTAGCTCAAGTTAAATTTAGATTACAATCATTTGATGTAGCTAAAAAGTTAATGTCAGAATATATGGAACTCCAATATTATAAAGAACAGTTTAAGGATAAATGTAGTTTTGATAAGCTCATAGGTGAAAATAAAGATTTCATAGAGCTTAAGAAAACAGGTATGAAAGCTTCTAAAACGAACTTCTCAGTACTTTTGACAGGGGAAACAGGTACAGGTAAAGAAGTATTTGCTAGAGCAATTCATAATAATAGCAGTAGAGCAGACAAACCTATGGTTAGTATAAACTGTGCTGCAATACCAGAAGAACTATTAGAATCGGAGCTATTTGGATATGACGAAGGAGCTTTTACAGGAGCAAAAAAGGGAGGCAAAAAAGGGAAGTTTTTAGTTGCAAACAATGGCACCATCTTCTTAGATGAAATAGGTGATATGCCTTTGACGATGCAAGCAAAACTTTTAAGAGTTCTTCAGGAAAATGAGATAGAACCAGTTGGAGGTCTTAAAACGATAAAGATAGATGTAAGAGTAATCTCCGCTACAAGAAAGAATTTAAGTAAAATGGTTGAAGAGGGATTATTTAGAGAAGATTTATACTATAGGTTAAATGTAATAAATATTCATATGCTGGAATTAAAGGACAGACAAGATGATATTTTGTTGTTAGCAAATTATATATTAAACAAATTAAATTCTGAATATAAGGAATTGAAGGTTTTAAGTGATAAGGTTAAAAATTGTTTTATTAACTATATTTGGCCAGGAAATATAAGAGAACTACAGAATGTAATAAAAAGTGCTTATGCTGTAAGTGATGATATGGTCATTATGATGTGTGACCTTCCATCTAAAATGGATAATATCAGTAGAGTGGCTCAATGTAATGTGGACAGTAATTGCTCAATTCATGAAATGGTGGAAAATTATGAAAAGAGTTTAATTATTGATGTGTTAACGAAGTATAATTGGAAATGTTCCAAGGCAGCAGAAGTTATGGGAATACATAAAAGTCTTTTATATAAGAAAATAAAAAAGTACGAAATTGAATTAAAGTAATTTCAGCATTTAAATATGATTTAATTGTTTTGGGCATAACAAAACCCTCCTAGTTTTAGACAGATTTACATATTTTAACTGTCTTCTAAGAGGGTTATAGTCCAAATTCAAAGTGAATTTTATCTAGTCTTTACAAAAGCTGTTTTGAATAGGTTGTTATTTAATCATAATTTTCTACTTCTTTATCAAGTTCTTTTCCACAAGAATCACATTTATATATAGCATTATATCCGTAATCATATTCATCAACTATTTTCTTTTGTCTAAATACACCGCCACACTCACATAAGAAACCGATTTTTATAAGTGTAACAATAAATTGTGACTTTATAAATTTTATATCATTACATTTGTCATTAGTATAAAATGTATAAATGTAAGAGTTATCACATTCATCTCTTAATTCAAATTTTTCAATATATGTGCTGTTTTTTAATTCCTCAAATTCTTCTTTAGTCAAGTATGATTTTTGTTGCAATTCCTGTAAGCGTTTAATTTGGTCCATCATTTATATCCTCCCAATAATTTTAGTGTTTTAAGCTTAGACAAGGATTCTAAGTTTTATTAAATTTATCTCAAGGAATTATTTAAATCATATTTAGTTTTATTAATGATAAGATATATAAATTAGATAAAATAAAACTAATTGTAAAAATAATATCCTATGAAAACCTAAATTACTAACCCCTTACTAACCCGAAAACTAAAAAAGAAAAAAGAAAAATATATCCAAACATAAGTGATATATAAATAAAAATATTCTATATAAATTTAACTTTAAATATTCTGACAATAATATATAAAAATATATTATAGTTAAAATATACCACATATTTTGGGTATTGTATACTGGAATTAAGGTAATTAATTTATTTTTTAACATACAAATGATTGTGTAAAAAAAAACAAGACTCAAAAATTTTTATATTCTTTGATAGAATAAAAATAAGAGTAAATTTATTGAATTTTATAAAATTTATAAGGGGTGAGTTTGGGATATGCAAGAAAATAAAAATGATATATTTGAATCAATAGATAATGATGATTTTGATAATAAGACAGAAGATGAATATTTAGAAATAGTAAGAAAAAATGGATTGAATTTAATATACATAAAAAATCAAACAGAAGAGATATGTTTAGAGGCTGTTAGACAAAATTGTAATGCAATAAAATGTGTTCAGAATCAAACAGAAAAAATATGTTTAGAAGCAGTTAAACAAGATTGGAGAATGTTAGAATTTGTGGAAGAACCAACAGAAGAAATTTGTATGTTAGCCATTAATCAAGATGGAACAGCATTAAAATACATAGAAAACCAAACAGAGGAATTGTGCTTAAGGGCTGTTGAAAAAAATGGTGCTGCATTGGAATATGTAAAAGAACAAACAGAAGAAATATGTATAGAAGCAGTAAGAAATAGTGAATTTGGGTTAGCTAGGGTAAAAAAACAAACAGAAAAAATATGTATGGAAGCAGTTAAGCATTGCAGTTACAATCTAAAATGGGTAGAAAATCAAACAGAAGAAATATGTATGGAAGCAGTGAGACAGAATGGGCTTGACTTGAAATTTGTAAAAGAGCAAACAGAAACAATCTGTTTAAGAGCAGTAAGACAAAATGGAATGGCGCTAGAATTTGTAAAGGAACAAACTATTGGTATATGTTTAAAGGCAGTGAGACAATACGGAATGGCATTAAAATTTGTAAAAGAGCAAACAGAAGAAATTTGTACAGAAGCTATAAAACAAGATAAAAGAGCACTTAGTTTTGTAAAAGAAAATAAAGAAAAATATAAAGCTTTATGTGATAATAATGAGCCATTTGCAAAACGCTATGTTAGAAATGTAATAGAAAAAGAAAACAGAGCATTGATTAAAAAGGGAGAAGAAAATGCAAAAATCAAAATTGCAGGAAAACTTTACGATAGAGGAATGTCATTTCAAGATATATCAGACATTGTAGAGATTGAAATAAGCAAATTAAAAGTGAGTTTAGGTATCTTTTAAAGCAATAAATTTAGGTATTTTTTTAATTGAATAGTTAATAAAAAAATAATCAACTAGTTCTTTGTAGTATAGTAAAATTAGTGCTATAATTTGACATATAATAAATTATTTTTATTGAATAAGGGGGAATTAAAGTTGAAGATTACCATATTATATCAAACAAGAAGTGGAAACACAGAAAAGGTAGCTAAGATGATAGAAGATGGAGCTAAAAAAGTAGATGGTGTAGAAGTTAAACTCATGAGATTTGACAATATTGACTCAGATTATTTAAGTGAAAGTAAGGCAGTGATATTTGGAACACCAACTTATTTAGCAAATACAACTTGGGAAGTAAAAAAATGGTTTGATGAAGATTCAAGAAAAGTCAACTTAGCTGGAAAATTGGGGGCAGTTTTTGCTACATGTGACTATGTATGTGGAGGTCCAGATGTTGCGATACTTACTATAGTAGGTCACTTGATGGTAAAAGGTATGCTTGTGTACTCTGGAGGAGGCTCTTTAGGGAAACCATTCATACATTTGGGACATGTACATTCAGTTGAAGGACCAGAAGTACAAAATGAGAAGGCCATAATATTTGGCGAAAGAATTGCTACTAAAGCAAAAGAACTATTTGCTTAATTTCTATATGCATAGTAAGAATTATAATAAATTTAAATTTTTAGTGGGGATTTGGTGTAAAAGTTATAAAATAAAAATTTTTCCATAAAATTACTCAAGATAAATTATGATATAATTATAAATCAATTATATTATTAAAATAATTAAAATTAAACATTAATAGTGAGGGAAGTTTATGGTATGGCATATAGAATATGAAATTTTTTCTGCAATTATAGTTATTTTTTTAATGGTATATTTTTTTAGAAGTAAATTTATACCTACGTTACAAAACAAAATATATTGTGCACTTTTAGTATTCTCATTTTTATTTATAGTTTCAAATATTTTAGGCTCATTTTGTCTAAATAATGTAGATGAAATTCCAATTTTTATTACTGTTTTATTGAATCAAGTATATTTATTATTATTGCCAATACCAGCAGCACTTGTATCGTTTTATGTTATGGCTATTATTTATCAAGATATAAGGTATATGAAAAAAAGATTATTATTTTTATCTATACCACTCATAATTTGTATAATCTTATCTATCACAAATCCTTTTACACATATTCTATTTGGATTGTCAAAAGAAACAGGTTATATACGAGGTTATGGATATGTTGCAACTTTTGCATCGTTTTTCTTTTATGCAATATATTCAGCATTTTTGTCTTTTAAATATAGAAAAGCGATGCATGAATCAAAAATATGGGCTATTAGAGGTTTTCTTATAGTTTCAGTTGTAGCAATTATATTACAGGCAATATTTTTACAGTATCTTCTTACAGGAGCTGCATGTGCATGTAGTTTACTTTTGACATATCTTTCTATGCAGAATCGAGGTCTTATTATTGATGACCTTACTGGTGTACTCAATAGACAATCTTTTATTCAAGAGTTAGATTTAAATATCAATACTGAACAATCAGGATTTATTATTACAATTGCACTTGATGACTTTAAATTTATGAATGAAACTTTTGGGACTAAAAATGGAGATATTGCATTAAAAGAAGTCGGAAAATATTTGATTCACATACATGATGTAAATCATGTATACCGAATAGGTGGAGATATATTTTCTATTGTTGTAAATAGTCAACTAGGTATACAACCAGAGGAGATTATTAAAAAAATAGAAGAAAGATTCAAAAAACCTTGGTTAGTAGAAGAGATAAATTTTAATTTGGCAACTAGTATTGCTGTTGTTTATTATCCCGAAAATGCTGAAACAACAGAAGATGTCATAGTTGCTATAGATTTTTCTATACATGAGGCAAAGCGTTCTGAGTCAAAGCATGTTATTTATGCAGATGCATCTATAAGTGAGAAGATAAAGAAGAAACATGTGATTAAAAATTGTTTAAAAGAGGCATTAGAAAATGATGGATTTGAAGTGTACTATCAACCAATATTCTCTAATAGTAAAGGTAGGTTTACTTCAGCTGAAGCATTACTTAGGATGGAACATAAAGACTTGGGATTTATACCTCCTGATGAATTTATAACAATTGCAGAACAAACAGGGTTGATTAACTCAATTGGGTTAGTAGTTTTTGAGAAAGTATGTAAATTTGTAGCTAGTGATGATTTTAAAGATTTGAAATTAGATAATATAGCTGTTAATCTTTCTGTAGTGCAGTGCATGCAAAAAAACTTGGCTGATGATTTACTTTATCTTATGGATAAATACAATGTATCACCAACTAAGTTTAAACTTGAAATTACAGAAACTGTGGCATTAGGTTCTTTTAATATAATTAAAGAAACGATGGAAAGATTGATTGATTTAGGAGCTAAGTTTTCACTTGATGACTTTGGAATTGCTTATTCTGGAGTTACTAATATGCTTTCTTTGCCATTCTCAATAATTAAGTTAGATAAGAGTTTGATTTGGTCTATGAATGAAGATGACAGGCACAAACTTACAGTTGAAACTATTATAGCTCTTATAAATAAATTGAACATGAAAGCTGTAGCAGAGGGTGTTGAGACTGCTGAATGTGCTGAAGACTTGGCAACTATGGAGTGTGAATATTTACAAGGTTATTATTTTTCTAAGCCAGTTCCAGAAGATATTTTGAAAAATCTATTGAGAGGAAACGCACTTGTAGACTAATATCCTTTATTTTTTTAATTACAATTTTGTTCATTGACACTGTCAGTTATATATTATAAAATTAACACAATAACAAATATTAAAATTATTATACATATTATTAATATTAATTCCTAAAGTAAAGATTTATTATATATTTTTATAACTTAGAATATATATTTTACTTAATTATTCTAAAGTAAGAAAGGAAGATGTGACATGAATAAAAAGAAAATATTAGTACCAATTGATGGGACAGAGAGAAGTATGCATTCTTTGGAATTTATACAAGGAATATTCAAAAAAGATGAAGTCGAAGTAGAAATAATGAATGTAAAAGAACTAGTATTTATTGATGGCATATCCCTGGCTGAAGAAATAAAGAATTCTGAGAACTTAGGAAGAAGAATCCTGGATAAAGCAGCAGAGATAATGGGTGAGTATGATGTTAAAGTACACTTTACTTTTGGATATCCAGGAGATGAAATAATTAGAAAAGCAAAAGAAGATAATGTAGATTTTATAGTTATGACAAAATCTACTAAAAAAGGTCTTACAAGAATTATAGGTTCAGTAACAGCGAGTGTAGTTAAACAAGCAAAGTGCATAGTAATGATTGTACCGGAGTAGAATTAGTGAGGTATTTGAAATATGAATAAAAAGATAGTAGCAGTTTGTGAAAGTGAAAGAAGTTTAAATTCTCTTAAGGAAGCTGCAAATGATTTAGGATTTGATTTAGTTTATGAAATTCAAGAGAATGATAATATAAAAAATGAACTTTCAATTTATGATATAGAAGATGCATCTATTGTATTATTTGTTACAAGCGATTCTATAGAAAGTATAGATAAGATTGACAGATTCGTAGATAGAGAATTTTATGAAGTTGATCCAAAATATATAATAGAAGATGCAAAATCTATAGTAAGTGAAATTTTAATAGACTTAAATTAATCGTGGGTGTCGCACTAAAAATAGGGCGACGCCTTTTTATGTATTTTATAAGAAAATCCCAATTTATTTAAAATTGAGATTTTCTATAAAATAGATTTAAAATAAAGTATAAGCTTAATCATGTTGAAATAACTGAATAACATCTTCCAAATGATTGTACATTGATGTGTAACCTAAGTCAGAATCTTTATTGTCGAAGCCTATTATTATATTATTATGATGGCTAATCATATCCTGTAAAGAGTTTCTATATTTAAACCCAAAGTATTGGTTAGAAGACACTGTTTTAGGTATTAACTCATAATATTTTATAAAAATTGGATTATGAGAGGCCAATATTATTTCCTTATGAAATTGTAAGTCAGCATCATAACATTCTTCTATAAAACCTTGAGAAACCTTATCTAGTTCTTCTACTGACTTCAAATAGGCATGTCTTATTTTTTGAAGTTCTTTAGTAGTAGCATTTAAAATTGCCAATCTTGTAGCTTCACTTTCTATAAGTTGTCTTGACCTTAAAGATTCAACATAAAATTCTTGTATGTTGTGATTTTTATATACTTCATTATCATCAAACAGGTCAATTTTTTTGAATCCTTCAACTATAGGGCTTGAGTAAGGTATAGCCCTAAGTATTCCTTCTTTACAGAGTATGTCTATGGCGTTTCTTACAGGGATTCTACTTATATTAAACAAGTCAGCAATCTTTCTCTCACTTGGTAATTTACTATTAATTTTAAAAGTTCCATTTAAAATATTTAATTTAATATAATCAACAATTTTTTCAGTGGCATTTAAGTTTTTCATAAGAACTCCTAAACATATAATTTTTTTATGATTGTAGAGTATTTACATCAGAAAAGAAATAAAAATTGTAGCTAAAAAATATTTCATGGACTGAGAATAAATCTAAAATATATTTTTTTAATAATATGTTAGAAAATGAGAATATTTAAATAAAAAAAAGAATATTATATATAGTTGACAAAATGTGGAAATTAATATATTATATAAATATAGAAATAGTAATCATTACTATTATTGAAAAGGGAGGAATTAATTATGAATTTAAAAGGAACTAAAACAGAAAAAAATTTAATGGCAGGATTTGCAGGAGAATCAGAAGCAAGAAACAAATATACATACTATGCTTCAAAAGCTAAAAAAGAAGGTTATAATCAAATAGCTGCTATATTTGAAGAAACTGCTAACAATGAAAAAGAACATGCTAAGTTATGGTTTAAGCTTTTACATGATGGCATACCTTCAACAGAAGAAAATTTAAAAGATGCAGCAGCAGGTGAAAACTATGAGTGGACTGATATGTATGCAAAATTTGCTAAAGAAGCTAAAGAAGAAGGATTTGACAAAATAGCTTATTTATTTGAGGCTGTTGGAAAAATAGAGAAAGAACATGAAGAAAGATACTTAAAGCTTTTAGAAAACTTAAATGAAGGAAAAATATTTAAAAGAGATGAAGAGGTTGTTTGGCAATGTCAAAACTGTGGTCATGTTTATGTAGGTACTGAAGCACCAGAAAAATGCCCAGTATGTGACCATCCAAAGGCTTACTTCAATATAAAAGCTGAAAACTATTAAAAATTATTATAATTAAAAAGGAATGTTAACTATGAAATTTTCTAAACAAAGAGAACTGATTTTAAATGAAATATTAAATAATCCGGTTCACCCTACTGCGGATTACCTATATGAAAATTTAAAAAAAGATAATCCAAATTTAAGCTTAGGAACTGTGTATAGAAATTTAGCCCAGCTGACAGAACATGGCTTTATAAGAAAGGTTAGTATTCCAGGAAATCCAGATAGATTTGATGGTAGAATAGATAATCACTATCATATCATATGTGAAGTATGTGGAGAGGTGTACGATTTAGAATCTGATGTTCTTAATAATTTAAAAGAATCAATAGCAGAGGAAACAGACATAAAAATAACATCTTATAACATAAGTTTTAAAGGGATTTGTAATAATTGTGAAAAGTGTAGCCAAGTAGGTTAACTTTCAAATTCTAAAAAATAATTAATGAGGTGAGTTTATGTGTAGTGAACAAAAATTTTTTATATGTGAGACTTGTGGAAATATTGTAGGAATGATACAAAATAGTGGCGTACCTGTTTTCTGTTGTGGAAAGCCTATGAAAGAGCTTGTTCCTAATACAACAGATGCAGCAGTTGAAAAACATGTACCTGTGATTGAAGTAGAAGGAAATAATGTTACTGTAAAAATAAGTAGCGTTGCTCATCCAATGACTAAAGAACATCATATAGCATGGGTATATCTTATGACTGAGCAAGGTGGTCAACGTAAATGTCTAACAGTAGATGGAGAACCTATAGTTAAATTTGCTTTGAATGATGATGATAAAGTGATTTCTGCATATGCTTACTGTAATTTACATGGATTATGGAAGGCTGAACTGTAATATTTAAATAAATTGAATTTAAAGGGGAGGCTATAAATGTATTTTATACAAATAGCCTCCTATAAATTTATATAAATTCAATTTTTAGTTTTATTTAATGTCAATATAACATAAGGAGAAAATAATATGTCAATTTATAAATGTAGTGTTTGTGGATATATTTATGATGAATCTAAGAATGATAAAACTTGGGAGGAATTGAGTGAAGACTGGGAATGCCCTGTATGTACAAAAGGTCGTAGTTATTTTGGAAAGATAAGTACTGTTTACTATGAAGAAGATGAAAAGGGAGCAGAAGATATTGCTGAAAATGAAACTGAGGTAACTAGTGAAAAAACAGGTGATTTAAACTACATAAATACATATTTAAGAAGAGATGATGAAGTTGAGAAACATATGGACATAATCCATGAAATGGCTGTTACAGGGAAGTCTATAATAGAACCTATGAGAACTAAACTACCAGTAATTTCTTGGGATGATATTTTAATTATGGGTGCTCAATTAAATCCATTACCTTTAAATGAGCATGATGAAGTAAATACAACAACAATAATAGGAAAAAAAGCAAAGAAACCTATGATTATAGAAAATCCAGTTTATATTTCCCATATGTCATTTGGAGCTTTGTCTAAAGAACTAAAAATAGCTTTAGCAAAGGGCGCAGCTAAAAGTAAGACAGCTATGTGTAGTGGAGAAGGTGGTATATTACCAGAAGAAAAAGAAGCTTCATACAAGTATATTTTTGAATATGTACCAAATAAGTACAGTGTCACTGAAGAAAATCTTAAAAATTCTGATGCTATAGAGATAAAAATTGGTCAAGGAACAAAACCTGGTATGGGAGGTCATCTTCCTGGCGAAAAGGTTACTGAAGAAATAGCAAAGGTGAGAAATAAGCCTGTAGGTCAAGATGTAATAAGTCCATCTTGTTTTGAGGAAATACAGTCTAAAGAAGACTTAAAGAAACTTGTAGATGAGCTTAGAGAAGTTTCAGAAGGGCGTCCAATTGGTGTTAAAATTTCAGCAGGACATATTGAAAAGGACATGGAATTTATAGCTTATGCGAAACCTGACTTTGTAACTATTGATGGTCGTGGTGGAGCTACTGGCGCAAGTCCAAAATTGCTTAAAGATGCAACTTCAATTCCAACAATATTTGCTCTTCATCGTGCTAGAAAATATATAGATACACATGAATTAGATATAGATTTAGTTATAACAGGTGGACTTCGTGTATCTACTGATTTTGTTAAGGCATTAGCTATGGGTGCTGATGCAATTGCTATTGCAAGTTCTGCTCTTATGGCAGCTGCATGTCAACAGTATCGTATATGTGGTTCTGGTAAGTGTCCTGTAGGAGTAGCTACTCAAGATGAAGAATTAAGAAAAAGATTACATATAGAAAATAGTGCTAATAGAGTGGCAAACTTCTTAAATGTAAGTTTAGAAGAACTTAAGACTTTTGCTAGGGTTTCTGGGCATAAGGATATACATGATTTAAGTGTTGATGATTTGTATACAGTTAACTCTGAAATATCAAATTATACAAATATACAACATGTATAGGTTTTAAGTTTAGAGCTATTAATAGATATATATATTTATAAAAATAAGAGTGAATATAGTTTATGTAAGGAGAATTTTACTTTGTAAAGTTCTCTTTATTATTGTGAAAATTAAAAATATTAAATTGTAAAATATTCTGTGATATCGTACTATTAAACTAAATAATATTTTAAGGAGTGATTATCATGGAAAGGTTAAAGATACAAGTTCTTGTTGATAATAATACATACATTGATAGATATTTTGTTGGAGAACCAGCAGTAAGCTATTATATTGAAATTGATGGTAATAAAGTTTTATTTGATTCAGGATATTCAGATGTATTTATATCAAATGCTGAAAAGCTAGATATAGATTTAGGCGACTTAACTCATGTTGTTTTTTCTCATGGGCATAATGACCATACAAGAGGTATTAAGTTTCTGAAAGATAAGTATGATTTATCTAAAGTTGAGCTTGTCGCACATCCTAATTGTTTTATACCTAAAAAAGAAGGCAATGAGAATATAGGTGCTCCATTTTCTGTTGATGAAATTAAACAAATTTTTATGTATATTCCTCAAGAAAAACCTTTTAATATAAGTGAGAATTGCATATTTTTAGGTGAAATACCTACTGTACATAATTTTGAAAAAAGAGCTAAAATGGGCAAATATAAAGTAGGAGATTTGTGGGAAGATGATTGTGTTTTAGATGATTCTGCTATAGTCTGTAAAACTGATAAAGGTCTTTTTATTATTACAGGATGTTCTCATAGTGGAATTTGTAATATAGTAGAGTATGCTAAAAAGGTATGCGGAGATGACAGAATCATTGGTATATTAGGAGGTTTTCATCTTTTTGAATTGGATGATAGGTTAGATAGTACAATTCAATATTTAGAGAAAGAAGGAATAAAAATGCTATACCCTTGTCATTGTGTTTCTTTTAAAGTAAAAGCTAAGATGAATGAAACTTTAAGTGTAAATGAAGTTGGAGTAGGGTTGACTTTAAACATATAAAATTTAAGTTGCTATTTAAAAGGAGTTGAACTTAAAATTTGATTAGGAAAAATCATTTTTAAGATAGCTCCTTTTATTATATTTATTTTTAAAAAAATTAATATAGTATTATATGAAATATTTTAAAAAAATTATTTTTAATGAGATTATATTTTCATTAATAAACAATTTTATCATGTATTAATAATGAGAAAATAAGTAGTAAATAAAATGAATTTATTTATATCTATGAATTATTTTAGAAATTATATTGATTATTCTTATTGAATCCAATAGTTTCAATAAAGATGATACTATATCAAACTTAATATATTATAATAATTATTATATTATTATTAAATAATAGTTATGTAATAATAAAAAATAATTTGTATAAAATTTAACATCAAAAAAGACATTTCATAAGAATAAAAAACAAAAAGATTTAAATATAAGTTAAAAAATAAAATGAATATATCAAAAATATTTAATATAAGGTGAAAGATAAACTATAAATGCTAATTTATTGGAAAAATCAGGTTGAATTTAAGAAACAAAAATGTTATTGTTTTATCAAGGAAGTGTTAAAAAATAAACTTTCGTTATAATTTTTAGGGGAGGATGGTTTCATGCAAAAAAATGTAAAAAAAGCAAAAGCAACAGGCTCTATTTTAGCTATTTTTGGAGTTGCAAGTGTTCTTTTTAGCTCTCATGCTGGAGGAGGATTTGCTACAGGGAATCAAGAAACTCAGTATTATGTGCAGTATGGATGGACAGCACCACTCATGGCAGTTTTAGCAATGATTATACTTACTGCTACTATGAGAGAAGTTATTATAATGTATAATAATAAATAAATATAAATAAGTGTAAATAAGCATTGAAACGTGTAGATATAAAGGCTTTTAAGTTAAACTATTATATAATAACTAACTGACAATTAACTGACAAAATCTATTTTATTAGACTTAACTGACAATTAACTGACAGTCAGTTTTTTATTTAAAAAGCATTTTACTCAAAGTATCAGAGGCTTCTTTGTCCATCTCTTCTAAAACATGCGAGTATCTATTCATAGTTATTTTTATATCTGTATGACCTAATCTTTCAGAAACCACTTTCATATTAGTTCCTCCCAAAAGTAGTAGAGTGGCACTTGTATGTCTTAAATCATGTATCCTAATTCTTTTTAAATTATTTTTTTCTATAAAATTGTAGAATGTTTTTCTTAAGGAAGATGGCAGAAATGGACTTAAATTTGTGTTTAGACAAACCAAATTGTTCCTATTTTCAAGCATCCCTTGCAATTTTAATTTGTTTTGTCTTAGTTTTTCTACTTTTAATTTTTCAATTAATTCTTTAGGAACTGATAAAGTTCTTTTTGATTTATGTGTTTTTGGTTCTTTAAAGTCTATTTTACCATTAGAATAGATAAGAATTTGATTAACACTTATTAGATTGTTATCTAAATCAATATCTGTCCACCTAAGCCCAATAGCTTCTCCCATTCTTAAGCCTAGTAATAACATTAATAGAATAGGTATTTCTATATTGTTATCAAGTAACTTTTCTATAAGCAACAAAGCTTCTTCTCTATTGTATATTTCAATTGTAGAAGATTTCTCTTTAGAAGGGATTTTCACAAAATCGCATGGATTTTCTTGAATTTCTCTTAACCTATATGTTTCTCTTATCACAGAACTTAGAAAACTATATCTTACTTTAGCACTAGTAAAAGTAGAGTTACTAAAGCTATAATTTATAAAAGACTGTATTAAACTAGGGCTTATATCTATAAGCTTTGTATCCTTAAAAAAAGGTTTTATGTAATTTTTAACCCAGGACTTTGTGTTTGTAACAGTATATGGAGACCAGCTATTTTTATTTATTTCTATGTATTTGTAACATCTGTCTACAAATATTATATTACTTGGGGTAACAAACTTATTATTGTTTATAGTAGACTTTATTTCAATTAAATATTTTTCAGCATCCTTTTTCTTTTCATAACTTCCATAACTTTTCTGTTTCTTTTTGCCAGTTTCTTCTTCCACATATTCCACATATACATGAAATTTTTCACTTCTTTTTCTTATAAAAGCTGATTTTATATTCATATGCACACTCCCTTTATAAGTTTATATAAAAGAGCAGTTGTACTGCTCTAATTATATCTAATGAATATTAAGATGATTTTTTAAAGCTTCTTGAAGTATCTGAGAAAAATTAACCTTATTTTTTTCAGCTTCTCTATTAAGCCATTGAGGGATAGTAAGTGTTTTTTTAACAGAATAATTCTCTATAGCTTTTCTGTGAATAGGCATATATATCTCTATTAAAGTTGGTATTTGATTTTTCTCTAAGTTTAATTTATCTATAGTCGTTGGATTCGGTATTATGTCATCATCTTCTTCCATGCCATACAGATGTAGCCCTAATGCTTCTTTTGCCATTTTTAAGGCTTCTTCTGTTGTATCTCCACATGTAAGGCAACCTGGTAAATCAGGAAATTCTATAGAGATACCATCCTCATCATAGCTTAGTACAGCAGGATATACATATATATCTTTTTTCATTTTATCAACTCCTTACAATTATATTATAAAACGTACTTATATACGTGTAAATAAGAAGAATAAACTAAAATAGAAATTTAAATGTAATATATAGGTAAAATATGTAATAATTATATGTTATAATATTTTTAGCAAGGAAAATAAAATTGAAAAGCTAAGGGTGATTTTCTCATATAAACGCCAAATTCCAATATAGGAAGGAGGTGAATTTATATGTTAATTAACTTTTTATTGAGTATAGTTGCTGGTATTGTATCAGCTTACATTTATGACAAAATAAAAAATCACCCAAACGCCAATAAGGGTGATTTAAAGAAATAACTTTTAAATTCTAATCAATTAGAGAAATTCACCTTTTACAAAGTAAATTTTATCTCCTTGCTATTATTATATCACAAATTGGTATAGATATTCAAAAATAATATTTTATTAAATTATAATTGTTTGAACATATTTAAGCTAATTTATTATTTAATTCTTGTATTCTTAACGTTTGTCTATATTCTTGTGCTTCTGCTAATTTTGTATATTCTACAGTCTTATCGAAATTTTTCTCAACTTCTGACCTTATTTCATCAAGAGTAACTTCGAAGAATTCTTTTCTATTATTTACCTTATTAACTCTTTTATTATCAAATGCTTTATGTAAAGCTGACTCTAATTTGGGTGCATCTTCACTAAATATAGTCGCATGTATATCATATTTAAAAGGAACTGATGCACTACTTAATTCGTTTATTCTCTCAGTTGGGTCTAATCTTCTAGTTACTCCTATTTTATATATATTTTCTCCAAAACTACCAATATTGGAGATTATGTATACATGTCCTGCTCTTGTATTTTGTTCTCTATTTAATACATCATCTAAATCTTTTGATAGTAAAGCTAGTTTTTCTTCTATAGAATTGATTTTTTGTTCCCATTCTAATTTGTCGTTTTCATCTTCTGGTATAGTTGATTTTAGTCTAAGCAATTCATTTTTGAATTGTAATTCTTCTTTTTTCAGCTTTCTTTTTTGATTCTCTATTTCTTTTTGAACAAGGGCTTCTTCTTTCATTTGTTCTCTCAAAGCTCTTTGTTCTTCTTTTTCTTCTTCCTTCATTTGAAGGTATTCATAATATAAATAAAGCTCATCTATTTTCAAATTAAGATAGTTTTCTTTTATAGAAACTTTATTTGAAGTATTTAATTTATTTGTATCAGTAAATGCTTTTCGTATTCTTTTTTCTATAGCATCAATATTTTTAAAACTAACTTTTGACATAGCAATGTCGCATTCACTATTGAAGAGCTTAAGAGCTGTTTTAATATTTTGATTAGTCATAGTTCTACCTTTTTGAACACTTCCATCAACAGTCCAAGAATCAGAATATTTTACACCTGTTTTATTTCTTATTAATAGTTTTTGCATTTCTCTTATTTCCTTTAATTTTTCCATGTACTTGTCAGAATTCTCAAAATCATATTTTGGATTATACAATCCAAATGATTGAAGCAGAACTTCATCTTCAGTCTGTATTAATTCTTCTGATAGCCTTTTTAGCTCTTCTTTTTTATTTTTTAAAGTTTCATTTATATCTCTAAGTTCTTCCCTCTCATCTTTTAATTCTTCTAAATGAGAGTTTAAAGTATTAATATTATCCTTAAGTATATTTTTATCCTTTATAAGATTATCAAGTCTTTCTTTTTCTATTTTTAATTCTTCAATAAGTTTAAATTTATCTTGGTTTTCTGAATCAAATTTATCGATTTCAGCTTTCTTTTTATCTAATAGAGTGAATAATTCTTTTAAAGTTTTCTCGTTTGATTCACATAAATCTTTAAAGTGTTTTTCTTTCATTTTAATTTTATCATTTAATGAAATATATTTATTATTGATTTTTTCGACATCAGATAATAGCATACTAATACTATCTTTATGTTTTTTCATTATCTTATTTCTTTTGAATAAGAATATTATTGCAACTATAAATGATATAGAGTATGTTGAAAATGTAGAAAGAATTAGTATAGATATAGTCCATAAAGAATAGTACCAGGGTATCCTGAAATTAAGAATTTTGATTTTTTCATCATTGATGAGTAAATCACTTTTTAACTGTTCATTTTCATTGTTCATATTAAAACTCCTTTTTTATTTTTTGTTCTACTTTATGATAACAACAATTTAAGTATATAAAATTTTATGCGTAATTTCCATATATTTGCAAAAAAAACGTAAAAATAAAACAAAATGGTAATTTTTTAAAAGAATTCAATTGGATTATAAAGATACGCTAATAGAAATTAGAAAAATATAAGTATGTTATCAGTATTTTTAGTATAAAGAAGAGCCACCTAAAATGAGTTTTAATCATTTTAAGTGGCTCTTTTGTTATTTTAGATATTCTTTTAAATATTTAATCCAAGCATCAATACCATCGATTAAGTGAATTAATTCGCCATAAATATGTTCTGAACCAAACTCATCTTTCATGTACATTATCCATTTTTTTCTACCTTGTAATTTAACTTCGCCAATGAAGTTGTCTGAAGTATCAAATACATTAAATGCTCCATCTGACATTCTATCAAAGGTAAAATTATCTTTTAATTCGTTTTCATACATTTTAATTTTAAGTATATTTAAAAAATAAATTTCATTTTCGTTAATTTTGAAGTTGTAATTTTTATTATTAACTTCGAACGGTATTGATTTGCTATTCTTAACAATATCTATATAATATGAATTTTTATTACTACCACTGTCAGTAGCTTTATATGTTATAGTAGAGTGATTGTGTATTGCATCATTTATACTATTTATAGCATTATTAATTTCGATACTATCGATTTTTTCTCCTGCTAAACGCTTTACTAACATAGAAGTTTTGGTGTTATTTCCTAACATATCACAAAGTATATATGATGATTTAATTATGTTATCTAATAGTGTGTCTTTTAAGTTTATATCTAATTTCTTTATGGTTTCGTAAGAACTAATTTGTATAGGTGCAATTTTATGATTTTCCCAGCTTATATTAATTCCTCTTGGGATATTTTTAGAGGATTCATATTTACAAATTAAGTCATATGCTTCCTCGTATTTATCAGTATAAATTAATTCTAAACACTGGTCTTCTAGGTCAGTGTTTTTAGTAACGGATTTATGTACATCTTTCAACAGTTCTTTTCCTTTATCTGTTAAAGCATAATATTTGTTTGAGTTATTAAAAAAATTAGATAAATCCTTCTGTGAGATTTCTTTTTCTATTCTTTCTATTAATTCAGCCTTTTTACCAGTTTGTTTAATATTATTACATTTTAATATTTCTTTCAATTCAGAAACGGTTAGTTTAGTGAGGTCTTCAATGTAATTTGAAACCCTAAGATAATTCATGTTGAAAAACTTAGAAATTAAATATGAATAATTAATATTATATTCATATGTCCAATAGGCTGCTATATAAGGTTCATATATATTTTCTCCAATTATGTATTTTAAGAAAGATTTTTCTATTGATGTAAGTGGTTTAGTATCCGTTTCTAATATATTGTTTTGCGGGTTAAACTCATTAACACTATTAGTATGTATATCATATAGGGCATCAGATTTTTCTCTTGCTTGTTTATCTAATTCATATAAATTTGTTGTATCATTATAACTCACATTCAAGATTTTATTAATTTCATTTTTTACTTCTACATTATGAGATGAAAGAGAATTACATTCTTGCGAAGGAGTTGTACTATCATTATAGGTTTGTTTTGATTTGTTCGATTTTTCATTGCAATCAATATTGTTTTTGTTTTTATTTTTTCTGAATAGATTTAAAATATTCATAAAAGATTCCTCCTGTTGAATTTAATTAATTTATAATGTGTTCTACTTTATGATAATAATTTAAGTATATAAAATTTTCTGTACAAATGCTATGTATATAAGAGAAAATATGCAATTAGATATGTTTAAGAAGGAATTAAGAGATTTACATGATATAAAAAATAAAATGAATATATTATTAAATAATATAAAAAATATTATATAAACTAGATATAAGAGGAAAATATAATAAAAAACACGATTAATAATATAGGGAAATGGAAAAAATATCCAACTCTCTACAAAATTCGATTTTTTTTATTACAATTGCCTGTTTTCTGTTGCAATTACTTAACAAAAGTATTATTATGTAAGTAAGATAATTATCAAAGACAATTCTGAATAGTCTGATTTAAAAGTTAGAAAATTAAAGGATACAAAGGGTATACATAAGCATAACTTATTAAATATTACAGGGGATTTATAACTAAAAATACGAACATAAGTTCGTTTATATGAGGGGGTAGTTGTGTGGATGAATCAAATAAACTAATACTAGAATTGAATAATATTTTTAGTGAATTAGAAAGTGTTAATACATATAAATTTGATGAATATAAAGAAATTATTAAAAACTTACACAACGAAAAAGAAGAGGAATAATTTCTCTTCTTTTAGATAAATTTATTTTTGATTATCAACTTTTGATTTTTCTTCTTCTATAAAAACCTGAGCAATTTTTAACATCTTATCTTTAGTTTTATCATCTAAATCAAGAAATATCTTTATTAATTCTTTTACATCATCAGAACTGTCTAGTTCATCAATGAAATTTTCATAATTATTTATTTGCTCATTATTAGTTCTACCTAAAAGAGAATCTACTGATATACAAAAAAAGTCAGCTAATTTGGTAAGTATTAAAGTGTCTGGAATTCTATTCCCGCTCTCCCAATTGCTTACAGTTTGTTTAGTTACATTAAATTTTTTAGCCAATTCAACTTGATTTAAACCAAGTTTAAGCCTTTCTTCTTTTATTCTATCTTGAAGAGTCATAATATTGCTCCTTTCATTGATGTTTATATAAGCAATTATAAACTATATGTTATATTTTTTATGAAATATATAACAAAATGAATACTTTTTTTAAAAAAATGTAAATTTTATGTTGACAGTAAACTAAAAGTAGACTATTATATAAATATAAAGTTAACTTAAAGTTGACTAGAAAAGAGGTGTTAATAATGAATACTAAAAAATTAAAGGCATATAGGAAACTAAATAATGTTAATCAATCTGATATAGCAAATTTACTTAATATAACTTTAGCTTCTTATTCGCATAAGGAGAATGGTAAAACTAAATTTTCTCTTGAAGAAGCGAAGACTATATCAGATTTCTTTGGTCTAAGTATAGAGGAAATTTTTTTTAATAATAGTGTCAACTTAAAGTTTACTAAAAGTATGAATTAAGCTATATACTAAGTTTACAATACTAGGGGTGAAAAATAAATGTTACAACAATACCAAAATATCTATCAACTAAGTAGAGAAAATACCAGTTTAACACAAGAAAAAGCATCTGAACTACTAGATATATCTGTAGAGAGTTTAAGAGCCTACGAGAACGACAAGAGGATACCAAACAATCAAATAGTAGCAAAGATGGTATCTGTATATAACAATAATTTGTTAGGCTATGAACATGTTAGAAGAACTACAGAAGCAGGAGTAATGTTCTTACCAAAACTAGAAATGAAAAGTCTTTCAAGTATAACTTTGAAGTTGCATAAAGAAATCAAAGATTACCTTAAAAAGGAAGATGATTTCATAGATATAGTTGAAGATGATGTGATTGATGAAGATGAAGAAGAAGTTTGGAATGACGTTATGGAAAAGTTAGAAGGTATATATGAAGCTATTTTAAAATTAAAATTTTCAAGAAATATGAAAACTCAAAAGGAGGTATAAACATGAAAGAGTTAACAATAGTAAAAGTCAACAATAAACTAACAACTGATAGCAGAGATATAGCTTTAATGGTTGAAAAGGAACACAAGATTTTACTAAGAGATATAAGAAACTATATAAATCAGATGGAAGAAGCTAATAAAAACATGAGTACAGATTTGTACCCATCTGATTATTTTATTGAAAATACTTACTCGGATGACTATAAAAGAGAAAAGCCATGTTATGCAATAACAAAAATAGGTTGTGACTTTATAGCAAATAAAATGACAGGAATAAAGGGAACTGCATTTACAGGAACATATACGAAAAAATTTGAAGAAATGGAACAAGAATTGAAACAACAGCAACCTAAATTACCAACTACATATAAAGAAGCCTTACAACAGTTGTTAACAGAAGTTGAGGAAAAAGAACAACTTCAACTAGAAAGTAAAATCAAAGACCAAGTTATAAATGAACTTAAACCAAAAGCTGATTATACAGATAAAATACTAAAAAGTGATAGTTTAGTTACAATAACTCAAATTGCAAAAGACTACGGAATGAGTGGCACAGAAATGAACAAATTACTTCATAAATTAAAGGTGCAATATAAGCAAAGTGAGCAATGGCTTTTATATAAGGAACATCAAGGAAAAAGATATACTCACTCAGAAACAATAGAGATAACTAGGACTAACGGAAATATAAGCACAAAAATGATAACTAAATGGACTCAAAAAGGAAGATTGTTTTTAAATGACTTATTAAAAGCAAATAACATATTACCAGACATAGAAAAAAGTAGCCAACAATTATCAATGTTAGGCTAGAACTTTGAAAACTAAATACAGAATATTTTGAAAAGGGAGTGATTAGATGCAAAGAGAGCAAACAACAATACGCCTGCCTAGAAAGTTATAAGAGAGCAGGCATATAGTAATTATTCTGTATCATTTTCTTTTTCTAACATTTTATCAGCTAAATCCTCAGCCTTACTTATAAATTTGATTTGGTTACGCTCATCAAATTTATGTAATAGAGATAAAATTTCATGGTCATTTTCAGTTAAGTTTGTATTATTTGTTTTATTGCATGTTATGCCTAACAATAGATAGTCAGTAGTAACATTAAAATATTCAGCTATTTTAACTATTGCATCTGAAGAAGGTTTGCCTTTTCCTTTTTTCCAATCGCTGACAGAACTATTGGAAATTTCCAAATCATTTGTTAGCTGTTTAGCTGTAATATTATTTTTTTTCATTAAATCAAGTATACGACTAATCACAAGATAAACCTCTTTTCTGAAAAATAATAGGAAAATTCCAATATATGTATTGACAATGTGGAAATTTCCAAATATAATATAACTATGATAACAATTACTTACGACAACAAATTGTTATATAAATTTAATTTTACCACAAATAAACACACTAATAAAGAAGGTGATAATAATGAATAAAAAATGTTTACCAAAATGGAGCAAAGAAGTTAAAAAAGCCATGATAGATAGAGATTTGAGACTAGATGATTTATCAGAGGAGTTAGGGTTATCAAAATATCATCTATCAGCAGTAATTAACGATAGACTTAAAAGTCCAAATGCAAAAGAAGCAATTTGTAAATATTTAAAAGTAAAAGGTTAATTATAGTATAACCTTTCAAAGAGGTGATTTGAATGTCATATGAATACCAAAATATCTACCAAAAAGCAAGAGAAAATACTGGTCTTACACAAGAAAAGGCATCTGAACTACTAGATATATCAGTAGAGAGTTTAAGAGCATATGAGAATGATAAAAGAATGCCACCAACTACAGTAGTTTCGAAAATGACAGAAATTTATAATAATCAATTTCTAGGATACCAGCACTTAAAATCTAGTACAGGGAATGAATTAATTGATTTGCCAAATGTAAAACTTAAAACAATTTCTAATGCAGCTCTAAAACTATACATAGCGATAAGGAATTACCTAAAGTTAGAAGATGATTTTATAAGAGTAGTTGAAGATGATGTGATAGACAAAGATGAAGAAGAAGTTTGGAATATCGGAATGGAAAGTATAGATGATTTACATGAAGCTGTACTAGGTTTAAAGTTTGCAACTAAAGCAAGTAATATTGAATAACACTAAAAATATAGAGAGGAAGATAGTCATGAATGAGCTTATAAATGTTGAAATAAATGAAAATCAAGAACCAATAGTAAATGCTAGAGAATTACATGAATTTTTAGAGGTGAATTCCAATTATACAACTTGGTTTAAAAGAATGTGTGAATATGGATTTACAATAAACGAAGACTTTATTCCAATTTTGGAAGAAAGTACTGGAGGACGACCAAGTGAAAATCATGCTATTAAGTTAGATATGGCAAAAGAAATAGCTATGATACAGCGTAATGAAAAAGGTAAACAAGCAAGACAATATTTTATTAAGATAGAAAAGGATTGGAATAGTCCCGAAAAAGTGATGGCTAGAGCATTAATTGTAGCAAATAAAACAATAGAGCAAAAAAATAAAGAGTTGCAAGAAAAAAGTAAATTTATCAATCAAATAGCATCATCAAAAAATAGTTTACTTGTAAGAGAGGTAGCAAAAATCATTTCTAAAAGCAAAGGGATAGTTATTGGAGAGAAAAGATTATACGAGAAATTAAGAGAATGGGATTTAGTATTTAAGAATTCTACTGAACCAAAGCAAGTTGCAATAGATAGAGATTATTTAGAAACCATAGAAGGTGTTAAGGAGAACTCAGCTGGCACATTTACTTTTAAAACAACTAGAGTTACAGGAAAAGGTCAAGAGTATATTTTAAAAAGACTATTGAAGGAACAGGAAGAACAATTATCAATGTTAGGTTAGAATTTTGAGAATTAAATACAGAATATTTTGAAAAGGAGTGATTAGATTGAATAATAAAAGGAAATATACTCTGAGTATTACAGAAGAACTATACAATAAGTGCAAAGAAAAAGCTAATCAAAGAGGTATGTCAGTAAATGAATACATACTGTTAGTGATTAGCAATAATTTACAAAAGTTTTAATTTTGCATAAACTTAAATATTAATTTTACCATTTACTTTCTCATAACTTTCAACATGTTTTTTTATCAATTGTTCAATCTCTTTATTAGCAGAACGACCTTCACTTTCAGCTATGTACTTGATTTTTTCAAGTAGATTGTTATCTATTCTAAGTGTGTATCTAGGTAATTTTGATGGCATAAATATAGCACCTCCCTTGAGTCTAAATGATGTCACTATTATACCACGTAAATTATTTCAAAAAAAGCATTGACGCAAAGGTGACGCAATGATAATATAATAAACAAGGAGGTGGTTCAAAAGTGACGGCAAAAAAGAGGATAACTGTTAGAATGCCAGACGAATTAAATGAAGAGCTACATAGACAATCTCAAAGAAAAGGATTAAGTAAAAATGCTTTTATAATAAATATCTTATGGAAAGAATTTGAGGATTTACAGGACTTAAAAGATGAACAGGAGGTTGATAAGTATGAATAACTTACAAATATTTGAAAAGATGGAGTTTGGACAAATAAGAATGGCAGAAATTGATAATAAGCCTTACTTTGTAGGAAAAGATATTGCAAAGTCTTTAGGTTATAAAAATACTAATGATGCAATTTTAAGACATTGCAAAGGGGTAGTGAAACACGAGGGGTTTAAAATTAATGGTATTAAGGCTGCTTTAATAACTGAAGGTGATGTTTACAGATTAATAGTAGGCTCGAATCTTCCAAATGCAGAAAAATTTGAGAGTTGGGTATTTGATGAAGTTTTACCATCAATAAGAAAAACAGGTACATATCAGTTACAACAAGATGTAATAACAGAACTTACAGGTACTGTAGGAGATTTAAAAGGCACAATAATAGAATATAAAAAGATGTGCAAGATAACTTGTTCTAAGAAACAACAGTATTCTAGATACATAAAAAATAGATTGGATATAAACAAGGCGAATAAAGAATACAACCAAGTAAAAGCGAGACTATTTTTAATACTTGGTGTTGAGAAATGGGAAGATATAGACTTTGACACTTCAAATAATCTAATACAAATTATAGATGATTGTATAAGAGTTATAAAGTCAGAGAGACCATATAAACAGCTAAGTTATTTTGAACTTTGAAAATTAAATACAGAATATTCAATTAATATAAAGGGAGGTTTGAGAATGAATGTAGCATTACAATTTATAGATACAGAAGATTTAGTAAAAGAGTTAATGGTACGAGATGATACAGTAGATTTCATTAAGATGTTTTTAGATAGAAAAGGAATTAAAAGAATGGAATTAATGACTATAGAAGAATTTTGTGAGTACTTGAAGATATCTGATGTAACAGCTAGAAACATGGCAAAAGAAGCTATGGTAACAAAGGATTTTATTGCTTTGAAAATAGGAAGAAAGTACATGATTGATAGAATATCGTTTGAAGAATTTATTATGAAAAATGCGATAAAGGATAAAGATGTAATGAAAAAGAGAAAGGGGGTGATTTAGTTGGAACTAGTAACATACAGAAATGTGCTTTTTTTACTCAAAAATGGAGAAAAGATTGCAACTATAGAGTTAAAAAAGAAGTTTTTAAGAAATAGATTTAAATTAAAAATAAGATAGGAGAGATAATTTGAAAACAATCTATAAAAACAAAGTTTACAAGGTAGAGAGAAACAAAGAGTTATATAAGATTACATACTATGACGAACAGATATGTAATAAGAGGTTTAATAAAGATAAAAAAGTTAAAAGAAGTGCATTAACAAGAGATATAAATGTAGTTAACACATATTTACCAGCTAATTTAAAAATAAAATGAGTTTAATCTATAAATAATTAAAGAAAAAGGTGATTAGATGCAAATAGAGCAAACAACAATACGCCTGTCTAGAGAACTTAAAGACAAGCTTCTAAAACAGGCAAAAGTTAAAGGATATACGTTAAAAGATATGATAATTTTTATTCTACAGGATTATCTTCGAAATACTTCTCAAGAATAAATTCAATTTCTCTACCTACAGAACGCTTATCTTTTTGAGCAAGTTGTTCGATTTTTTCAAAAAGAAGTTTATTAATTCTTAGTGTAAATCTCTTATCTTCTTCACGAGTATAAATATCTTTATTGGACATATTTTATCATTCCTTAATACAAAAATTTGACGTCTTTATGACACTTTAATAATAAAATAATTAATAAAGAAAGTCAATAAAAATGCTTGACGTCAAATGTATGACATGGTATTATTGAAACAAGGAAGGAGTTGACGTCAAATGTATGACAAAGACGAGAGAGTAAGGTTTACTTTTAGATTACCAGCAACACTACTTGAAAAAATGAAAATCATAGCATCGACAGAAGGCAGTTCAATGAACTCGCTAATATTGCACATACTTTGGGATTACATAAAAGAAATAGAAAAATAAGGAGGTAATTATGAATAAATTCGATTTAAAGAAAGTTGAAGTAGGAAATGCAGTAAAGGTAAATTGCAAAAGACTTGGTTTTGAAATTGATTGTATCGTAGTAGTGGCAACAGAAAATGAGCTAAATTTAGCTTACTACGACAAAGAAAGAGGATGTATGGAGTACCAAGCACTAATAGTAGAAGATGTTAGATATGGTGATTATGAGATTTTATTTTTAAATTAGGAGGATTTATTATGGAAAGTTTAAAAAAAGTAAAACAAATGGTGCAAAAACAATTAGATTTAGCTGAATTAGAGATAAGTAAAAATAGTGTGCTTTATGAGGAACTTAGAAATAAAGACAGGGATTTAATAGATGATGCACACATGAGAGATTATCTAAGAGAAATAGTTGCATGGCAAAGAGCAAAATATGCTGTTGAAAATATTTTAGAAAGTATAAATGTAGAGATTAAATCAAAAGAACATGAGGAAAGTGAAGATTACAAGAGATTTGAATTGTTTTTAGAAGAAATTGAAAGAGATAGACCTATAGATGTTCAAATAATGTAGAAAAGAGCCATTGCAAGTGGCTCGATTCAAATAACTATTAAAAAATTTAATTAAGCTAATTATAGCATAAATGGAGGGAAATTATGAGTACTTTATATGAATTAACTACAGATTTATTAGAAATAGAAGAAGGTTTAACAGAAATAACAGGAAATGAAGCTGAAAAACTAGAGGAAATAAAAGAAATAATAAAACAAGAGATACAAAATAAAAACACTAGAATAGTCTCAGTAATAATGAATATTGACAGTGATATAAGCTCTATAGATTCAGAAATTAAGAGGTTGCAAGAGTTAAAGAGAGTTAAAAAGAATAGTCTTGATAGGTTAAAAAGCAATATAAAAGATTGCATGGAATTACTTGGTACTAAGAAGGTAGAAACGGTCTTAGGAAATATAAGC